>WAMS01000057.1 GCA_015522195.1 Geoglobus sp. | reverse complement strand
ATGGGTCTCACGTTCATCGCATTTGAAGGGTTTGAAATAATAGTTCAGAGCGGAGAGGAGGTGAAGAATCCTGAGAAAAATATCCCCAGGGCTATAGTCATGTCCCTCTGGACTGCTGTTGCAATATACATCCTGGTCGCGTTTTCACTGCTTGGAGCTATAAAAGCAGATGTTCCGAGCTGGATGTATCTTGGAGAGCTTGCAGAGCTCAGTCTTGTTAGAGTAGCTGACAGCATAATGCTCTTTGGCGGTTATCTGATCCTTGCTGGAGGAATAATATCCACTGTGAGCGCAATGAACGCAACGATCTACTCATCATCAAGAGTGATATTTGCCTTGAGCAGAACGGGATACCTCCACAGAATCTTTTCAGAAATCAACAGAAAGACCAGAACTCCGCATCATGCCATTTTTTTCAGCTATCTTATTGTGGCTATTGCTTCTCTCGCGCCAATTGAGGCTGTGGCCTCTGCAGCAAGCCTCATGTTCATAGTCCTCTTCCTTTCGGTAAACGCATCACTCATTATTTTAAGGCTGAGGCGCCCTGATCTGAGAAGGAGCTTCAAGCTCCCCTTT
This sequence comes from Geoglobus sp., assembly GCA_015522195.1. GTDB lineage: Archaea > Halobacteriota > Archaeoglobi > Archaeoglobales > Archaeoglobaceae > Geoglobus. Next base: position 24,950 of record WAMS01000057.1, on the reverse strand, counting down.
GCCTATCTGCTATCCTCTATCGCAATAGTATTTCAGATTGTTATATCGTATTACCTCATAACCCAGATAGAACATGGGTTCAGCATCCTTATTGCCACAGTTGGCTGGATGTTCTTAGGAGCTTTTGTGTACTACGCTTACTCTGAAAAAGAAATTGAAAAGAAAATAAAAGAAGAATTTGTGACGGTTTACTCGGAATTTCCTGTTGAAAAGAAAGAATACAGAATCCTTGTGCCTGTGGCAAATCCTGTAATTGCAAGGAAGCTTGTCAGACTTGCAGAGATAATTGCAAGACAGAAGGATGGTATGGTGTACGTGATGAGTGTTGTTAGGGTGCCACTGCAAACACCACCTTCTGCAGTTGTAAATGAGATAAGGGAGTCGAAAGAATTTCTTGAGGGGATCATTGAGCACATTTCAGTTCCTGCAGGAGGGATTTTGAAAGCCGGGCATAATGTGGCAGAAGCAATAATCGCAACAGTTGAAGAACTTCAGGCAGATCTTGTCATCATGGGCTGGAGGGGCAGAACATTCAGAAAGGATGCGGTGCTTGGAAGCACGATAGATCCTGTTCTCATGAAGGCTGGATGTGATGTTGCTGTTGTGAGATTTAAATATGGGGAGAAAATGCCGGAATTCAGAAAAATTCTTGTGCCATCTGCCGCTGGACCTCACGTGGAGCTTGCATGTGAACTGGCAGAATGCGTCGCCAAGGAAAGAAACGGATCAGTTATGCTGATGTATGTTGGAAAATCTGCGGAGGATGAAAAGGAGGCTCAAAAAGTTTTTGAAACTCTTTCAGAAAGGTATTTTGGTGACGTGGAGATTGAAAATGAGTTCATAATTGATTCCAACCCGGTCAAAAGAATTGCAGAGGAAGCTGAAAAACATGACATAACACTGCTTGGAGCAAGCGAGAGAGCCTTTCTTTACAACTTTCTGAGAGGATTTTTCCCTGAAAAGGTGATTAAGAGGACAGACAGCACTGTCGTTGTTACAAGAAAATGGGTGAGATTAATGGGGTAACTCAGTAATTGTGCACCACCCTGTAGTGATCTGGTCTGGGACAGTAGAGCTCACCCTTTTCCCTCATTTTGATCAAGAGTTCCCTTATCTTTGATCTCTCGATTCCCAGTTTTTCTGCCTCTTCAAAAATTATCTCTTCCGGCACACCCTTATCGTATTCAGCCTCAAGCTCCTCAACAAGCCTCTTCAGCATCATTATCCTGTCTCTCTGGGTTTTTGATGTTCCTGAAAAAGCATAGTCAATATCTATTTCCCCGGTTTCAGGATCAAGCGCAATCTGCTCAAGGCTCTTTCTGATAATTCCCAGAACTCTCTCAACGTCTTCAAGCCCTATTCTATCTGAAAGCCTGATTCTTGCAGAAGCTTCAGCCAGCCTTATTAAAGCTTCAAGCTGTCTTGCGGTAACCGGAACAGGAGAATTCTCTTTTGCTCTGCCCCTCATACCAACGTAAAATTCTGTGATCCTCCTCTCAGCCTCATCGGTGAGAATCGGGAAGACAGTTCTCTTTGCATAGGCAATGTACTTTCTGAGCAGTTCTGGATCCACAACCGGAGTTACCTTCAGGATCTCCTCCTCAATGCTCTGTCTTGTGAATTCTGATGAAACGTTTCTCATCTTTTCGAGCTTTTCTCCAAGTCTGTGGGTTTTCAGTATGTGTTTTGCAAGTTCCACATCTCTCTTTTCATCAGGATCGTCTGTCAGGACAAATATCAGATCAAAGCGCGACATCAGAGTTGGTGAGAGATTTATCTGTTCGGCTATCGGAGCATATCTGTCAAATCTACCGTATTTTGGATTTGCAGCACCCAGAAGTGCGCATCTTGCTTTAAGAACAGCATTTATCCCTGCCTTTGCAACGCTTATTGTTTGCTGCTCCATTGCCTCATGCAACGCTCCCCTGTCCTCAGCCCTCATCTTGTCAATCTCATCAACAAGAGCTATACCCTTGTCTGCAAGAACAAGAGCTCCAGCCTCAAGAGTCCATCTGCCGTCAACCTCATCCCTTACAGCGGTTGCTGTTAAACCAGCTGTTGTTGTGCCCTTGCCTGTTGTGTAAACACTTCTTGGGGCTATTCTGTGAACGTATCTCAAAAGCTGTGATTTTGCAACTCCAGGATCTCCCACAAGGAGAACGTGAATGTCCCCCCTTATCTCTGTTCCATCAGGAAGCCTCTTGGGCACTCCACCAAAAAGCTGCAGTGCAATTGCAAGCTTTATGTCCTCGTAGCCGTAAATTGAAGGGGCAATGCTCTTCACTATCTTCTCGTATATCTCTTCATCCTCGCTGAGCTCCAGAATTTTTCTTTTATCCTCTTCGGTTATCTCGAACTCCTCATACTCCTGCTGGAGTATTTCAATCGAGTTCCCCTCTATGGAAAGGTCCATGTGAATAAGCTTTTTCTGTCCCATTCCCCTTGGATTTGCCCTCACAACCCCGTTTATTATGACTCTGTCACCTGGATTTATTAATCCGGTTACGTCTCCTTCAAGATAAACATCTATGCTCTGGGGCTGTTCCCCACCTTTCAGATTTTCAGGATATTCCTGAATTTTTATTCTCTGACTGTCAACAAGAACACTCTCCTCAGGATGAAATACAAATCTCTTGGATTTGCATGCAGGGCACTCGTAAGGGTACTTCAGGCTTGAAGTTTCCTGATACTGGGTGACCTTTTTTCCGCAGCTTGTGCATGTGAAAAGAGCCTCAACGATCTTAGGCCTCACCTCTGTTACCTTTCTCACTATGCCCTCGATCGAAACAAACTTTGAGATGTGGTCTGCTCTGAGGTCTCTTATTAACACTCTTTTTGCAGCAGGAAGATTGAAGAATCTCGGAACACAGTTTGCAAGTGAGACGTCATATATGTTTTCGGTCAGCTCTATTCCCCGCATTGCATCTGACATCACCCTGTCAGGATTGATGAACAGCTCTTCAGCAAGTACCCCCTCTTTGAAGAAGGTCAGATGTGATAGAACGTCAACATAAATGCTTCTTTCAGCACCATCACCTGCAGAGATTTTTCCTGCCAGTCTGTTTATCTCGTTTTCATAGTAATACTGAAAAAACTCCCTCCATACAGAAGGACTGCTGATCAGTGACATCTTATTCCAGTAGGTTTTATTGTATTAATTGATTTTGGCTCGACTGAAAGTGAAACAGAAAAGTTAAATAAAAACTTAAATTTATCAATTTTTGTCTCTTCTGTCTACCAGAAAACCGTAAATAAGCGGCAGGGCTATCGTTGCATCACAGTAAACGGTTACGGTTTCTGCACCTTCACTCAGCTTGCACCAGCTTTTCGCCTCGTCAAGTGTAGCACCGCTGAGCCCACCCCACTGGGGGGAGTCTGTTGTTATCTGGATGGCATAGTCAAATCCCCTTCCTAAGAGCATTGCCTGCAGGGTGAAGTTCTTGGGCACTCCGCCTCCCACAATAAACACCCCCATCTTTCTGTCCTGGAAACACAGGTCAACCATCTGCCTCACATCCTTCTGTGGAGAATATCTGAGTTTCCTGCCATAAATGAACAGGTGAAGCCCGAGCACAGAATCGTGGATGGTAGGGCAGAAGACAGGTATTTTTTTCCTGCAGGCTGTTTTCAAAAAGGACTCCTTCGGGAGTTTCTTTCCGATCTCCCACAGAATCTCATGACTTCCCATCTCACCTTCAAGTCCCTGGAAAATATCTGAAACAAATTTCTCCACTTCTTCAAAAGCCCTGTTCTCAATGAATACATCATATATTCTGTTTATGCTTTTTCTTCCAAGCTCAACATCATCGGCATTTTCTGATCCCATTTTATGCCTGTACCCGAGTGTCTCGGCAATTTCATGAGTCACATTTGCTCCGGTTGTTACAAGGACATCTGCAAGATCATTTTCAAGAAATCCATCCACAATTTTCCGCATACCGGCCGGAATCATCGCTCCGGCAAGTGTGAAAAATACAAATGTTTCATCTTCAAGCATTTTGCTGTAAATTCTGCAGGCCTCTCCAAGTCTTCTTGCATTGAATGCAGATTCAGAAAACTGTTCAATAAGTTCTGAGATTCCTGTGCCTTTTTTTACATCAATTTCCCTGATCATCCCTTTGCAACTCCAAGCGGTCTGAGTCTCGCAACAATTTTGGATATTCCTGCCCTGTCAACAACACCGACAACATCATCGCTGCTCTTGTACGCCTGAGGTGCTTCTTCAGCAAGAAGTGCTCCATGTGTGGCTCTGACATAGATTCCGTCCTTCATCAGATCTGCCTTAACCCTGTCACCTCTGAGTCTTCTTTTTGCAGCAGACCTGCTCATCACTCTGCCACTTCCATGACATGTTGAGCCAAAGGTCTCCTTCATTGCTTTTTCGGTTCCCACAAGAACGTAGCTTGGTGTTCCCATGCTTCCCGGAATGATGACCGGCTGTCCTGCATCTCTGTAAACTGCTGGAATTTCCCTGCTTCCGGGACCGAAGGCTCTCGTTGCACCTTTTCTGTGGACAACAACCTCCAGTTTCTCACCATCCACTTCGTGCTTCTCAAATTTGGCTATATTGTGTGCGACGTCGTAAATGAGCTCCATTCCCAGCTCATCTTCACTCATCCCAAAAACCTTCCTCATGGTCTCTCTCACCCAGTGGGTTATTATCTGTCTGTTCGTCCAGGCAAAGTTGGCTGATGCAGCCATACCGCCAAAGTAGTCCTCACCTTCCCTGCTCTTTACCGGAGCACATGCAAGCTGTCTGTCAGGCAGTCTTATCTTGTATTTGCTGACCGCTCTATCCAGTACCGTCAGAAAATCAGTACATACCTGATGTCCAAGCCCCCTGCTTCCAGTATGTATCATCACCGTTACCATCCCCTCTTCAATTCCAAAGATTCTGGCAGTCTCCTGATCGTATATCTTGTCCACATACTGAACCTCAAGAAAGTGATTTCCGCTGCCGAGGGTTCCAAGCTGACCCCTCCCCCTTTCTCTTGCCTTTCTGCTCACTGCCTCAGGTTTTGCTCCCTCAAGAGATCCGTTTTCCTCGCATCTTTCAGCATCCTCCCCGTATCCATAGCCTTTTTCTATTGCCCATCTGACACCGTCAACAAATATCTCGTCAAGATCTCTGTCTGTTGCTCTTATTCTGCCCTCACTTCCAACTCCTGACGGCACAGCAACAAATAGCTCATCGATGAGGTTTTTTATTCTTGGCTTGACATCACTGACACTGAGATTCGTTCTCAGAAGCCTTACACCACAGTTAATGTCAAATCCAACTCCTCCCGGGCTCACAACTCCCTCATCAGCATCAAACCCTGCAACTCCACCAATCGGGAAGCCATAGCCAACATGCACATCTGGCATTACAAGAGACGCCATCTGTATTCCCGGCATTGTTGCGACATTTGCTGCCTGCTCCACTGCACCCTTTTCAAGGATGTTCATCAGCTTTCTGTTGAGGTAGAAATAAGCTGGGACTCTCATTCCCTTTTTGTAGGACTTTGGCAGTTCCCACTTGTATTCGGTAACCTTCTTCAGCAAATTTTCCATGAACTGATTAGCCGGGAGGCAGTATTAATTTCTTATGCTGAAGTTTCACATCGGAGTATTCATTCACGAAATTGCACACTTCCTGATTTAATGTTCCAGATGACATGAAGCAAAGTTCCCGTGCCGAGAAATGTGGTTATAACAATTATCAATCCCCCCACGTAAGGGAGCTTTGTCAGCAGGAAAATTACAGCGAAACCTAATGTCAGGTAAATGTACTTATTCCTGGTTTTTCCCGATAGAGCATACCTCCCTACTGAATAGGATACCACCAGATTTGACATCATAATTGCGATGGCTGCTGCTGTCAGCAGAAAGATTCCTGTAATGGCCCCTATAATTGAAAAAATCAGAGCAAATCCTATGATAGCTGATAGCAAAATGAATGCAAATCCAAAAGCCCCCATTTTAACATTTTCAATCAGACCGGCTGATATTAAAGTGTGGCTTTTTTCAAACAGTGATGGAATCATGTAAACAAGCAAAAGCCCGAGTATCAGCAGTCCTGCCTTAAATATCTCGGAGAAATACCATGGAATTCCTTCAACCTTTTTAAAGTTCTCGTATCCCTCAACTATTCCTGAATTCACATAACGCCCTCCTGCAGCTGACAGATTCCCCTTAACGGTACCATCATTTCTTATGCTGCCACCGGCAGCAAAAACATCATCACTGATAATCGCATTTCTCCCTATGTTCAAATCCCCTCCAGCCATCACGACAAATTTACCCACATTTCCGTCAATCGTGATTTTTCCCCCTGCAAGCATGACCTTTCCCGATACATCTCCATCAATCTCAATATTTCCTCCGGTCATTATCACATCTCCGTAGACATTTCCCTTTATCCTAATCTCTCCTGCTGCGGCAATCAGATCACCGTTAACATTCCCAGTAACTGTTATCTCACCACCTGTGATCATGGAATCACTCAGGTTTCTGTCAACAGTAACACTGTCTCCTGATATCACATTAACTGCCAGTGATTTCTGCGTGAAAATCAGGAATAACACCACGAAAATCAGAATGTATTTTGACAGGCTCACGGTCATCACCATGACACATCTGTTGATTCAACAGAATGCGCCGGCCGGGATTCGAACCCGGGGCAGGGGCTCGGCAAGCCCCTGTGTTGGCCAGGCTACACCACCGGCGCCTGTTCCATGCATCGGAAATATTGTTAATAACACTTTCGGAGTGAAGTTTCACGTGCTTATGCACTTGCTAATGGACGATGCATCACTGAAGGGAAAATATTAAATACAATGATTGAACAATTGTTCAAATATGAGAAAAAGTGAGAAAATGCCGGTGTGTAGCGGGGGGAGCACAGGAGAGTATCTTGAAGCCATTGCCTCAAGCCTGCCATCAGACGAACGTGTGATAGAGCTGGCTGAGTTTCTTGAAGCTTTTGGCGATTCATCTCGCATCAAGATACTTCTTGCTCTATCGAAGCACGAGCTCTGCACGTGCGACATTTCCGCGATCACCGGTTTATCAGTCTCAGCAGTATCTCACCAGCTGAGGGTTCTGAGGGATAAGAAGCTGGTGAAGTACAGAAGGGCTGGCAGAAACGTGTATTACAGTCTTGATGACGAGCATGTTGCGGCAATTCTCGATATAGCCCTGAAGCATACTGGTGAGGAAAGGGAGGGTTACCAGGTGCATGTTGTGAAGGAAGCTGGCTCAGGAAGAAGGAGATGAAAGAGAGAGATGAAAGCAGAAAGAGGAGGTGGAGAAATGGAGAAGGACGTTAAAAAATACAGGCTTGAGGGTCTCAGCTGCGCAAGCTGCGCAATCAAGATAGAGGAGGAGCTCAAAAAAGAGGGGTTTGAGTATGCCTTGGTGAACTTTGCAACAAAGGAAGCTCTGATCAAAGGAGACCCTGAAAAGGCAAAGGAAGTGATCAGGAAAGTGGAGACGGACGTTGAGATTGTTGAAAAGGAGCATGGAGATGACAGAAGTGATAGCCGTGAAGGTGATGAAGATGAGGAAATGGACGTCAAAAAGTCTCTGTACTTCATAATCCCATCTCTCGCGCTCTTCGGCACTGGAATCGTGCTGAGATACTACTACAACCTTGACAACCTCATGGTTTTTGGCATTTTTGCAGTCAGCTACCTGCTCGTTGGCTGGAAGGTTGTCAAGAACGCTGTCGTCAATTCCATCAGAGGCAACGTTTTTGACGAGAACTTTCTGATATCCATAGCAACACTCGGTGCCTTTGCCATCAGGGAATACCCTGAAGCTGTTGGTGTGATGCTGTTTTACGTTGTGGGAGACTTCTTCCAGGATCTCGCTGTAAACAGGTCAAGGCGGTCCATCAAGTCTTTGCTGGCACTGAAGGCAGAGTACGCGAACCTGGTTTCAGGAGACAGGATTGTTAAGGTTAAGCCTGAAGAGCTCAAGGTAGGTGACATCATAATCGTAAGGCCCGGAGAAAGAGTGCCTGTTGACGGTGTCATTATCGAAGGTGAATCAGCAGTTGACACCTCGGCTTTAACAGGAGAGAGTGTTCCCAGAGCGGTTAGAGAAGGGGATGAGATCCTTTCAGGCATGGTGAACCTGAGCGGACTTCTTAAAGTTGAGGTTACCAAGGAGTTAAGCGAATCAACAATTTCAAGGGTGCTAGAGCTGGTGGAGAACGCAAGCGCAAGAAAGGCAAAAACTGAGAAGTTCATCACCAGATTTGCCCACTACTACACCCCAGTGGTTGTTGCACTCGCAGCCATGGTGGCGGTGATCCCGCCCCTGATGTTTGGCGAACCCTTCTCAAAGTGGGTGTACAGGGCGCTTGTTCTCCTTGTCATCTCGTGCCCCTGCGGACTTGTGCTGTCCATACCGCTGGGATACTTTGGTGGAATTGGAAGGGCTGCCAAGGACGGAATACTGGTCAAAGGCTCCAATTTCCTGGATGCACTCGGCAGAGCAACAATCGTTGGATTTGACAAAACTGGCACACTAACAAAAGGCGTGTTCAAGGTTACAAGAATTGAAACCAGAAACGGCTTCAATGATGATGAGGTTCTTGAGTTTGCGGCGATTGCAGAGACACACTCAAGCCACCCGATAGCCAGGGCGATAAAGGAAGCATTTGCGAACAACGGAAGGAAGATCGATGAGAGCAAGATAAAGGAGTATGAGGAAATTGCAGGCCATGGTGTGAGGGCAAAGGTGGATGGCTTCGAGATAATGGTCGGGAACGACAGACTGCTCCACAAATACGATGTTGAGCATGACACCTGTGATGTTCAGGGAACTGTGGTTCATGTGGCTGTAAACGGAAGTTACGCTGGGTACATTGTCATATCTGATGAGGTAAAGGAGGATGCAGCGTCAGCAGTTCGGGAGCTCAAGCAGCTGGGAGTTAAAAAGGTGGTCATGGTTACAGGAGACAGCAGAACCGTCGCGGCTGAGATAGCAGAACAGATAGGCCTGGATGAATTCTATGCAGAGCTTCTGCCTGAGGACAAGGTCAGAGTCGTTGAAGAGCTGGAAAAGGCCAAGAAACCCGATGATAAAATCGTCTTTGTGGGCGATGGGATAAACGACGCTCCCGTACTGGCCAGAGCAGATGTTGGTGTGGCAATGGGAGCTCTTGGAAGCGACGCGGCAGTTGAGACTGCAGACGTGGTCATCATGGACGACAAACCTTCAAAACTTCCAAGGGGAGTTAAAATTGCAAGGAAGACCCACAGAATTGTCTGGCAGAACATCATTCTGGCTCTCGGCGTCAAACTCGTATTCATTGGACTCGGAGTTCTTGGAGAGGCAACGATGTGGGAGGCGGTGTTTGCTGACGTGGGAGTGGCTCTGATAGCAGTGTTCAATGCCATGAGAATACTGCACTGACTCTGCATTCAGCAGCTGCTGAAATACTGAGATCTGTAACTCTTTACTAACCAATTTTTAAAATTATCTTTAAAATTTTATCAAAATGTAGCTTTAAGAAAACACATAACTTAAAAATAACACCATCGACAAATATTGTAGTGGTGAAAGCATGCTGATTGCCAGAGATCCGGCAGAACTCAGGGACATGCTTGTCTCAAAAATACTCGACAGGGGCATCAGGGTTAAATCGAGATTTGGTGTTGAAATCAGACTTGGTCCCCAGCTTGTGGTTGCAGAAGATGCAGAACATTTCTTTGAGCCCGATACAAGCGGATGGAGGTTTTGCGGTGAGAACTACTACGACAGAATAGCAGGACTGATGGAGGAGGGTGGAAAAAAGCTGAAAGAAGTCCCATATTCAAGAAGGGTCTCTATTCCGATATGGAAACCCAGAGATCATCTGTGTAACAATCCTCCAGCGATAACTGAGGTGAGCTTTCTTTACGCTGATGATCTGCTTCATGCAACCGCGTTTTTGAGATCGATGGATGTGATAAACTACTTTGATGCAAATTTTTCCTTGGTGGCTTACACTCTTGAAGTGATGGCTGAGAAATCCGGTCTTGAGGCTGGAAGTGTTGGAATGCTTGTTGGCATTCCACATATTTACGAGAGGGATGCTGGAAGAGCAAACAGAAGAAAATACAGTGATGTTTACGGATTTCATGAACTTGGAACCCATTTAGTTGAGGATTACCTTTCTTCAGCATGGCATTCTGCACTTGAGTCGATATACTACCATGGAAGCACGAAGAGAACAGAGTGGGGGGAGCTTTTTGAAGGACAGGAAGAAAGCAGATTTGTCCATAGACTTTTCGTTGAGGTGAAGAATCCAGAAGAGAACCAGATTCATGATAAGGCACCTTTCACAAAGAAATACGGGATAGATTACGCACATGATTATGTCATTCACGCAAAATCCATTGACAGGGAAGTTAGAGAGAATATACTGATGGAGGGGGAAACATACACCTATGCAGAAAGGGCGAGATACTGCCAGAGGGATGATGTTACAGTTGATCAGCTATACACGGTGATTGGAAAGCTGAAAGAGAATCCTGCAAGAAGGGACTGTTACATCGGCATCTCAAGACCCTGGGATCTCAATTCAGACGAGCCACCATGCCTTAGAGGTTATCAGTTTGGAGTGAATGGTGAATTTTTTGGATTGTTTTACATGAGATCAAATGATGCATACGGAGCAATGCATGCAAACATGTTCGCCTTCAACATTCTGACAGAGTATGTTGCAGAAATGTGCGGTTTTGAAAGGCACAGGTATTGTCATTTTGCACTCGATGCTCACATATACGGTGAGTTTATCGACTCGGTCAGAGAGATACTTGAGCCAGAAACCCCCGGATACCTTGAGAGGGTGGGTAAAAAAGATCACTGAACCTTTTCCCACTTGTAGAGCTCCACAATCTCTGCCAGGGTCCTGCCCTTATCCTCGATCTCTCCCCGTATTCTCTCCTCATGCTTTTTCACCTCAAGTGCTCTCCTTGCTATCTCATACGCCCTCTCTTTCGGAATCACCATAACTCCGTTGTCATCTGCAACAATCCAGTCTCCGGGGTTGACCTCAATGCCTCCACACTCTATTCTGACATTTATCTCTCCAAAACCCTTCGGCTCACCTGCATTTGGCACCTCTCTTCCGGCAAATATTGGATATCCGAGTTCTCTTATGTCATCCACATCTCTGACAGCACCGTCTATTATAACCCCCTCTATTCCCCTGTTAATGCAGCTTCTGGTTGCAAGCTCACCCCAGACTGCGGCAGTATTTCCAGAGCACTTTACAACAATCACGTCTCCCTTTCCTGCAACATCTATTGCCTCAACAGTCTTTGCCCAGTCTCCGTCAAATGTGCTGACAGTAACAGCTTTGCCCACTATCTTCTTTCCCTTCACAACTGGATAAACACCCCTCATTGCCCTTGCTCTGTGCATTGCATCGCTGATGTTTGGAGTTGAAACCTTCATCAGAATATCCCTTATCTCTCTCTCAATATCTCTTTTCCTCAGCTCAACCTTTCTGCCCTCACTCCATGCTCTGTCTATTGCCTCTCTGATCTTTCTTGCTGATCGGGTAACATTTCTTGATTTCGTAATGTTGCTTCCCACAATCACAATGCTTGCACCTATGGAGATACAGTCAGCGGCTTTTTCGGCATCAAGCCCTCCTGCTCCGGCAACAGGAATGCTGACAGTTTCGACAATTCTGGATAAAATTTCAAGAGGATCCATTCCTTTCATCTGCTGATCAATTCCAACGTGGGCATTTATGTAATCAACACCAAGTTCCTCAAGTTCCCTGGCCCTTTTCACCGGATCAGGAACGTTTATCATATCCACCATAATTCTGCTTCCATACTTTCTCGCAGCCCTTATCGCCTCGGCTATTGTTGAATCATCACTCAGACCGAGAATTATGACAACATCTGCCCCGCTTTTGGCTGCCATCTCAACCTCAACGCCTCCAGTATCTATTGTTTTCATATCTGCGAGGACAACATGTTCTCTGAATCTCTTTTTTATCTCCCTGATGGCATCCATTCCCTCACTTTTTATGAGGGGCGTCCCGATCTCAAGCCAGTCGGCTCCACCTTCTATGGCCTCCCCTGCAATCTCAATTGCTCTTTTCAATTCTAAAAGATCGAGAGCAACCTGGAGTATAGGTCTCTCCATAGCAGATGATTGGTTCTGCTATATTTATAATTCATCCCTCGTCAGGTAATTTTTTATGTAGAGTTTAGTGCACCACGCCATGAACCTTCAGTATCTCGGACCTGCTGTAGTAGATGATCCTGAAAAATTCGAGCTTCACGATTTTGTCAGGAATGCTGTTGCCCTTGACGTCCAGAGGGTTTACTATTATCGAAACAGGCTGTTTGTTATTGATTACGAAACTCTCAGTGGAATTTACGAGGACAGATTTGTTGTGGTTGAGGTGATAACCCACTCCACATTTGCTGAGGTGGATAGTTTCAGAAGGTGGATTCTCTATCACAGCCATAATGACACTTATGAATACACAGATTCTGTCAGCAATCTGAGGGGAGACACAGCAGTAATCCCTGTTGTGAAAACTTCAGACAGGTTTGTGAGAAAGATTGATGAACACATACGGGAAGGGAGGTTCAGGGTCAGTAAAGAATTGCGGGAAGCATGATCGACCCCATGCAGTGAATTCTTCTCACCCTGAAGTATAGAGTCATCATTCCGATCATTCCTGCAACACCAAATACCCCAATCCCCTCAAACCCGTTTGTTATGAATATTGAGGCTATGAGGAGAATAAGAACTGACTTTGAAATGACGGCAGGATTCAGACTCTGAAATATTCTGGAAACTGGAAATGAAAACAGAAGTGTAAATGCGAGAGCGGCAAATGCCGATGCAGCACCAATAAATGGAAGATAAAGAAACTTTTCAGGAGACGCAAAAAATGAAAAGGCCTGAGCCACACCACTCCTGATTTTTCCTGCTGAAATTAGGATTGCGAAGTTCATTATTGTATTTGCTGTATTTGCGGAGCTCACAGATGAAATGTATCTCTTTTCATCATCACCCTTTCCAACTGAGAGGGCTGTTGCCACTCCCGAACTTATTCCGGGGAAAAGTGATACAAAGAGTCCGGATCCAACACCCCTCAAAACACTCCTGACATCAGGAACGTCCATTTCTTCACTCTGGTCTGGTATCCTCTCAGATGTCATTCCTGCTATCAGTGTTGGAAACCCGAACAGACCTGAGAGAAGGGGAAAGAGAATGGAAACGTCTGAATCAGAAAGCCATTTCATGGAAATCAGTCCAAGCACTCCTGACAGGATAAACACCATTGCACCATAGCTCCTTTTTCTCCATCCTGCCATGCTGCCTCCAAATGGGTCATCTTCAAGCAGAATCAGGTAAATTGCCACCCCGACAAGAACAAAGGGTACAAAGGGATCAAGTTCTTTTATGACATCTCCTGAAAGCAGAATCGCATAAAAAACTGGCAGTGAGAGTACAGCTGAGAGAAAGCTGGATACTGCTGAAATCGATATCGCTTTCATCCCCTCTCCACTGAGAACAAGTCTGTGAGCAGGAAACACCGCAATTGCCGTGTCCTCATCTGGAACTCCTATGAATACAGCCGGAATTATGTTCACGACTGAATATACAACTGAGGAGATGAAGATAATCAGCGCAATCTCGTGACTCTCGAAGTACGGTATGAACACTGCTGATGCACCCAGCATAAGGGATGCGAATGTGTTTGGGTGCACCCCCGGAATCAGTCCTGCAACAATTCCGATCAGGAATCCATACAGTTCCGGAACCATCCTCTTCTCATGAGTTTCTCAATTCTCTCCTCTTTCTCTCCACTTATCTCGGCCATCTCAGAGTAACTTGAAATTCCATGTCTCTCGGACAGCATCTGGAAATAGTCAAATGCCACATCATCCTCATCCAGATCCCACATTCCGGAAAAGATGGGGTGAAAGTCGTTCATGAATCTCCATAGTTCTTCAATGTTTGCAGATTTGAGATCATCAACATCTCTGCCAAGAAGATTGTCAGAGATTATTGTTTTTACAGATCTAATTAGATATCTGTGGCTGTACCTCCTTCCCATAGGAGAGTATTTTGCGATAATTTCATCTATCTCTCTCTGTGTGTAGTTGAAGATTTTTGATTTTTTCGGGATGGAGTCTGATATTTCTTTCAGAATGGTGTATGTTTTTCTGTCCACCGGGGCTTTTCTCACATTTCCACTTTTTTTCAGATACACATAGAATATCTCTCCCTTCTCCGTTTGTTTTACAGCTATATCTCTGGGGGTGATATTTGAAATCTCTTCAGCATCTGCCATTGATGAAAGGATCAATCTTATCAATCCGTGTTCACCGGTATTTCTCGATGATGCGACATTTATGTACTGAAGGTCTTCTTCAATCTCCACCAGATTTACTTTCATGCTCAGGAAAAAGAAATTAAATCGGAAATAAAAAGTTTTAGTGTGAAGCATCCGGCTCTCCTTCAGTTCAGGGGAAACATCTCCAAGGTAATGAATCACATAAATAAACTGGAGAATGTGGAGATCGAGGAAAACAGATACGGAATAGATGTCTACTTTGAAGATGTAAATACCGCAAGACGGTTTCTGTCCAAAATCAAAAAAAATTGTAAAGGTGGATATCAAATCCAGTACCAGATACGCCGGGCTGAGGAGGGGGAAGGTAAGGTGGTTTTTCACCTATTCGGTGAGGATAAAAGATGAAGGCTGAGGAATTTTTTGAATTGAGACGAAACCTGAAGAATTTCAGAGATCTGTCCAATCCAGAATATGAGAGAGGAACACTTTTCAGCATTCTTCTGCAAAAAAGAATAGATAATGTAAAGAAAAGATATCACAGTTATGCTTCCAGACTTCCCGAGATTGCCCACCATTGGGAGAGATACAGAAAGATACCTGAATGGGTCAGGCTTCCGCCTGTTATGAGAATAAAGCTTTTGATGAGAGCTCTTGGATACTCGGCAAAGGAAATAGCAAGGGCCTTTTCAGATCCCGATTCATCTGAGATGGAGAACATGATATGGTCTGCCATTTATTCAGACTTCATATATTCTCCCGTAGCAGTGAGGTATCAGTTTGCAAGAGGCAGGATTGGGGAAGTGATGGTCAGAAACTATCTTGAAGAGAGAGATCTGGAATTCAAGGATGAACATCAGTTGAGACCTGCCAGAAAAACTCCTGATTTCTACATTGAAGATGGTGTTGAGATCAACGGTAGAAAGCTGAAATGGATTGAAAGCAAGGCTCTTTTTGGGGACATAAAGCTTCACAGGGTCTATGCAAAAAAACAGTACGACCAGTATCTTGAGATGTATGGGGATGGGATGGTGGTTTACTGGATGGGGTTTATTGATGAACTCCCGTCTCATGCCATGATAACCGACCACACCTTTTTTGATGACATCTCAAAAATTTTCCTGCTGAAAATGAAGGTGTACATGGCAGATCTGAAAGCTGAGGAAATTGCTGAAAGACTCGGCACTACCGTATACGAATGGAGTATTGATGATGACGTGCGATCCAGAAAATATCTGGAAGGTGTTCTGGATCTATTTGATTCTGTAAATGGAAATGTTGTGATAGCTGGCCGAGATCAAAATCTGAGGAAAATTCTGTTTAAAATGGGTTTGAGTGTTGTGGTGGATAAATAGAAGAATTGAAGCCACCACATAATGGAAAAGTTTATTAATTAGTCTCCCATGATGATGGATTGATGTCTTTAAGGGATGTATTTCGCACTCTTGAAGAAGGGCAGGACTGTCTTGTTGTCTATCCGGATAATGACGTTTTTCTCTCAATCTCAAAGCTCATTGCAGATGAATTTGGAAGGGAAAATATTGGATGGTTTGTTTTCAATGAAATCGGTAAGAAAAGGCTTGAGAAGTACTTCAAAACTTTTGGGAGGATCGCTCCTGAAAAACCTGGAAAGATATTTATGAATTATGATGAGATTGACAGAAATATAATTCTTGGTTTTGGATATCATTTCCATGTTTTTACAGGATACAGTTCAGATGAGTCTCTCATAAGACTGGTTCTGGATGACGAGCTGATATTCATAAATTTTCTGTATTCCGGTGTTCTGAGAGATGGAAAACTTATAGCTTTGAGAGACCTCTTTGATTACATAGTTGATATCCAGGAGAAGGAGGCACCTCTGGGTAGGGAATTCTTTTACAGGGTTAAGGCATTTATTTACCCCCACACAGAACACTCAGGGTCGATTAAAATAGACAGCCAGTACAATCTGATTGAGTGAACGAAACTCTTTTCAATGTTAATCGGACTTCTGTATTTATGCTATCTGAATACATTAAACCATCCCTCTCGGGAGAAAAAATTCTTGTGATCTATCCGAAAAACGAGGTGCTTTTTGCTGTTTCAAAGCTGATCACCAGAGTGCACGGCATCGATAAAATTGGCTGGTACACGTTCAATGATGTTGCTAAAAGAAGACTTGAATCGGTTTTTGAGATGTTTGAAGAGTATGCACCGTCATATCCGGGCAGAATATACGGGAGCTATGATGAGATAGACTCTGAAGTTCTGATTGCCTTTGGGTATCACCTGTGCATATATGGTGGATGCAGCGATGACATGCTTGTCAGGCTTGTTTTGAGAAAGGATACTACACTGTATTTCCTTCTTCTCAGTGGCAGTATCGACGCAATCAGGGAAAGGAGTATGAAGGACCTTTTTGACAAGGTTGTCGAAATAGAAGAGAAAGAATATTCTTTTGAGAAAACATTTTTATACAAAATATATGAATATGTTTATCCTTTCAGAGAGTATGCCGGAGCATTCAGGGTTACCAGTGAATATGAGCTGATAGAATGATTTTATCGAATAGGTTAAGTATATCTTTTTGCTGATTTATCTCATGAAGCCGTCTGATTTTGCAAATGTGCTTCAAAAGTATGTGAAACCTCAGACCTTCCCGCTGGGATTCAAACTGGTCAGGAATCTTTCTGAAGTTCCGGAAAGGGCCAGGAGATTTGACAACATAACCATCTGTCAGGGGTACAATCTTGCCAGATACTACAGGTGGACCGTTTTTTTGAATGAAAACACTGTATGTCCGATTGGTTTGATTTTATACGGGCTTGCAAAGCCTGATGAGCTATATTCAAGTGGTGAGCTTGCGGTGGCAGGAGGGTATGCCGATAACACAGAAATTGGAAAAAAGTTTGAGGAATCCATAGTTGGTCTTGACTTTGGCAAATATGCTGGAATTCTCGTTTTTCCGCTTGAAAGAGATGAAGCTGAGCCTGATTTTGCAGTTATACATGGAATGCCTGCCCAGATTCTGAGATTTGTTCATGCCGTTCTTTATGATACCGGAGGTGCACTTGAAACGAGAATTCTTGGAAGAGCATCATGCAGCGAATACCTTGAAGCATTCATAGAGAAAAAACCAAGATTTGTTCTGACGTGCTATGGAGAAAGGGTTTTTGGATTAACCCAGGACTACGAGGTGTCGTTTGCGTTTCCATGGGAAATGGCAGAGAGAATAGCCAGAAATCTTGAAAAAACTCACAGAAAGGGGATAAGATTTCCTGTACCTCTGAGCGGCCTCAGATCTCCACCGGTTCTGCCTGAGAAGTATGCTGAATCTCTCGAAAATATCAGAAAATCAGACCATGGTTAAAAAGTACTGATGAATTCTCACATCTCCTGTCAGTTCAGGATGAAATGAAAGTCCAAGAATATTTTTTTCCCTGACAGCAACAATTTTTCCATCAAACTCTGCGAGCACCTTCACACCATTGCCAGCTTCCTCGATAACGGGAGCTCTTATGAAAATGGCATCGTACTCCCCTATTCCTTCAATGTTCAGTGTTGCCTCAAAACTCTCTCTCTGCCTGCCGAAGGCATTTCTTTTTATTCTGACATCAAGCAATTCCAGCAGTTTTGTTCCGGTTTTTCTGACCTGATCGTCACCATACTTTGAGATAACAATAAGCCCAGCACATGTTCCCATGACAGGGCAGCCTGATTCTGCAATTTCAATGATCTCCTTTGCAACCCCGTCTTTCCATATCAGCTTGGATATTGTTGTGCTCTCGCCTCCCGGAATAATCACAGCATCACTTTTTGACACAATTCCAGGTTTTCTGACAGTCAGAACCTCTCCATCAATTCCAAGACTCTTCAGAGACTTTTCTGTGATTGAGACATGTTCCTCAACATCTCCCTGAACTCCAACAACTGCAACCCTCATAAACCCCTTTCCTGCAAATGTATTTCAAGATCAGATACATCAAGCCCCTTCATTGGTTCTCCAAGGCCTTTGCTTATCTCTGCTACAACTTCAGGGCTGTCATAATGCTCAACTGCCTCCACAATCGCTTTTGCATACACCTCGGGATTTGAGGATTTGAATATACCTGATCCAACAAAAACACCGTCTGCTCCAAGCTGCATCATGAATGCTGCATCTGCCGGAGTCGCAACACCTCCGGCAGCAAAGTTAACAACAGGAAGTCTCCCAATCTCCTTTACCTCTTTAAGCACCTCAAAGAGCCCGTCAATAATCTGATTCAGGGTGTAATCCTCATAAACAACCTCATCACCACCGAAATCAACTCTGTTCTCGAATTCATGGTTTACTCCTGACGGGAGCTTCAGATAGGCCTTGCTGTAAACCTCTGCAATTCTGAAAATTGAATCATCATCCATTTTCTTCAGATTCATGATCGCATGATTGATTATCCTCATGTGTCTTACAGCCTCTACCACATTTCCTGTTCCGGCCTCACCCTTTGTTCTTATCATGGCAGCACCTTCCCATATTCTCCTGACAGCCTCCCCTAAGCTTCTCGCTCCGCAAACAAATGGAACTGTGAACTTTCGTTTGTCTATGTGATAGAATGGATCTGCAGGTGTAAGAACCTCACTTTCATCAATCATGTCAACTCCAATTGCCTCAAGAGCTCTTGCCTCGGCATAATGTCCTATTCTAACCTTCGCCATAACGGGGATCGTGACGGCATCCATTATCTCCTGGATCTTCTTTGGATCGGCCATCCTTGCAACTCCACCGCTGGCCCTTATGTCTGCTGGAACCTTATGCAGAGCCATGACCGCAACCGCTCCAGCCTCCTCGGCAATCAGTGCCTGTTCTGCTGTTGTAACGTCCATTATAACTCCGCCCTTCTGCATCTTTGCAAATCCTCTCTTGACCAGCTCTGTACCAAATCTGAGTTTTTCGATATCCATATCCATCACCTGTTCATAGGCAATAAATACCAAGTGTTTTTTTACCTTACGCATGGAAGTAATGTGGTCGGGAAAGAAAGCAGGGGATTCCGCTGAATTCGGAAATTTTAATTAACCTCCAATAAAATATTCTGAGAGGTGATTGAATGAAGCTCGGTTTTGTTGGTGCAGGAAGAGTTGGCACAACATCAGCATTTACCTGTCTGCTCAATCTGGATGTTGATGAGGTAGCACTTGTTGACATAGCCGAAAATCTTGCGGTTGGAGAGGCGATGGACCTGACTCATGCATGTGCTGGTATGGAGAAGTATCCGAAAATTGCTGGAGGGAAGAGGTTTTCATTGCTTGAAGGCAGTGATGTCATTGTTGTGACTGCAGGTCTTGCGAGAAAGCCAGGAATGACGAGACTTGATCTGGCAACAAAAAATGCGGGCATAATTAAAGATGTCGCTGGAAAGATAATGAAGTACAGTCCGGATAGCAAAATCATTGTTGTGACGAATCCCATGGATCTCATGACATATTTGATGTGGAGAGAGACGGGAAAGCCGAGAAATGAAGTTTTTGGAATGGGAAACATGCTCGATTCTGCAAGACTCAGAGCAACACTTCATGCTCAGGGAGCCAGAAACATAAGAAAGGCCTGGATAATAGGAGAGCATGGGGACAGCATGTTTATTCTGTGGAGCAGGGCCGATTTTGATGGTGAGGTTGACAGAAGCAAAACACTTCAGGAGGTCAGATTTGTTGCTGCAGAGGTGATCAAAAGAAAGGGTGCCACAATTTTCGGACCCGCTGTTGCGGTGTACAGGATGGTAAATGCTGTTGTCAATGACACCAAGGAAGAGATTCCAACAAGCGTAATTCTTCAGGGTGAATATGGTATTGAGGATGTGGCTGTTGGGGTTCCCGCCATAATCGGAGCATCAGGTGTTGAGAAGGTTGTTGAGTACGATCTGGATGATGAAGAGCTCCACTCTCTGAGAAATTCAGCAGAAATTTTGAAAAAGAGATTCGAAGAACTCAATCTTTGATTTTTTCCACTTCTGTCGAAAGTTAAATATTCTGATCCATGGAGCGTAGTTCAGGCCGGGGTGGCAGAGAGGCACTGCGGTGGACTCGAGATCCACTGCCCGCAAGGGCACCTGGGTTCAAGTCCCAGCCCCGGCGTTTAAACTCAGACAGCTTTTTTCAGCTTTTTATGAGGAAATCATGCAATCAATGCAGGAGATTATTGGAAGAATCTGATCAAACGTCAGTCCTCTCTCACTATCCTGAATTTAACTGTGTTATCTGGGTCGGGACATTGAAGTATTTCCACCTGATTTATCCAGTCATCAGGTGGGGTATCTCTGTAGGCAGGTGTGATGTATGGAATCAGTGCAGAGAAGGCATACATGCATATCTTACCCTTTATAACCGGCTCCTCCACCTCAATAACATCCCCTCTGTCGTATCCTGCATGGCAAATACCATCAACTCTCTCAACAACAATTTTCAGTTTTTTCATATTTTCATTTAAGAGACATCCATGATATTAATCATCCGGCTGTCAAATTCCCTCTTTATCAGCTCCCCGTACTTCCTCATATCTTCCGCTGCATCAAAAAACTCTTCAAAATTCATGCCATACTTCCATCTAAATTCATCAATTCGAGCGTTAATCTCCCTTCTTCTTTCTCTTTTTTCTGATTCTCTCACGGAAATCCGAGAAGACATAACCAAGGAAAGCCTGAGGGTTGGAAATTACAGGATCAAAATTTTCATTGAAGGGGAAGAGTGTATGGCCTTTGATGCTTAGAAAAGGGAGAGAGCTTACAGGTAAATCGCTCTACTCATATTTTTGAGGCAAAAGTTTAGCATTTTATACCCATAAAACTATGTCATGCCACGTCCAAATCTCGGGAAAGTACGTGTAAGCCTGACAGTTTGCAGGGACGTTCTGGAAGCTTAAAGGGATAAATCCCTAACATGTCTCAGTTCTTCGAAGATAGTCTTCTGGAGTTTCTGAGGTGGGTAAATCACCCTTTGGTATATTCTAAGGAATGGACCGGATTAGTGCGTATTGATGGGCTCGAACACGGGCTCTCCAGAGGACTGTCACCCCAGGTGTCACGTGATTTCTGAACTGTCCGGAGGTAGAGAGAATGACATGCCCATCACCCAGAAAACCGTGCTTGAGAAACTCCTTGAGCTCCACAGAAAAAAGAAGAGGCCGGTCCACATAGCTGACCTTAAAGAGGCCTTCAACGTTGTGGAGAAGAGAGATGTCGCGAGACCCCGTGGCTGGAGGAAGACTGATAAAATCGAATATGCACTCAGAGAGCTCTTCAGAAAGGGGAAGCTCTCAAGGTCGGAGAAACAGGTAAGGCTGGAGAACTATCCTGCCTCACCCTATGCAAGTGTAAAGACCAAGACCGTGAACGTGTACTTCTACGCCCCCGCTGACTGCGCTGGCAAAACCCTGAGCTTTCAGGTGTACGGAAACGCTGTCTCTGTCAGGTTCATAGGCTATGCCGAGAGAATCAAAGAAAGGCCGAAGAAGGAGATGGTTCTTGAAGTCCTGAGAACTTCTGAGAGAGCCATGACAGCGGGCGAGATAGTGGAGGAGATATGCAGGAGGTACGGTGCATATAAAATCGAGACAAGGCGCGACTTCTACAATGCTGTGAGCTCGATAACCAGGGCTGTTCTCAAGCCGCTTCGAAAGGAGGGTTTACGCGGTTTCAAGCTCGACGGGAAATGGGTGTGGTACTTCACGGAGGAGCAGCTCGAGAAATACAGGGAGCACTACATAAGGAACAGCGAGCTTCTCAGGACTGCGAGAGACCTTGTCAAAAGCGAGAAGGCTGTTCCACTTAGCAGAGTGCTCTCAGAGGTTGCAGTTACTCCTGACGAGGCGAAGTACCATCTGAAGAGGGTTGCCAAGTACATACCTGTCGACATAAGGGTTGAGACCGGAGATGGAAGAACAGAGGTTCATGTTTCAGTCCCTGAATTCAGAAGGGATTCCTTCATCGACTGGCTTGGATATGCTGTTCCAAGGTCGCAGTCAGGCTTTGGATACGAGAGCTTCCTTGTTGACCTCGACTCTGACTGGGTCGGGGCGCTGAAAAGGGCTGTGAGAAAGTCGCTTGCAAGGGTGAACATAAAAACGGTGATAGGCAGCTTCTACGAGAAGCTTGTTGCGAGGCTCTTCGAAATCATATGCAGCAGAGCTGATAATCCTTCTTTGTCCAGGTTTTCCCTGCCCTTCGTGTTCCGGGATGAAAAAGTGACGAATGTCTGGATTGTGACCGAGCAGGGAAGGAAGCTCGAGTTCGATGTTCTGATCAGGGGAACTTTCTATCCATTTGATGTCATGGCGGGCGGGAGGCCATCGCTAGACATAATCATACCCATAGAGTGCAAGTACCGCATGGTCAAGCCTGAGGATGTGACAGCCTTCGATGACAGGATAAGGGCTGCTTTTGGAGAGAGCAGGAACGTTCTTCCCCTGATGATCGGCCTTGGCTGGAACAATGAAGCGCTGCACATCGCGAGAAGGCTTGGAATAATGACTCTCTACTTCTCGGCTGTTGACAGGCTGATCAGCGAGATGACAGGGAGGCGTTACAGGCACGAGGACGAGTGGAGGAGAGTTGAGGAAATGCTGAACAGCGGGGAGATCACGCTTAAGGAGCTGAGAGATAAGCTGAAGAAGGGAGAGTGGAGGTTTGGGTTTGAAAGCAACCTTAGTTGATTTCAATTATTTCAAACTTATTTTTCTCTTCATTTCTTCAAGTATTACTCTTTCTCGAGCTTTTATGAATTCTTCATAATTGTCAGACATCATAGCTTCTAGACATTTCTCATCAATTAAATGAGTCTCTAGGATTGTTTTTATTTTATCCCAGCTTCCAAGCTTTTCTTCCATTTCAGCGAGATATTGAGAAGGCTTCTTTTTCCATATCTTTTTATTGGTTTCATCTTGGATTAGTGTTCTGTTAAGTATAGAATTCTCGTGAATTAATTTGATACCAGATTTTTTCGGAAATATGTGATGATCATTTAGTCTCACCAACTCTATCGATTGCCCACTGAAGAAATCTATAGGGTGTTTTAGAGTCATTAGATTTAATATAGCTTTATATAACGCTCCTCTATCTACGTTCCTCAAATTCATTTCATCAATTCTGTTTTCAGCTTCTTTGACAACATCAGGAATTTCTTTCCCATTTTTAAGCCAACCTCTAACTTGGTCATAATCTTGTTTTATTGCGGTATCACTAGATCCAGCGTATCTTCCTGTAAATACTGAAGACCAATACCATACATCAACTTTCTTATAATCTTCATCATTTTTGCAATGTCTTAATAGAGCTGCCAAAGTTACAACAATTGGCTTATATGGTAATAAATCAGGCCTTATAACCCCATAACCTGTAATAGTATTCTCCAGCCTCATCAGAGCGTCATCCAGTAATTTACAAGCTTCATTCCATTTCTCATAATCCAAAATAAATTCTTTTGGATTTATCAACACTCTTTTTTTTACCTCTTTTCCTTGAAGAAGTGCCATTATCTGCAGAATGTATTTAGGATAATTTTCGTCATCTTCGCTGCAGAATTTCCTGATAACACTCATATCGCTGGTGTAGTACTCTTTCCACCAATCTCTAAGATTTATTTTTTTCTTGAAATACACTGCTGTTGCTAATGCAAATACTGACAACTCAATGCCCGTCCTGTTTATTCTCTCAAATATTTCTGCAACTTCATAAAAAGGCTTTCCTTCCAAAGTTAGAGAAGGTACTTTGAAATCGAACCAATTCTTGAACAAATCTCTTACTTTCTTCTTTTTTACTTTAATTTCTTCATGTGTTAGCCCTTTTTCGGAAAGATAATCGCTATAATCCTCCAACCAGTCTTCTAATTTATCTCTCGATCTTAAAAAAACAAAAGGCAACAAACCATTTTCGAAGCAATATTCTTTGAATTCTTTCTTGTACAACAAGTTCTTAAAACTGCCAGAAATCTCTAGTAGTTCTTTGAAAGAGTATTTTCTGTGGTTCTGATCAGTTTTTATCTCAATATTTCTTATTCTGTCGTTCTCTGAAATTAAGACAATAGCATCATCCCACTCTTTTCCAGATAATCTTTCATCAATTTTTACAAAATATCGATATGGATAATAAGTACCTTTGGGTTTTATTTCTGGCGGGCTATATAATACATAAAATAGTGCAGTTAGCCTCTGTTGACCATCTAGAACTACTTTATCTACTCTTTTCTCTTCTGGCTTTGGAGTTAATCCAGAATTTACTTTATCTACACCCTCAAAATATCGAATCTCGAAATCAAATTCATCTCCTCTTCGCAGAAAGAGAAACGTCCCTATAAAATACCCGTTAAGTATAGACACCAAAAGGTCTTTGATATCTTGATTTGACCAAACAAAACTTCTTTGAAATTCAGGAAGAGCAATTTTTCCTTCATATATTTTATTAACTAGCTCAAGCATAGGTTCTAATGCTGGATACGGATGATTCATTTACTCTCCCCCACTTCTTTTATTAACTATACCAACTATAACCTTAAAAAATTTCCAATCTTTTTCCATAATAACTTATTTGTTTGAACTATCGATTTAATCTCTCCAGTACAAACCTCACATCCCTTTCCTTTACCGTCTTCCTGCCCGCATGCTCTGCGAGCGCCTTTGCCTCCCTCCCAATAT
>WAMS01000056.1 GCA_015522195.1 Geoglobus sp. | reverse complement strand
TCCTAACGTTTACACTCATTAAGATCACCTCACACAATAATCCTGACCTTCTTTCCCCCAGGATTCTGTCTGATAGCCTCTGAAATAGTCAGACATTTCCCTCCTACTTTCTCTATTTTTTCTCTGGCACTCTGGCTGAATCTCCATGCAGCAACTGTCAAAGGCTTTGAAAGTTCTCCCGATCCAAGAACTTTCCCCGGAACAAGGACAGTTTCTCCCTCCTTTGCGTATCTTTCAAGCTTTCCAATGTTCACCTCAGCATAATTTCCGAGGGGTTTTGAAAGTCTCTCTGCAATCTCCCTCCACACCCTTGCATCATTCTCTGCAGATGCCTCAAGCAGATCATCTATCAGCCTGACAAGGTTCGGATTTGTTTTTCTCTTCTGCAATCTCCTTATCCTGCCCATCTTCAATCACCATTACAGCCAGCCTTTCAGGCTGATGGTAAGGTTATTTAAAAGTATCTGCCTAAACAGGGTTTCGAAATATAAACATTGTCATCAGGGTATGATACATCCAAGGTGAGATAATTCTCATTGGGGATTTCAAAAAGATTTAATAAAAAAATATTCAACACTGCATGTGATCACAGGAGTTGGACCTGCCCTCATTGACAGAATATGCCTGATTGATGAGTTCCCCGGAAAAGGTGGGCATGCAATTGTGAGAAAAACTGAAAAACATGCTGGTGGAGCTGCAGGGAATGTTATGTTTGGTCTTGCCAAGTTTGGAGTTAAAGCAAGATTCGTTTCCACCATTGGAGATGATGATGACGGGATTTTTTACAGAAATGAGATGGAGAAGGCTGGAGTGGATTGTCTGTTCAGGGTTTTGAATACCGAAACAGGCAGAGTGGATGTTTTTGTAGACAGTAACGGTGAAAGAACGTTCTTTGTTTATCCAAATGCATCCGGAATGTTTTATCCCTTCCTGAGACAGGAGGACTATGAATGGGGACAGTACTTCTACCTTGACCCATTCCCTTCTGAGAGAAGTCTCGATGCGCACGTTGAAATAGCAGGAAAAGCAAAGAAGTTCGGAAAAACTGTAATTCTCAATCCAGGCTATCCATACTCAAAGCTTGGGATAGACGAGTTGAGGGAACTTCTGGCAAGCACAGATATTCTGTTTCTCTCTGAAAATGAATACAGAATGCTTGAGGGTGTTGAAAATTATGTTAAGATGTCAGTCATTACAAAAGGTTCAGAAGGGGGTATGGTGATAAGAAATGAGGAAAGAGTGGAGGCAGAAGCATTCAAAGTAGAGGTTGTTGACACAACAGGAGCAGGAGATGCATTCGCAGCAGGTTTTCTCTACGCTTACATGAAGGGATTCAGCCTTGAAGTCTGTTTACTTACAGGAAACTTCTCTGCAAGTTACTGCATTCAGAGAATAGGTGCGAGAAACTTTCCAGAAAAAGAAAAAATTGACAGATTTCTTGAAATTCATTCAAAGTGATCAAGAGAAGAATTCAGAATGTTGCGTTCGTACTTCCTCAAAACTCCAAATCTGTAATCGTCAAGTATCACCTCCTTCACAGCATCAACAGGAACATCAAGTTTTATTTCTCTCGTTCTTCCATACCTACCCTTCGATATAACTATCGAATTTATTATCCCCAACATATCAAGCTCAGAGATCAGATCGCTGACCCTTCTCTGAGTGAGCACATCCATCCCGATCTTTCTGCAAAGGGATTTGTAAACTGCAAAAACCTCCCCTGTGGTAAACTTCCTCTTTCCGCTGTTATTCAAAAGAATCATGGCAAAAAGAACGATCTTGCTCTGGTTTGGAAGTGTCTTGACAGCCTCAACAACATGATCACATTCCATCTTTCTCACTGCCTCCCTCACATGCTCTCTCGTTATCTTCTCCTTCTGGTTTGATTCCGCAATCTCACCGCTTATTCTCAGTAAATCCAAGGCTTTTCTTGCATCTCCGTGTTCCTGAGCTGCAAGAGCAGCACAGTAGGGGATCACCCCTTCTTCAAGGACCCCATCGTAAAATGCAAGCTCTGCTCTCTGAGCAAGTATGTCCTCAAGCTGTGTAGCATTGTATGGAGGAAATACTATCTCCTCTTCACTGAGGGAACTCAAAACTCTCGGATCCAAGAAGTTCTTGAATTTCAGATCATTGGAGATCCCGATCAGACTGACCCGTGCATTGCCAAGCTCTGAATTTATTCTCGAAAGATTGTAAAGCACATCATCTCCCTTCCTCACAAGTTTGTCTATCTCATCCAGAACTATGATTATTGTCTGATCTTTTCTATCTATCGCATCCTTTAGCTCTTCATAAACCTGATCTGTTGGCCAGCCAGTCATTGGCACATTTTTGCCAAGAACCTTTGCCAGAGTTGCGAGAACACGGTATTGGGTGTCTATTATCTCACAGTTAAGGTAATGCACATAGCAGTGTGCATTCATCCTTTTTCCAGCTTCTTCAAGCTGCCTACCAACGAATTTTACAGTTGCTGTTTTTCCGGTTCCGGTTTTTCCGTATATCAGTATGTTTGAAGGGGTTTCCCCCTGCAGTGCAGGAAGCAAAATTGATGCAACCGATTCAATCTGCTCTCTTCTATGGGGAAGGTATTCAGGCGTGTATGAGTGCCTTAGAACATCCCTGTTCTTGAAAATCTTCGGTTTTCTGAGCATTTTCTCAAAAATATTACTGTCAATCATAGGAACACCTCTGGATCAAGAAGTATTTTACCTACCACACTCATCTTTAATAATTTTTTGATTCCCAGTGCCTAAACATTCGAGGATTTTTAATTTAAACCCTTTTATCTGGAAAATTTATTTAATGCCTGAGTCTTTTCACAACCTCTACAATCCTTGGCATCACCTCTCCAGCCTTTCCATGGATCACAACATCGAAATAGCTATCTGCATGTGTTCTTTCAGCATTCACAATTATGAGTCTTGCACCAGAGCTTCTTGCATACATGGGCAGATTTGCAGCCGGATAGACAACAAGAGACGATCCAACTACTATGAACACATCACATTTTTTGCTTTCATCGATTGCTGAAGAAAGAACGTCTTGCGGCAACGGCTCACCAAAAAGCACAACCCTCGGTTTTAAATACGGACTCCCACAACTGCACATCACGTCTTCATCCTTCTCAAGAATTCTCTCAATTTTCTCCCACCTGTACGTTTTCCCACAATCGAGGCAGTCAATATTTTCCATAGAACCATGAAGCTCATAGACAACTTTGCTTCCCGCTCTCTGGTGCAGCATGTCAACATTCTGGGTTATTACAGCCTTCACTACGCCCATCTTCTCAAGTTCTGCTATTGCGTAATGAGCTGGATTTGGATCAGCTTTTTTCTTCATTAAGAGATCTTTCGAAAAATTCCAGAATGCTTTCGGATTTCTTCTGAATCCTGTTATTGATGCAACCTCTTCAGGAT
>WAMS01000055.1 GCA_015522195.1 Geoglobus sp. | reverse complement strand
CTTGCAACTGTCTCCTCGGCTAGAATTAAGGCAACGCATCCATCACTCCATGGTGGAAGCTCAAGCTCTCTAAGCGGGAAAACAGCCATTTCAGAGCTCAAAACATCATCAACACTTACCCTTTCCCTCACATGGGCATACTCGAATTTTGAAGCTTTCTTTCTATCTTTTACCACCACCTCTGCGGCGATTTCATCTTCAACGCCGTACCTCATCTTGTAGGCGTAGCTCTGCATTGCGTAGCTCATCTGATATGAAAGCCCCATATCGCGGTGAAAGAATGGGTCGAGGGTTAGCAGCTCCACAAGCTCCATAGGCGATTCTGAACAGTGTCCATAGCCCAGAACCATGGCAACATCGAAGATTCCTGACTTTATGCGCATGCAGGCTAAGGCAAGGGCGTACAGCGCGTCGTCGCTCACTCTTATTTCGTCCTTCAGGTAGCCGCCTGCAGCAGGAGCGGTGTACATGTTGGAGATCGTCCTGCCAACTGACACGTCATAGCCTCCAAGAACCACGTTGTCAAGCTCATGCCTCTCAATCTCCGCATCCTCCAAAGCCTTCTTCGCTGCCTGATAAGCGAGGTTGTAGAAGGGCTTTTCATGAACGCCAAAATGAGTCAAGCCGATGCCAACAATGCCGACCTTCAAGAGCAACACCTCTTTTATAATAATTATACGTGAGCAAATACAAAACGGTTTGTCAAATAGTCATGAGCATTTATGAGCATGAGTGGTGGTGCAGAACTGGATATGGTGATATTCTATCTAAGGAGAAGGATGAAAACGGGGCTTTTTACCCGTTCTATACGAATATTTTCTTAAGTTCTTTAAGTTTTAATTCCTCAATAAGTTTACTAATGAGTTCATGGTTGCTAAGTTTTTTTTATCTTTCTCCTGTGTTAATCCTTAGTGTGAACAAGAAAAATCTAAATATTTCGTATTGTGTATTAGATTTGAAAGTTTCACGAAAAGATTGTGGGGAATTGGAGTTGTCCGAAATTGCGGGCGACGAGACTAAGGAGGTGTATATATGATAAATGTGAGAGATATTTTAAATGAGCTATCCTTTGAAGCCTTAAAAGAAGTTAGTAGATTGAAAGGTATTAGAATTGAAAGTAGAAAGAAGATCGATTTTATTGATGAATTGAGTGCTCACGAATGGCCTGAAAATGAAATAAATATGTTAACAGAAATTTTCAAAAAAGATCGAGAAAAATCTGTTCGAGCTATTATGATATATATATATTTAAATCCAGTCACCTTCAGAATATGACAAGGGAAGGAATAAAATCTGCATTAGAAAGAAAGAGTGCAGATTTTTCAATGGAAGATATCAATGGATTTAGGATTATAGGTGAGGAGAATAACATTCTACGTTGTGAATATTGGTATACCCAGAAAAAAGTAATTTTAGATGATACCGGAAAGATTCATTATTTCAAAATGCCGTCACAAATAAAGTTTGATATAAATTTTTTAGATGGTTTAATAACAATATATGCTATTAATCCAGGTTTATCTCTCAAGTGTAAAAAATCTGTAGAGGGAGCACTTGAAATGGAAATGCATCCTATATCTCCATTGGAGGTGGATTAAATGGTAAATCCGAGTTATATAAATGATAAACTTAACGAATTTCTAGAAAAGTTTAAAGATAATGTGGGAGAAATCGACGAAGTTATTTCAGTTGCCCTAGATGTTAAGGGTAAGGTTCGTACTTTATACTCGGTTAGATATCGAGGTTCTGGTGACATTCTTTCAGATCCTGATGTGAAGAGATACCTAGATGAGGGTGGATATATTGTTGGGATTGAATTTATTGGTAATTGGAGAGGATGTAAATTTAGATTCAAAATAGGATATTCAGATAAATTTAGTTATATTCGGGTTTCCAGAGGGAGAAATTCTTTAGCGCTGACCCAAGAAGCTCTTTATAAATTAAAGGCTATATATTTGGATGTATATGGGTGAATCTCTATGAATACTGAAACATTAATTACTGGAATTGTGTCTGCAGTAATTGGTGGATTAATAGTTTATGCAATAACCAAAAATATACCTAAAAGAGCATATAATTGGATTAAATATCACAAAATTTCAAAAAATATAATCTTTAAGATATTACCCGAGAAAGTTATAAATGTTCCTGTTGACGGAAGAGAGTTGACACTTGTCTTATCAAATAGGAATAGAAATTTCGACATCGAAATGAAAATTATATTAGAATTTCCGGACTTCCTAGAAATTCATAAATCCTCTAATTTTTCTCTGAACAATGAGTTTGGGTTTCAAATGGATTATGAAACTTCATATGAGGCCTTTTCTGAAGAAAGAGTTAGCAGAAAATTTGAAAAGAAAATCCAGATAGTATCTATGAGTGAGTGGAGAACTACATTTAAATTACTTCCTAAAGATTATGGAAAAAGTGGAAACATAATATACAAGGTCTCACTGGGAGTAAAAGACTTAGAGGGTAAGATACGAGTAAACACATAAAAGGTAATAAAATGTCCCCGTCGCCCGCAACTCTCTGCTCTGCTTCGGTGCTAACACACTCAGACAACAACCGGATATCTGCTTCAGATTTTCATCTCTCTCCAAAATCTCATTCCACGACATCAAATGCCTGCAACACTTTAGAATGACACGCAGAAAAATAGAAATAGATATTTGAGTCATCACTGAATGGTGAAATTATGAAAATAAAGGAATTGCTTGAAGAATTTAAAAAGGAAATTGAAAAGCTATACGGTGACAGATTAAAGCAGATTATACTATATGGGTCACATGCAAGAGGTGATTTTACTGAAGAATCAGATATAGATCTGCTCATCGTTCTTGAAGGCAAAGTGGTTCCTGGGAAAGAAATTGACAGGATGATAG
Source organism: Geoglobus sp. (assembly GCA_015522195.1). GTDB lineage: Archaea > Halobacteriota > Archaeoglobi > Archaeoglobales > Archaeoglobaceae > Geoglobus. Next base: position 16,990 of record WAMS01000055.1, on the reverse strand, counting down.
ATATAATTACAGAAATAAACCTGAAATACGGTGTGCTAATATCAGTTTATCCGGTTTCAGAAAAGGATTATGAAGAAGTTAACAGTCCACTGCTCATAAATGTGCGAAGAGAAGGCGTGCAAGCATGAAAGAGATAAAATCTTTGATAGAGAGAGCGAAGAAATACTTAAGGAGTGCTGAAATACTTCTTGGAGAAGAGGACTACGAATCTTCTGTTTCAAGAACGTACTATGCCATGTTTTATTCTGCACAAGCTGTTCTGCTTACAAAAAATTTATCATTTTCATCTCACAGAGGTGTAATTTCTGCTTTTGGAGAACATTTTATAAAAACAGGTATTTTCCCAAGGGAGATGGGTAGAGAACTAAACAGAGCATTTGAGAAGAGGCAATTAAGTGATTACGGGTACACTTTCGTGATATCTAAGGGAGAGGCAGAAGAAATGCTTAAGAGTGGAAAGAAGTTTGTGGATAGGATAGTTCAGCATCTGAAGGAGAAAAAGATACTGTGAATACTGCATATCACCTAACAGCTAATATCTGGCTTCGTTTTACTTTGCTCGAACTTCAAATGTCTGCAAAACGTTAAGTAAAATTGCTCGTCTGTCTGAAAAATTTATAAATATAAGGAGATTTAACTAAGATTGTGAAACCAGCCGATGAAGTGAAAGTATCCTTGGTAACTGCAGTTTGTATACTTGGTATTGCAATCATATTCAAAAACGTCCTTAACGTTCAAGCTGACTTTATAATATTAAACAGCCCGATATATTTATTTATAGTTTATATTATTGCAAGAGGCAGAACTAACAAGTCAAAATGTGACAGGCCTTTGTATTGGAGCTTAGCGATAATTTTTATTACATTGTTTACCATAGCGTTATACGCAATATGAGTTGTTACAGACGAGTAACTCTGCGGTGTTTTCCACATTCGCCTCGCTCCGCTCGGTCATTTACCGCGAGTATGCAGTTCACCACCGCTCACCCAAATGGCTTCACATACCCCCAGAACGGTTTGGCAAAATCCTCTTAAGAATGATATAAGGTGTATAAATGCCGCGTAATAAACCGAATTTTGAATTCTTTTAAAGGAACGCGGGGAGAAGTTGACAAAAAAGGTAAAGCTCCATTTACGGGAAGGTGACTGGCAGAGGAAAAGATTCATTAAATCCCATATGCAGGGAATAAATGAACCACGCTTCTGATGTTTTAATAAGTGGAGAGAGCGGAGTGCGTTAACATGAAATTAGGCTGTGGGTCAGCAGTAACAGATCGGTTTAATGCCGTTTTTATGACATGACACCTTTCAGGGTGTGGAGCATGAAAAATCCATTGTTATCCTTTTAACTATTTTCGCCATCTCTCACGAGTCAGGACGGGCTTGGATGAAGGCTCCGGGGATAGGATGGGTCGGGTAGGTGGAGAATTTCCGATTTATTTAACGATTTATTTAACACAACCCTGATACCTCAGCCAGTCTGGAAACTGCCAGAAGATTTACTGAAGAAGCTCGGAAAGCTTATTGAAATTTACTGTGAATCAACCCTTACGGTTCTTCCTGTAAAACTTCAGGAGAAAGCCGTTAGGAGTGATGTTCTCAACAATATCCCACTCATCTGCAAAATACTTCCCGTAGATGTAGATGATGTGCCTCGCTAAAAACTCGCTCACCTCTCTGTGGCGCATGGTGTGGTAGCAGAGCCACTGGATCCAGTTATCACCCTTTGTGATTTCAATGTAGTCAACTCTGTTCAGGGCTTTCCATCCTCTTTCAACAGTTCTCAGAAACTCCTCGAGGGTTGCCTCCTTTAACGGTTTTTTCAGATACCACTCAACTGCAGTCTCCATCATGCTCTCCTCCACAGCCTTTTTTCTGTCTCCAAGAACCAGATACAGGTACTGGTTTTTTCCACATGCAGTGAAATCGAGACTTCTTATCAGATCCATTAAAAGCCTGTCGCTTTCGCTCAGCCTGTTCAGACCGCTGTCCATCTGCTTCAAAGCCTCTTCGATGACTTCATTCATTCCACCGTATTTTGAGCGGTACTTTTCTATAATTCTGAAGGCAGTATCGCTGAGAGTTGTCTGCAATCGCCTTTTTGGCATGATTATTAATTTACAAACAAATTCAAAAGGTTTTCGGAGACGTCAGTATCTTCTTTCACCATTGAAAAGGCTTTTTGTCCATTTATTGTTTTCAGAAGCTCTAATAAATTGTTTTTGAAGGTATGAGCAAGGCATGCTCAAAATGCTGGCTCAAAGGATTTGTATTTGCTCATAAATAATTGTTATGGAAGTTCGGGCTGGAGGTGGTAGCATCTCTTTTATCATAAAGGAAGGTGAGCTGGCAGGCTGGCCAACTTACAGCTATGCAATCAGAAGTTTGCCCGAGGAGATGGCAAAGGCTGATACCGTGAAGGAGGCGGTTGAGGCAGCAGCTGAGCTCAAGGGGAATAAGGAATACGCAATTTTTGCAGACACCGGAGAGAAGATGAGCTATAAAGAGCTGAATAGAGATGCAAGCAGAATAGGAAATGCTCTGATGGATTTAGGCGTTAGGAAGGGTGACAGGATTGCCCTTTACCTCAGAAACTCCCTGGATTACCTTCGCTGCATTTACGCATGTGCGAAAATCGGGGCCATAGAGGTCCCTGTAAACTGGTTCTATCGCGAGTTTGATGCTAGGCACGTTATAGGTAACAGCGAGTCCTCGACCATAATAGTTGAGGAAGATCTGCTTCCCATAGTTGAGAGCATAAAAGATAAGCTTCCGCATCTTGAGAGGATCATTGTCAGGGGAGATTCATCGAAATACACAACCCTCGACCAGCTTGACAGCTCAGCGAATAATCCGGAAGTTAGCGTTTCAAAGGATGATCCTGCTGCAATAATTTACACCTCGGGCACAACTGGCCTGCCAAAGGGTGCTGTGCTGTCCAATTACTCCTACACCCTCTCCGCAAAGGCGATAACGCTGTGGATGATTGGTGAAGAGGACAATGATTACACGGGCCTGCCTCTCTTCCACATCAACGCCCAGATCTACTCAAGCCTCGGCATGATGTTTGCAGGCGGAAGGATAACCCTGAGGAGCATCTTCTCCGCATCGAAGTTCTGGGAAGATGTTACGACATACAATGCGACAGCCTTCAATCTCCTTGGCTCAATGGCCAACATACTCCACGCCTTACCACCTACGGAATTCGAGAAGGACAATCCGGCTAAATACGTGATCATAGGCGGGATGCCCAGGGAGATCTGGCTGAAGTTTGAGGAGCGCTTTGGAGTTGAGGTGCTTGAGGGCTACAGCCAGACTGAGGAGCCTTTGCCATGCCTGAACCCTCCACATCCCTACAAGAAGATAGGGAGCTTTGGTGTGCCGGTATTTCCTGATATAGGCCATGAGGTGAAGGTTGTTGATGAAAGCGGCAATGAAGTGGAGAGGGGAAAGGTAGGGGAGCTGATAAGAAAAAGCCCTGCCCAGATGCTGGGGTACTGGAAGGATGAGGAGAGGACGGCTGAGACGATTCGAAATGGATGGCTTTACAGCGGGGATTTCGTCACAATGGACGAGGACGGCTACCTCTATTTCGTTGACCGCAAGAAGTTCATAGTCAGGAGGAGCGGAGAGAACATAGCCAGCTGGGAGATTGAGGATGTTATCAAGAGCCATCCGAAGGTTCAGGACGTTGCTGTCGTTCCTGTCCCGGATAAGCTGAGAGGTGAGGAGATAAAGGCCTTCATCAGGCCCAAGGACGGCGTTGAGATAAAGCCTGAGGAGATAATAGAGTACATGGCAGGGAAGGTTGCATACTTCAAGATCCCCCGCTACATAGAATTCGTTGAGAGCTTTCCTTACACTCCAACAGGCAGAATAAAGAAGTGGCAGCTCAAAGAGGAGGAGAGGGAGAAAGATGACCATGGATGGGACAGAGATAAGGAGATTCCAGACTGGAGAGAGCGCTTTGGAGCAAGGTAACTGATATTTCAGTGCATTCTCCGTCACATTTTTAACCAGTGTTTACCCATTTTCAGGGAATGTCTCTCACTGCACACAGGGAAATAGCCCATGAGATCGCAAAGACTGGCGTGGCGGACAAGAAGGAGGTAGCCAGGATTAAGAAAAGAATTGCAAGAAAGCACTCTCTCTCCATTATTCCATCGGATGCTGACATACTGAGGGCAGTGAAGGACGAGCCCATCTACCGGGAGCTCAGAGAAATCCTGAGACTGAAGCCTGTCAGGACGATAAGCGGCGTTGCTGTTGTAAGTGTGATGACCTCTCCGGCAAAATGCCCCCACGGCAAATGCATTCCTTGCCCTGGAGGTGTGGAGTTTGACACGCCTCAGAGCTACATTGGCTTTGAGCCTGCAGCTCAGAGGGGGAGGCAGCATGAATATGATGCCTTCAAACAGGTATCTGCAAGGCTCAGAGAGCTGAAGGAAATAGGCCATGATGTTGACAAGGTCGAGATCATTGTGATGGGTGGCACCTTTCCTGCAAGGGATGAAAGTTACAAGATGCAGTTCATTCTTGGAATATACTCAGCGTTGAACAGCTTTGAGAGTGAGGCAAAGCTCTACAGCGATCTTGAGGCTGCGAAGAGGGACAATGAGAGAGCCAGAACGAGATGCGTTGGCATGACGTTCGAGACGAGGCCAGATTATGCCAGGGAAGAGGACATAGTCGAGATGCTGAGGTTTGGGGGAACTAAGGTTGAACTCGGAGTCCAGAGCATTTACGACGATGTGCTTGAAAGGATTCAGAGAGGTCACGATGTGAGAGAGGTTGTTCTGGCCACAAAGAGGTTGAGGGATTCTGCATTCAAGGTTGGTTATCACATCATGCCCGGATTGCCAGGATCAGACTTCAAAAAAGATCTTAAGATGTTCAGGACCCTTTTTGAGAATCCGAACTTCAGACCTGACTATCTGAAGATCTATCCAACCCTCGTTGTGAAGGGAACTGAACTTTACAGGATGTACGAAAACGGTGATTACAGACCGTACACAACAGAAGAAGTCGTTGAACTGATAGCCAGAGCCAAGAGGTACATACCGGAATACGTGAGAATTCAGAGAATACAGAGAGACATCCCGGTGAACAGGGCGATAGGACTTGACAGGGGAAACGTCAGGCAGATGGTTCATGAAAGGCTCAGGGAGCTCGGATACTCGTGCAGGTGCATAAGATGCAGAGAGGCAGGTCACAGGCTTGGGTCCTACAGGGAGAAAGACTTTGAGGAAGTTGTGAGAGAGTACTGTGCAGGTGATGGCAGGGAGTTTTTCATATCATTCGAGGACCCCTCCTGCGAGGTGCTTGTAGGATTTACAAGGCTCAGATTTCCAGATAAACCATTTATTCAGGAACTTGCCGACACGGCACTGATCAGAGAGCTTCACGTCTACGGAAAGGCTGTCGAAATTGGAAAAAGAGAGAGAGATGCTTTTCAGCACAGGGGATTTGGGGAAAAGCTGCTGGGCATTGCTGAAAGCATTGCAAAGGAGAAATACGACAGAATCGCAGTCATAAGCGGAGTTGGGGTGAGGAGCTATTACAGAAAACGGGGATATGCAAGGAATTTTGAGTACATGATGAAAAGAATTTAGGGGGGTTGTTGTGAAAGAAACGATTAATGAACTCCTGGAAAGAATTTATCAGGGATCAAGGGAGGCAGAAAAGGTCGTGTCTAAGCACGCCTACACAACCCCGGTCGAGTACAGCAAAACTCTGAGCGACATAGCTCAGGCTGAGGTTTATCTGAAACTTGAAAATCTGCAGAAAACAGGGAGCTTCAAAATAAGGGGAGCACTTTACAAGATGAGCATTGTTAAGGACCGGGTCAGGGGTGTTGTCACCGCCTCGGCAGGAAATCATGCACAGGGACTTGCCTTTGCCTCTTCAGTTTTTGGTGTTCCATGTAAGGTCGTGATGCCTGAGTCGGCCACAATAACAAAAGTTGAGTCAACGAGAAGCTACGGAGCGGAAGTCGTTCTGCATGGAAGAATATATGACGATGCGGAGAGAAAGGCCATCGAGATTTCAGAAGAGACCGGGTTCATGCTGATTCATCCGTTTGATGATCCCGAAATAATTTCAGGTCAGGGGACGATAGCTCTGGAAATGTTCAGCCAGATAAGAGATCTGGATACAGTGATCGTTCCTGTAGGGGGAGGAGGACTCATCTCGGGAATTTCTGTTGTTGCAAAGAGGATGAATCCCCGGGTGAAGATAATTGGTGTCGAACCAGAAAACGCTCCAAAATTTGCCATATCTCTCAGAGCCGGAAAAATCGTGGAGGTCCGGGTAAAGCCAACCATAGCAGACGGTCTCGCAACAAAGAAGCCCGGAAATATCACTTTCAGAATAGCAAAGGAGATGGTTGACGAAGTGGTTACGGTCAGCGAAGACGAATTAGCCAGAGCAATTCACTTTCTCCTGGAAAAACAGAAGGTTCTCGCAGAAGGAGCCGGAGCTGCAGGAGTTGCGGCCATTCTCGGAGGAAAGGTTCGGATCGATGGTGAAAGAGTTGCTGTGGTGGTTTCGGGAGGAAATATTGACCTTACAGCCATATACAGACTCATAATTCGGGCTCTGGCAAATGCGGGAAGACTTGCAGTGATAAAGGGCTTTGTTCCAGATTCTCCGGGAAACCTGAGCGAGATTACTGGAATTATCGCAAAGCACAGGGGAAATATAATAGATGTTTTTCACCACAGAGAGGATCTGAGAGCCCCAGCATGGCATACAGCATTGCAGATAGTATTTGAGGTTGAATCAGAGGGAGTTGTGGAAAGGATTCTTGGAGAGCTGAGATCCAGAGGTTACAGCTTTGAGAAGATTTAGTTTACACCCCATGTAAAGAAGTGCTGGAATAGTTTTTTAAACCAGAAGGGGCATCATAAATCATGCAGAAGGAGGGAATGGTTGCATTAATTGCTGTTGCAATGTTTCTGTTCGCAGTGTACAATGCAGTCACGTTACCACCCTCACCCACAGAACAGCTCAGAGACAACTACAGGATAATATTTTTCCACCTCCCCTCCGCCATCACGTCATTTACCGCGTTCACAGTTACGCTTGTTTCCTCCATACTCTACCTCATCAAAAATGACTTCAAATACGACCTGATTTCAAAGAACTCTGCCAAAAGCGGATTTTTCTTCATCACTGCCGCTCTCATAAGCGGTAGTATATGGTCCAATGTTGCATGGGGAGCGTACTGGAACTGGGATCCGAGACAGACAACTGTGCTGATCCTGTGGTTTGTGTATGCTGCCTACTTTGCACTAAGGGAGAGCATAGACACGCCATCAGACAGGGCAAGAGTGTCTTCCATATATGCCATATTCGCGTATGTAACTGTACCGCTTGCATACATATCAACAAGAATCTTTTTCTCCCTGCATCCTCAGGTTGCTGAGATAGACGTCAAGATAGGGATGCCCCTTGGAGTTGGAATCATTTCATTTATCCTGCTCTTCTATGTGTACGTTTCTGTTAATTACAGAATCGACAGAATTGAGGAGGTGATGCTCGGTGAGTGACTTTATGGCAGTTTTTCTTGCCTCAAGCGCAGTAATGACTGTCGTTCTGGTAATGTTTCTGCTCACCCTGAAGAAAGTGATGGAGCTGGAGAAGAGGCTTGAATAGCCCACCCCACTGACTGTGATAAGGAGGCTTTTTCCGCTGTAAGGAGGGCGAAGAGATTTATTGTCAAGCCAAAAAGTTTCCTGCACTGAGTGAAATTAAAAAGCAGTCTCTTAAACACTCAAGGTTTTTGCTCTTTGAATTTTGATCACTTCAGGTCACATTTTTAAACCCCCATTCTGTATCTCGAGCCATGGTGTTTGAGGTAACAGCCAAAGACGTTATGGGAAGAATCGGAAAGCTTCACACGCCACATGGTGTTGTTGAAACTCCTGCCCTGATGCCCGTCATCAACCCCAATATAGAATTTATCCCCCCTTATGAAATGAAAAAATACGGAGCCGAGATGCTCATAACCAATTCGTACATAATTTACAGAACCAAAAGGTTAAGGGAGTTGGCTCTGAAAGAAGGGGTCCACAAACTTCTTGGAGTTGATATGCCTGTCATGACCGACAGCGGTAGCTTTCAGCTCATGGTTTATGGAGATGTTGAGATAACGAACAGGGAGATAGTCACGTTTCAGAACGAGATAGGAAGCGATGTGGTAACGCCCCTGGACATACCAACTCCCCCAGATGCAGATCGTGAAACAGCAATAAACGACCTTGAGGAGACTGTAAGAAGGGAGAAAGAGGCAGAAAAAATCCATCACTCCTTTTCCAGAGAAAATCTGCTTTCAGTTCCCATTCAGGGGTCAACCCATCTGGATCTCAGAAAGAAGTCGTCTGAAGAAGCGAACAGGATTCAGGGAGATGTTTTTGCAATTGGTGCCGTTGTCCCTTTGCTGGACTCATACAGATTCGCCGATGTCGCGAGAATAGTGCTTGCTGTCAAGTCTACTGTTTCTCCTGCAAGGCCCGTTCATCTGTTCGGTGCGGGACATCCGATGATATTTGCCATTTTCACAGCTCTGGGAATTGATCTCTTTGATTCTGCAGCCTATGCACTCTTTGCAAAGGATGACAGGTACCTCACGCCAAGCGGCACACTGAAACTTGAGGAGATTCAGCACTTTCCATGTTCGTGCCCGGTTTGCCTGAAATACACGCCAGAAGAGATGAGAAAGCTTGAAAAAAGTGAAAGAGCCCATCACATTGCAGAACATAACCTGTATGTGAGCTTTGAGGAGATCAGAAGAGTGAAACAGGCAATAAAGAGCAACGAGCTTTTTGAGCTTGTGGAGATGAGAATCAGATCTCACCCCTACCTGATTCAGGCATGGAGAGAGATCAGAAACCACTTCCAGCTTCTTGAAAAACACGACCCCTCAGCCAAGAGGATATTCTTTTACCTTGGAAGGGAGAGTCTTTACAGGCCTGCTGTTAAAAGACATCAGGAAAAGGTTCTTAACATTGAAGTTGAAAAAAGGGAAATTGTCGTGTCCTCGGATCTTGGAATGAGAGCTGACTTTTATCTGAAGCCTGCGTTTGGTGTGGTTCCTGCAGAGCTGATGGAATGCTATCCGGCAGGCCATGCCGAGATGTACGGAGATGTTGAGGATGAGGCATATCTCACAGCAGTTGAGGGTCTGAAAAAGTTCATGGAAAAGCACAGAAACAGAAGGGTAAAACTGATCCTCGATGAGAGGTGGAGGAGATTTTTGAATGAGATTCAGGATTGAGGTGCACGACGGGTTTGCAAGACTGGGAAGTATTGACGGATTGAAAACCCCCCACATCATAGACCTGCGAAACAGAGAGGAGATCAGGTTTTTCAGAGATGCCGTTGAGAGGAAACCCCCTGGCATTGCTGAAAAACTGTTTCCCGGATCAGTTGACTTCCTTAAAAAAGAGGGCTTTGTTAAAAAAATCATTTTCAAAGGCACACAGTCGGGGGAGTTTGTTAGAGCGATCTCAGAAAGAGATGACTTCAAACGACCCCTTTACATACCGCTCATCGCCTCTCCACAGAACCTTTCCCTCCTGATCTATGCAGGGGCGGATCTTTTGGACAATGCCTATGCTCTTTTAAAAGCTCACGAAGGAGTATTTCTTACAGAAATTGGTGAGTTCGAGCTGGACAGGCTCAAAGAGGTCCCCTGTCACTGTCTGGCATGCACCGGCAGGGAGGACTATGGAAACGAGTATGACTATCTTGCAGACCACAACACCTACGCACTGAAAAGGGAGCTCCTTCTGGCTGTAAAAATGCTGAAATCGGATAGGTTGAGAGAGCTGGTTGAGCAAAGGGTAAAACCAAACCCCGAGCTAACAGCTGTTCTCAGAATCCTCGACAGCAAAACAGCAAATTCTTCCCTCTTTCCAAGATTCAGAAAATCGAAACTCCTTCCCACGTCAGACGATTCTCCGGGCAGAGCGGAAATTCAGTACTACTTCACCAGACTGCCTGAGGTTTACGATCCTGCATCCAGCGTGTGCCTTCTTATCCCGTGCTCGGCGAAGAAGCCATACATGGTTTCCAGAACCCACAGAATACTGAGATCGAGGCTTGGAAACGCCATTAAAGGGGTTAACGAGATAATAATCTCGTCCCCTTTCGTCTCTCCGAGAGAATTGGAGCTAATTTATCCGATATCATCTTACGACACGCCCACGACAGGAATCTGGAGTGAGTGGGAGATAGAGTTTGTTTCTTCAAAACTTGCTCCCCTGATTGAAAGCTTTGAAAAAATCTACGCATACCTCCATGGAGGCTACAGAAAGGTTGCAGAGAGAGCTGGAGAGATTGCAGGAGCTGATATTGAGTTTATCGATGATGTTACCAGATTGAGGAAAAAGCTTGAAAGTGAAGAGAAAACTGGCTTTGACCTTTACCGTGAGATCTTCAGCCACATGGTGAGGTATCAGTTTGGTGTGGACTTTGAAATTGAAAAAATTAAGGGAAGATACCCCAGCTTGGAGTTTTTTAAGCGAGACCGAGTCGCAAGAGTGGACATGAAATACGGAAATCTTGACATTTACGGAGAGCTCGCGATATATCTGAAAGACAGGAAGGTGTTCTGGGTTGAAATAGAGGATTTCGAAGTAAGGGGTACCATCTTCTCGGTTGGAGTAAAAAGTGCAGATCCGGTCATAAGACCAAACGATGTTACCGTGTACTACAGCTCCGACACCATCGGGGTTGGAAGGGCTCTGATGCCGGGGAAATTAATGGGAGTTGTGGATGGAAAGGCAGTTGAATCAAGAAGAAAGATTATATTTGCAGAGTGAGGTGTGGAAGCATGTATTACGAAATCAGAGAAGTTGAGTCGTACACCCTTCAGCTTTCTCTTGAAAATGGGAAATTCGAAAAACCGAGACTCTCCAGATTTTCAGGTAAATCGTTTAGGGTGCTGAAGAATGGCTTCTGGGGATATGCTGCAGGAGATTACAGCCTGAAGGATGGTCTCGAAAGGGCCGAAAAGCTGGCAATTCACAGCGGGAGTTCCGTGATAGATGAAAGGTCATTCAGCGGAAAAGCCGTGTTCAAACCCGAGAAAGATTTTGAAGATTTCGACGTTGAGGAAAAGGTAAAACTTCTGAGAGAAATAGACGAAAGACTCAAAGCAGATGGGGTCGTAAGCAGAAGGGCAGTTTATATCGAATCAGTCAAGAGGGTGAGGGTGGAGAATTCATCCGGAGGAGAAGTATTCTGTCAGGTTCCGAGATGTGGAACCATCATTCAGGCATTTGCAAAGGGCAGGACCCTTCAGTTTTATGCTGAGAGACACATGAGAGCAGGAGGGTATGAGATTGCCCTTTCTGCCGTGGATGCCGCCGAAAAGGTAAGTAAGATAGCGGTTGAACTCTCCAATGCAGGCTCTCCTCCTTCCGGGAAATTGAATGTTGTGATGAATCCCTCGCTCACCGGGGTTTTCATCCACGAGGCTTTCGGACATGCGGCAGAAGCCGATCACGTTCTTCAGAACTCTTCGGTTTTGAAGGGTAGATTGGGGGAAGCGGTTGCAGATGAAAGTGTGAACGTGATTGACGATCCCACTCTCCCTGAATTCGGATACTTTCCGTTTGATGACGAGGGCTACAGAGCGGAGAGAAAGACCATAATTGAAAATGGAATTCTCAAAAGCTTTCTGAATTCAAGGGAAACTGCCAAAAGAGTGGGTGGTGTGGCAGGAAATGGAAGGGCAGATGGCATCGAAATTCCAATCGTCAGAATGAGCAACACGTACATCGATGCCGGAGATCATTCATTCGAGGAACTTCTTGAGGAGGCAAGAGACGGTGTTCTGCTTTACGGCTCAAGAGGTGGTGAGACGAATCCTGCAACAGGTTACTTCCATTTCAACGCCCAGTACGGATACATTGTGAGGGATGGAGAGGTGAGGGAGATGATAAGGGATGTGTCGCTTTCAGGGAGCACTCTCGAGATTCTGAGAGAAATAAAACTTGGCAAAGAGATCTCTTTCTCTCCCGGATTTTGCGGAAAGGCCGGACAGCTTGTTCCGGTTTCAGATGGTGGGCCCTTTGCTCTGGTCAAAGCATTCGTGGGAGGAGAGTGATGGAAGTGAATGTCGATGGCTGGGAAATCTACGAAGAGAGGATAAGAAGCAGATATGTGGTGCTGGAGGATGGAAAAATAAAGATAATCGGGGAGAAATACGATTCAGGAAAGGCTCTGAGAGTTATAAAGAATGGCAGATGTGCGATGGTTTCAGGCAAGGTTATAGATAACATGATGATGGAAAGAGCGGTTAAAATTGCAAGAATTTCCGAAGAGAGACTCGACGACTTTCCAGCCAGAAAGAGGTTGAACAGACCGAGAGTTTACGGCGTGAGACTTGATGACTTTGATGAGGCCAGAATGAAGGACATTGGAGAGGCCATGGAAACAGAAGGTGTATCTTCCGCTTACTTTTCAGTTGAGGAGATCGTCAGGAGAATTGAAAATTCCAGTGGAGTGGATTACGAGGAGAAGGAAAGCTACGCCGGAGTTATAGTTGAGGCAGTTGTTGACGGGGGAAATGCTTACGAATACTGTGAATCAAGGAGGTTTGATTTTGATCCTGAAGATTTCGTTGAAAGGGCAATAGAACTCGCAATAATAGACAGCAGGGCCGAGAAGGTGGAATCGGGAAAGTACACTGTCACACTCTCACCAATTGCAGTTGACCAGCTTCTTACCTTCTCCCTTTATCCAGCGTTTTACAGAGAGAACATAAAAAAGGGGAGGAGTGTGCTCGCAGATCTTATGGGAGAGAAGGTTATGGGAGAGCTCACCCTCATCGATGACCCCGTAATAGAATACGGCATAAATTCCTGCTCCTTTGATGATGAGGGTGTCAGGACTGAAAAAAAAGTTCTTGTAGAGAGAGGGGTCATTAAAGGCAGCATTTCAGACCTCATCCACTCCGACGGCAACCCAACAGGAAACGGATTTAGAGAGGATTACTCCAGCTATCCAGCAATATCTCCCACAAATGTGGTTCTGGATTTTCCGGAAACTGGAGAAGCAGAGGGCGTCTATGTTCATGCCTTCACAGGCGCTCACACAGCTAACTTTGTCAGCGGCGATTTCAGTTTAAAGCTGATGAACGCAAGCATCGACGGAAAGGGGATAAAGGGAGCAATGATTTACGGAAATGTGTATGAATTCCTGAAAAAAATAAGCCACATTGGAAAGGAAGTCAGACAGATCGGATACACAACATCACCTGAAATTGTTCTGGAAGGCATTGAGATCAAGATCTGAGGCTCCCTGTTTTTGTTTTCTGAGCTCTTTTTTCTCTGCCGATGAATCAACTTCTCAATTTCCAAAAAGAGAGCCGAAAAATGCAAAGAACCTATTCTGAATCTGACTTTCGTGACCTATAAATTTCTGTCTTACGATCGTAATACAAAAATCAATCTTTTATTTGCGCCCCATCCACATTGAATCATGGCCTACAGCTTTATGTACGAATGTGATCCCGGAGGTGGACTGACCCATTATGTAATGATGGGGGATGAAACCCCCTTTTAATTTTTGGAGGTGACGGATGTGGATCTGATCAGAATCGATGATTTTAATGTTGCGATAGATCCAGAAACAAATTTCTGGTCGATTTTTGATGAGGAGGACATGCCGGAAGAAGTATTTGATCTTTTTGACAGAATCAGAGACAGACTGCTGGAAAAAATGAAAAAATACAGATTTGAGGTTGAGTTTAAAACCGTCTACTTAAATCCAACTGAAAAATGCAATGCATGCTGTCCCTACTGCTATATTCCACCTGAAACAAGAGGAAGAGGTATGGAAATGGACTACAAAACTCTCAGGGACATCTTGGAGAGAGTTGAAACTCTCTCAGTAGAGAATGTTATATTTCACGGTGCTGAACCCCTGACTGTTAGAGATCTGATTTTTAAAGCAATGAATGAATTTGATTACAATTTTGGAATCCAGACCAATGGTTTCCTTCTAACTGAGGAAGATGCGGATTTTCTCATTGACAGAGACGTCAATGTTGGTCTCTCCTTTGATTCCCACCACAGAGAAATTGAAGACCTACTGCGCGGAAATGGACATTATGAAAAAATAACATCTCTTCTCGACATTTTTGATGGATACAGGAGACTGAATGTAATAACAACCATAAACAAACTTAATTATGAACATCTGCCCGGAATTGTAGATTTTCTTGCTGGAAAGATTGAAGCTGTGCTCATGAATCCGGTTAGAGGAACAAGCAGGGGAGGCAGAGAATTGAGACCAGACCCTGTTAAATCCTCAAAATACTTCATTGAAGCTGTTAACAGGGCAATAAACCACACAAAGGATGGGAACAGAATAGTCATAGGAGATTTTGCCAACATAATGCTTGGAATTGTTGCTCCGTATTCAAGAGTTCTTCAGTGTGACATCTCGCCATGCGGGGCGGGCAGGAGATTTGTTTCAATCTGTCCTGATGGAGTGTATCCGTGCGGAGAGTTCATAGGAATGAATGAGTTCAGAGTTCCGCTTTCTGAAATTGAGAACCTTTACAGTCACTTTGACTCTGTGAGAAACAGAACTGTGGAAAGAATAGGTGAGTGCAGGGACTGTACATTCAGAAACATGTGTGGAAATCCATGCCCGGCTGAAATTTACTCAGAACACGGTACAATGTTTGAAAAGAGCTATTACTGTGAGTTTTACAAGAACATGATAGAGCATGCGTTCAGGGTTATAAGGAGGGGTGACACTGAATCTGTTATCAGGCTGAAATCTCTGAAAAAGATGTACGAGCTGACTGTTTAGAGCTCCATATTTCAACTCTCGTGACATGAACAAAAGAAGAAAGATGAGGACTCGCTATGAAAGAGAACACTCCATGTCGATTCTGAGAAAAGAGCTCACTGAAAGGATGTTTGAGTGAAATTATTTCAGGATATCGCAATCTATTTTCTCAAAACCGCAGCACCATCCCTTTTTCCGATTATCACCACATCAACCATCTCGGCTGAGAATATCCCATTTTCGATGACACCGGGGATTCTCAGTTTTTTTTCTAATCCATCAGGATCAGAGATGCCACCAGCATCAACATCTGCAATTACGTTTCCATTGTCGGAGATGACCGGCCTTAGCTTTCCTTTACTTTCTCTCAAATTCAGTCTGAAACCAAGCTCTTCAATCTTCTTTCTAACAAATCCAAGTGCAAATGGAAGAATTTCAACAGGAACAGGGATGTTCAGCCTTTCAACAAGCTTGGATTTGTCTGCTATAACAACAAATTCTTTTGATGCACTTGCAACTACCTTTTCTCTTGTCAATGCACCTCCTCCACCCTTTATCAGATTGAAGTCCCTGTCTATCTGATCTGCACCGTCGATGCAGAGATCGGGCTCGGGATATTCGTTGAGGTCTGCAATTCTTATACCATTCTCAACCGCCATTAAATGCGTGTCAAATGATGTCGGGATCACTACAATTTCTGTTCCTTCCCTTGCCTTTTCAGCCAGAAGTTTCAAAAATTCTCTGACAGTTGAACCGCTTCCAAGACCAAGGATCATCCCATCCTCCACAAACTCAAGTGCTTTCTCAGCACATCTCACCTTTTCAATCATTAAACCACCTCTCAAGAATTGAAAAATCGATTCGAGAGGTCATGTCGAGGCTAATGGGAGTTATTGAGACAAAACCATTTCTTATTGAATGAAGATCTGTACCTTCCTCAGCATTCTCCTCTTCAATTCCATCGATCCAGTAGTACTTTCTTCCTCTTGGATCAAATCTTGTGTCAATTCTCGTTCTGTAAAGCCGTCTCGCGAGTCTTGTGAATCTGTACATTCCATTCCAGTTCTCAGGGACATTTACATTGAGCAGATCAACACCTTCAGGGATGTCACGTTCAACAATTTTTCTCACAATCTCCTTCAGAACCTTCTTTGCATTTGAAAAGTTAACAGGAGCAAAGAATGTCTCGAATTTGAATGCGTCTCTCATCTCCAGGCTGATTGCAATAGCCTTGCTTCCCTGAGTTGATGCCTCAAGTGCCGCTCCAACGGTGCCGGAAGTTGTCACAGCCTCTGTTGAGAGATTCTCTCCCAGATTTATTCCAGAAACAACAAGATCTGGAATTTCACCAATGATCTCGTGGATTCCAATAATTACCGCATCTGTTGGAGTGCCGTCAACTGCATAGATCTTCACCCCATCTATGCTGACTTCACTCACCCTAATCGGCTCAAGTATGGAGATGCTCCTTCCAACACCACTTTTTTGAACAGCAGGAGTCACGGCAAAAACCTCTCCAAATTCATTGAGAACCTCGTAACATGCTCTCAGTCCAGGAGAGTAAAGACCATCATCGTTGGTCAGGAGGATTTTCATAGTAAGATGTTCTGCTGAGGAGTTAAAACATTTTTTGAGAGTGGCGTGCCGAATCGGAAATCCTAACCTATAAATTCAAGAACAGCTCAGAAAAACCATGGGTGAACGAGAAAAAAAAGAACTGATACTCAGTTTACAACGCTCTTCAATTGCCGGAACTGCCATTATGGGTTTTGTCCTCGCATTCGTTGTGCTGTATCAGGCAGGGATGAATCTTGCCCATGTGATTTTCATTTCTGGGGTGTTTTCCTTAGTTACAACCCTTGCAAGAAGTCGCTCAAGGTTGTGATCTCGGCATTGAACACGTTTTCCATATGCCTCAAGGCGTATTGATAGTCGTAGTCATTCAATGCTGCAGTACAGTCCTTTATCACCACAACATCGTATCCCCTCAACACCGCATCTCCTGCGGTATGCAGAACACAGATGTTTGTGAGAACACCGGTAATGTAGAGCCTTTTTACTTCAAGCTCTCTCAGGGTCAGATCGAGATCGGTACCGAAGAATGCGGAGTAGCGGCGCTTCCTGACCACGTGATCTTCCACCTTCACCTCAAGCTCATCAATTATCTCAGCCCCTTCGGT
>WAMS01000054.1 GCA_015522195.1 Geoglobus sp. | reverse complement strand
GTTCTGAAAGAGGTTCTTGCAAGCCCCCGAAAAGGAGAAAAATGAGGAGGTCTTCTGCAAGGAAGCGAGAGTGATGCACAACAGAATCGTGATTCACATGGCAAAATTACTCACGAGAAATGGAGCCCCCCAGAGCTGCCGAAACAGATCATCTATAGGTCACCGCAACAAAAATCTTCGGTACCGCCTTCCACCACAGGATGGGAAGGGTCAGGTATGATCTGGCCCTGAGGCTTCTCGCAGGCAGCATTCCGGCAGTGATCCTTGGAGGATTTTTGCTGAGACTGATAGAGAGAGACGTTCTGAACGATTACCTGACTCTCCTGCTTGGCATCATCCTGATGGTAAGTGCTACCATGAGCATGGCAAAAAAGGAGCTGAACCCACCGATAAGGCCGAGAATGTACCACCTTTACATTCTCGGATTCGCCGTTGGTCTGACAGTCCAGTTCACGTCGGTTGGTGCTGGAGTGATAGTGGGCTTCGCTCTCATAAACCTTGCGAGGATATCTCCCTCAGAGGTTGTGGGGATCTCGATCTTCTACGGCCTCCTGCTTTCACTCATGAGCTTCGTAAATTATGCTCTTATCAGCAGCGTGGATTACCGGGTTGCGGGGATGCTCATCCCGGGGTCTGTACTCGGGGTGTATGCGGGCACAAGGATAAGCACCAAGGTCGAGGGAGATAAGCTCAAAAAGGTGATAAACATGCTGATAGCTGCAATAGGTCTGGCGATACTTCTGAATTTCATAGTGTAAATTCCTCAGGGCTTTCATCTCACTGATGGTGACTGTCAGGAAAAAACAGCTCATTTACCCATTTCAGTTCGTTTATTCTGCCAATCACCACTTCAGCCAAACGTCTGGCAAATTGGCTTTGCAGAGCTCAGCTATCAGGAATATTTTTATATTCTGAAAAATAGAGAAATTCTGGTGATTAAGTGTGAGTCTGGAAGTATCGGCGAAAATCGGGAAGAAGTTCGCCATATACCTCCCAAAAAGCGTGGTAAATTCACTCAAATTAAATGAGGGAGACAGAGTGAAGATTTCAATTGAAGGTGGAAAAATGATAGTTGAAGTTATAAGAGATCCAGTAGATTTAGCTTTGCAGGGAAAGAAGTTTGCCAGGATTTCTGCTGAAGAAGTTGAAAAGATCAGTCTGGAGGAGCAGAAGAGGTATGAAGGTTCTGCTTGACACTTCTCTGCTTTTGCCAACTCTTGGAGTTGAGGTTGAAAAAGCCGACAAAATCCTGAAAAAGCTTAAAGACTGCGAGCTGTATTATTCAGATTTCAGCATTTTAGAGTGTCTGTGGGTTGTCGGCTCTCTTAAGAAAAAAGATCAATTCGATCACGAAACCTTCGAAACCGGAATCAGAAGTATGATTGAATGGTATGCCAAAGCTGAGATAAACGCTGAAGCGTTTTTAAAAGCTTTTGAAATTTATGAGATGGGTCATAGAGACATTATAGACTGCATCCTGTACTCAATTGCCTTAAGCAACAACATGAAGTTTGCAAGCCTGGATAACGAGCTGAAAAGGTTTGTAAAGAATAATGATTTAAAATACGTATTTTTTGAATGAAGTAACCGGTAAAAGACTACTGTCAGAATCGGAGTAGTAAATCATCTTAAATTGTCCATCTTAATTCCTGAAAATGAACGTGAGCATCGATAATTTTTCAGAGTGTCTAAGATGCTTTGATAGCTGCGACGTGCAAGCACTACAGGATAAAGAAGATTGCAACTTTTGATGAAGATTTGTGAGGGTAGATTTTCTGGAAGTTTAATCTAAATCACTCTGACGACAGAAGTTTTTAATGAAGAAAGTAGGAGGTTCGTTAAATCCTCAACCTCTTCAGTTTTTCTATTCCAGCTCTTAACCTTTCTTCTTCCATATCTCTTTCTTAAATGCATCTCAGCCAGTTTTCTAAGCTCCCTTTCGATATCTGGCTCCTGTCCAATTAAGTTCTCCTGCTCAAGCGGGTCTCTTCTGATGTTGTAAAGTTTATCTCCTCTGTCTGGATTGACCATCAGTTTCCACTCCCTGTCTCCAATCGTAACTCTAAAGCCTTCTTCGAGTTTGTTTTCAACTATCGGTGGGGAGTATCCGACTTCTTCAAGCAAGCTCGGTTGAGGAAACTCGTTCTCAATCCCGGCAAGTCCGGAGATTGTTTTAACTTTGAACATAATTCTGGGGGAAATGTTTTTAGTTTGATTGGACAATTTTCAATCGGTGCTGACCATGGGCGAGGGAGTTTACGTAGGGTTATGGTTCCCCAAAGATATAACAAAAATCCTTGGAGTGAAAAATTTGGAAGACGAAACAAAACTTCTCGTCGCCATAGAACTCTATCGTGAAGGGACGGTTTCCCTCGGAAAAGCTGCTGAGATAGCCGATTTGAGTATCAGAGAATTTCTGTACGAGCTGAGGAAAAGGGATGTACCATTCAATTATGATCTGGAAGAGCTACAAAAAGATATGGATGTTATTGGGGAGCTATAATGATCGTTGTTTCAAACACAAGTCCTTTGATTGTCCTGTCCAACATTGGGGAGTTTGAAATCCTTCGCCACCTTTTTGATAGAGTAATAATTCCAGAAGGTGTTGCAGAGGAGTTCGGCGATCCCGTCCCTGAGTGGATTGAAGTTAGAGGAGTAAAAAACAGAGTTCTGGTAGATTTGCTCAGAGAAAAGCTTCATAAAGGCGAAGCTGAGGTAATAGCCCTGGCCATTGAATTGAACGCAGGGTTGGCAATTATTGACGACAAGGCTGCGAGAAACACAGCTCAATCTCTTGGATTGAAAGTCATAGGAACTGTCGGACTGATTCTTCTCGCGAAGAGAAAGGGCCATTACAATGAGGTAGGACCAGTAATTGAAAAACTTGTAAAAAGAGGTTTCAGACTGGGCAAAGAACTTGTAGAACTAATTCTGAAAGAAGCTGGAGAACTTTGAAAATCTGAATACTGTCTCTTCTAAGATTTCGAGTAGTTTCTCCTGAGTTTTGCATCCCTATATCCCCTTCAACATCTTCGTTATGCTTTTCAGCCTCTCTTCTTCTGTTCCCCTCTTCAGATGCGCTTCTGCCAGCTTTCTCAGTTCCTTCTCCACGTCAGGCTCCCGTCCAATCAGATTCTCTCGTTCAAGCGAGTTTTTCTGATGTTGTAAAGCTCATCTTCTCTGTCCGGATTGACCATCAGCTTCCATTCTCTATCTCTAACAGTAATCCTGTAACCTTCTTCAAGCCTGTTCTCGATTATCGGAGGAGAGTATTCGACATCTTCAAGCAAGCTCGGTTGCGAGATTATGGACTGCCAAAAATAACATCTCCACATTATAAATGGCAACGAAACTCTCTAACCAGCTCTGAACGGAATCAAATGAACTCCTGAAAGGAAATCTATTCCAGAACCTCTTTGTCCTTCCTTTTAGTAAAGAAAAGAATCTCTCTACTGCATTTCTCTCTCCAAAGGTTTCATGTTTACAATCCAATCCCGCTCTCTTTCTGTCCCTCCGAAAGACTTTATTAGCTTTGATTTCTTCGATTATCTGCTGGATTGGGGATTGCATGATTTGTATTCTGGTTTTTTATTTTTTAATGTTATTGTTGACGTGCCCAGTCGCTACTCAACCGTGACACTCTTTGCAAGATTTCTCGGCTTGTCTATCTCGCACCCCCTTGCTTTGGCTGTATGGTATGCGAGCAGCTGCAATGCGACTGAGTGGGTTACTGCAGTAAAAAGTGCATCGGTTCTGGGCACTCTGATAACGTGGTCAACGTATTTCTCCACCTCAGCATCATCATGTCCGGTAACAGCCACAACAATACTCTCTCTCGCCTTCACCTCCTTTATGTTGCCGAGCATTATCTCGTAGGTCTCATCCGGAGTGAGTGAAGCAATTACAGGTGTTCTCTCTCCAAGCAGTGCAAAGGGCCCGTGCTTGAGCTCACCAGCAGGATATGCCTCGGCGTGAATATAGGAAATTTCCTTCATCTTTAGCGCTCCTTCCATGGCTATGGGCACGCCTATGCCTCTGCCAATGTACATCATGTTCCCGTAATCTGACAGCTTTTCCGCTATGGCTCTGATCTCGTCCTCATGCTCTAAAACGCCTTTCACAAGCTCAGGCATAATTCTTAGCTCGTCGAGCAGTCCCTCCATTTCACTCTTTGTCATTCCTGAAAGCTTTAGAGCGACAAGATACAGAACGATGAGCTGAGCGATGAAGGATTTTGTTGCAGCGACACTTATCTCCGGCCCTGCCCTCGTATAAAGAACGTGGTCTGCTATTCTGGTTGCAGTGCTTCCAAGAACATTGACAATCGCAAGAGTTCTTGCTCCAAGCTTCTTAGCGATCCTCATCGCCTCGAGGGTGTCAGCAGTCTCTCCGGACTGAGTTATGGCTATCGCAAGGGTTCTGTGCATCGGAGGCTGGTGGTAGATGAACTCAGAGGCAAACTCAACTCTTACAGGAATTCCTGCAAGCTTCTCGATCAGATGTTTACCGATCAGGCTTGCGTGATACGACGTTCCGCAGGCGATGAACGTCACTTCTGAAACTCCTGCAGCAAAGCTGATGTCAATTTCGATGTCATCTGAAAGGTACTCAAACAGCGTGTCCTCAATAACTCTTGGAATTTCGTGGATTTCCTTGAGCATGAAGTGCTCATAGCCTCCTTTCTCAGCATCCTCTATGCTCCAGGGAATCGTCTCGACTTTTCTGTTGACTTTCCTACCATCGCTGAATATCTCAAAATCACCTTTCATGAGAACCAGTAAGTCTCCATCCTCAAGATAAACGACCCTGCTGGTGTAGTCGAGAATCGCAGGGACATCAGAGGCAATTATCAGCTCATCATCACCAACACCGAGCACAAGCGGGCTTTTGTAACGGGCTGCAACAAGCTCATCTTTTTCAGCGTGCATCACAACTAAAGCGTACGAGCCCTTAAGCCTGCCTATAGTCTTCTCCACAGCCTCTCTCAGATCTCCCTTGTAGAACTCCTCGATGAGATGGGAAATCACCTCTGTATCGGTTTCAGAGCTGAAGACATGCCCTCTGCTCTCCAGCTCTTCTTTAAGCGACTGGAAGTTGGAGATTATTCCGTTGTGCACCACAGCAATTTTCCCGCTGCAGTCTGTGTGGGGATGAGCGTTGATTTCAGAGGGTTTGCCGTGAGTGGCCCACCTTGTATGGCCGATGCCGGCATTCCCTTCAGCAACGCTGTAAGTCTTTTCGTCTCCTATCGCTCCCATCCTCTTTATCAGCCGTATCTCGTTTTCATGTCTGACGGCAACTCCCCACGAGTCATAGCCTCGATATTCAAGCCTTTTCAGTGCAGAAATTATAACCTCATCAGCCCTCCTGAAGCCGATGTAACCTGCGATCCCGCACATTCACAACACCCTCGAGCCATCAGGAATGTTTTCTGAAATCACCTTCAGGGGTGCAACAGCCACTTCATTCCCAATAACCGTCCCGGGCATTGCAGTTACCTTGGCACCTATACTGCACCTCTCACCAACAAACACTCCGGTTTCAAGCTTCACAATTCTGTTATCAACATCAAGAGATGCAACATCTTTTACAGCCGTGAATCCTGGCCTTATCTTGGTTCCCGAGTCTATAACCGAGGCTTCAATCCTGCTCCCGCTTCCGATTTTCACATTATCCCCAACAACGCTGTTATTGATCACAGAAAAGGGCTCAATTCTCGTGTTGTTGCCTATGGAGACTCCAGGTCCTATTACAGCATTCGGGCCTATCTCACAGTTCTCACCCATCACAACCGGTCCCCTTATGTAGGTGCCGCTCCTTATCACACATCCCTCCCCTACAACAACATCGCCAGCAATCATTACACCGCTTTCGATTTTACCCGCCACTTTTCTTCCTCTGAAATTCAGAGCCATTTCGTTAACCTTCGGTATGTCCCAGGGGTAAACTATGTCCAGCCATACTCCCTCAGTTTCAACAGCATTGAAAGCAACACCATCCTGAATCATGACATTTATCACTGATGTCAGATCCCTCTCATCTCCGATGTAGTCAAAAACAGAAGAATCCAGATGGTAAACGCCGGTGTTTGCAAGATAGCTCACCTTCTCATATGGCTTTTCAACTATTTCCTCAATGCTCCCATCTTCTTTTAGCTTGAGAACCCCATATTTCGAGACATTTTCGAGAATCTTGTAAACGATTGAGTTTCTTTCTGAGAGGGCACATTTTATCGTTCTGGCATCAATTATGTTGTCTCCGGGAACCACTACAAAACTCCCGCTTAAGGTGTCCTCAGTCTGCCTGAGAGCATGAGCAGTACCGAGCTGCTGCTTTTGAAAAGCGTACTCAATTTTCACACCAAATTTTTTCCCATCCTCAAAATAGCTCATAACTCTGTCCTTTTTGTAGCCCACAACAATAACGATGTCAGATATGCCAGCATCCCTCAGAGCTTCGACCACATATCGCAGAATGGGCTTGTTGCCAACTTTGATCATGACTTTCGGCTTGCTTGCCGTGAAGGGTCTTAACCTCTGTCCCTCTCCAGCTGCAAGAATGACGGCCTTCATTCTAACCACCTAAAACACCCTCGAACGCGGTTCAACAAAACCGCCTACGACCGCTCCGGGTCCAATAAAAACATCATTTCCAATGAGGCTTCCCACATTTACTGACGCATTTATTCCTGTTTTCACATTATCCCCTATCACAGCTCCAAACTTCTTTCTGTCAGTTTTTACAGCTTTTCCCCTCACATTAACAATAACTTCTCCTTCATCAAGTCTCAGATTGGCTATCTTCGTCCCTGCTCCAAAATTGCAGTTTTCCCCAATGATTGAATCACCAACATAGTTCAGATGAGGTACATTTGTGTTGTTCATAATTATCGAGTTCTTCACTTCCACGGCATTGCCTATGTGGCAGTTATCGCCTATGGATGTGCATGGCCTTATGTAACAGTTCGGTCCTATTATGGAGTTCTCTCCAATAACAACAGGTCCCACAATATAGCTGCCTGCCATAATGATTGTACCCTCACCAACAGCAACGTTGCCCTTTATCACTGCACCATCCTCAACCTCCCCCCTTACGTCTCTCTCGATGCTGGAAAGAATGATCTCATTGGCCTTTAGCATATCCCATGGGTAACCAATGTCGATCCATCTCTCTATCTTTACCGCTTTAAAGTCCATGCTACCTTCGATCGCCATGGTTATTGAGTCGGTAATCTCATACTCCCCTCTAACGGAAAGGGGTGTTTTTTTGAGGTAATCCACTATTTCTCGGGTGAAAACGTAAATTCCGGCGTTTATCAGGTTTGACGGAGGCTTTTCAGGTTTTTCAATTATTCTCCTCACAATTCCATCCTCAAGCTCAACCACACCGAAATCCCGGGGGTTTTGGACCTCACAAACCGCGATGGCATTTTCTTCATTTACGAGGTTCTTTAAATCGTCCTGAAACACTATCGCATCCCCGTTCAGCATCATAAATCTGTCATTTAAAAGATGTTCTGCGGAGAGGAGAGCGTGAGCCGTGCCAAGCTGTTTTCTCTGACTGACGTATCTTATCCTCACACCGCTGAATTCATCGCCAAAAAACCTTCTGACAGTCTCTTCTCTGTAACCGACCACAAGCACGACCTCATCTATGCCAGCTTTCGCGAGACTTTCGACCACGTGCTGCAGAATGGGTTTGTTCGCAACTGGAAGCATGACCTTCGGCTTTGTGTACGTGAGGGGTCTCATTCGAGTTCCTTCTCCAGCAGCAAGAATTACAGCCTGCACAGATGCAATTTAAAGCATGAAAGTTAAAAAATTAACTGCATTCTAAGAGCAAGAGATACGGCATAGTTCTCATGAACTGCAGAAAATATACAAACATTATAGCGATACTATTCGGACGATCGAGAGGGAGCTGGCTGTGCGAATTGCAAAGAAGGATATGGTAATCCCAAACATCGAATTGAAATTTGTAAAAAACTATATAGACAGATATTCCCTTGATAACCGGCTGAGGGTGGTTTTAGGTGATGATCAGGCATTCATATCGCCAATAGAGGTTCAAATAGCGTATAAACTCTACCTCGGCAGTGATAAAGATATAGAGGATGCCATCTACCTATGGGAAATTTTCAAGGAAAATATTAACAGGAGCGAGCTTCACCACTTCATGAAAAAGATGAACTTGGAGGGCAGCGAGTATGGCATTGGATAAAAAAAATTCTCTCCAGAGACTGGAATTCATCCGATTTTATGCAAAATGGGTCAAATCCATGCCAAATGAAGTGTAGAGCGAACAGCAGGCTGTGCTGATCAACAGCATGATGGAAAACGCCAGAAATTTCATGCTGTCTGGTGAAGAGCACCTGAGGTCGAAGGAAAGGTGCAAGGATTAAGTGGGAATCTAATATAGATGCTGATGGGTTGAGAAAAGATAAAAACGGTAGTTGTTTGTGGCTTTTGCCTTAACTATTATTCTTTCCGACAATTTTTTTGTTCTGATATTGTGGAAATTGATCAGATTGTTGAAGAATGAGAGTATTGAACAATGAATTCCAACGCCAAGAGACTATGGAGGGTGAAATCCAGTATGACAACAAATAAATTCTCGCGAAACATAGGCAGATGCGTGAGAGTCAGAATAGAGGTTGTTGAAGTGGAAGGGAAATGCGCTGCCGGATACCGGGAGGGTGAGGAGTTCTACCTGAACGGCTTCCTTCTCGAGTCTGAAATGCCACTGTGCATTCACGCCATCTCTGCTCTGGGACATGTAGCCTATGCCCTCTCCCACGGGATGGATCCCGGCTTTTTCGGCTCGGATGGTATTTTCCTCTCATGTCCCGATCCCGGAAGGCTATATGGAGACGGAAAGGTGATTTTCAGGCTTGAGGTGGTCGAATGATACCTGTAGCAAGACCGCTGATAGGTGAGGAGGAAATAAAGGAAGTGGTCGAGGTTCTCCGCTCAGGAATAATAGTTCAGGGAAGGAAGGTTGCGGAGTTCGAGGAGAGGTTTTCGAAGTACGTTGGGGCTGAATACGGAATAGCAGTCTCAAACGGCACCGCAGCTCTCGACATAGCTTTGAAGGCTGCCGGCATTGGTAAAGGAGATGAGGTTATCACCACGCCCTTCACATTCATCGCAACATCCAATGCGATCCTCTTTCAGGGAGCCAGACCGGTGTTTGCTGACATCGATGAAAGAACCTACAACATAGATCCAGACGACGTTCTGGAAAGGATAACTCCAAAAACGAAGGCAATATTGGGCGTTCACCTCTTCGGCCATCCCTTCGACGTGGAAGCAATGCAGGACATCTGCGAGGATCACGGCCTGATTCTGATTGAGGATTCAGCCCAAGCCCACGGTGCTGAATACAGGAGACAGAGGGTCGGAAGCTTTGGCATAGGATGTTTCTCATTCTATGCGACAAAGAACATGACGACCTCTGAAGGTGGAATGATAAC
>WAMS01000053.1 GCA_015522195.1 Geoglobus sp. | reverse complement strand
TTAAAAGCCATCCACTGACAAGGGTTTTTCTTGTCTCCTCCTCCATCTTGTAGTATCCCTTCATCACCTGCGGGCCGTAAATTGCAAGCTCTCCGATTTCGCCAGGTGGAAGGATTCTGCCTTCCTCGTCTATGACGGCTGAGTATGTGTCTGGAAACGGGATGCCTATGCTCCCTTCCTTGTTAAGTCCGTAAAATGGATTTCCATGTGAAACAGGTGAGGTTTCACTCAGACCATACCCTTCAATCAGCTTTGCACCGGTTTCAGCTTCAAAGGCTCTTTTCAGTTCAACAGGAAGAGGTGCAGCACCGCTTATGCATGCCTTCAATGACGTTAGATCGTGCTTTTTCAGATCTGGATGGTTCATCACCGCATTGAAGAGAGTTGGCACACCGCAGAAAATTGTTACCCTGTGCCTGTCTATGGCCTGAATTATTCTTTTTATATCCCTTGGGTCAGGAAGCAGAATGATCTTTGCTCCAACTGCAATGGGGGCGTTCATGCTTGTGGTCATGCCAAAAACATGGAAGTACGGGAGGACTCCGAGAAAGACGTCTCCCTTACCTCTTTCCGGAATCCACTCTATGGTTTGGAAGACATTTGCAACGAGGTTGTAGTGGGTGAGCATCGCCGCCTTTGGCAGGCCTGTTGTGCCTCCCGTGTACTGGAAAACAGCGACATCATTTTTTGGATCTATCTCAGGCCTTTCTGTAAGCTCCTCATGAGCGAGGCATTCATTCCATGAGTGAATGTTGTTTTTCTTTGGTATCCTGACCTTCTCCTTCTTAAGCCTGTAAAGGTAGTTCAGAGGGAATGGAAGATACTCCTCTACTCTGCATATAACCGCATTGTCAAGAGTTCCATCATCAATCAGCGGCTGAATGTTTTTGAAGGCCGGTTCGAACACTACCGCAACTTTTGCCTCGCTGTTTT
Organism: Geoglobus sp.; assembly: GCA_015522195.1. GTDB lineage: Archaea > Halobacteriota > Archaeoglobi > Archaeoglobales > Archaeoglobaceae > Geoglobus. The sequence continues at coordinate 5,112 of WAMS01000053.1, read as the reverse complement.
CAGCTATGTGCCTGAATTCCCTCTCCGTGTAGATTGGATTTGCCTGAACAACTGTGGCTCCGGTCTTGAGGATGGCATAGTACGAGATTATGTAGTGAGGCAGATTTGGGATGGCAACCATCACCCCATCTCCCTTTTCCACACCAAGACTTCTCAAAAACCCTGCGAACCTGTTTGAAAGAGAATCAAGCTCTTTGAATCTTATTTCCTTTCCAAAAAATATCACAGCGGTTTTTTCAGGATTTTCTTCTGCAGATTTTTCAAGTAGCCTGAAAAGCGGAATTTCAGGTATCTCTACGGAGGGTCTTACCCATTCATCATAATTCTTTACCCATACCCGGTTTATTTCCGAGACATCGATTTCCCTGATACTTTTTCCCTCAACACCCAGTACCATGTCAATTTATTTCCTATTAATTATTTAAGATTAACCGATGAATCTTTTTTATACCGCGAATGATGCCGGAATTATTGAAATGAAAATCTACATCGAGACCTACGGATGCACAACCAATCAGGCAGATACAGACATAATCAGAGGAGTACTGGGAAGAAGATACCAGATAACAGGTTCTGACAAGGACGCCGATATCTGCATAATAAATACATGCGGTGTTATCGATTTTACCGAAATAAAAATACTTAAAAGAATTGAAGATCTCAGAAAATCGGGAAAAAAGGTTATTGCAGCTGGATGTCTTACCAGAATATCAAAGAGGGTACTTTCAGAGATCTGTGATGGAATCGTCAGCCCAGACAACATTCACAGAATTGCAGATGCACTTCAAATTGTTGAGAAGGGTGACAAGGCTGAATTTCTGAAAGTTGAAAACATCGATAAGGCAGGGCTCTGCAAGTTAAAAACAAGAAAAAATGAAAATGCGATTGCAATAGTATCAATTGCTGAAGGATGTATGGGAAGGTGCAGTTACTGTGCAACAAAAATCGCCAGAGGCAGGCTCAGAAGTTTTTCCATCGAAAACATAATTGAGGAGATCAGAAATGCTGTAAAATTGGGTTACAGGGAGATACAGCTAACATCTCAGGATACGGGAGCTTATGGAATAGATAAGGGCAACTCCCTCCCTGAACTCCTTGACAGAATTGATGATGTTGAGGGTGAATTTCGAGTCAGAGTCGGTATGATGAACCCCCAACACGCATCTGAGATGCTTGACGATCTCATAGGCTCATTCAAAAGCGAGAAGATCTACAAGTTTCTTCACATTCCCGTTCAGAGCGGAGACAATGGAGTTCTTCAGGACATGAGAAGGGATCACACGGTAGAAGACTACGAAGAAGTCGTGGATGAATTCAGAAAAAACTTCAGTGATGTTGTGGTTTCAACCGATGTAATTGTTGGATTCCCAACAGAGAGCGAGGAATCTTTCTGGAAGAGCTATGAGCTCATAGAAAGAACAAAGCCAGATATTGTGAACATAACACGCTATTCACCGAGAAAAGGTACCCTGGCCTACAGACTGAAGGACATGCCTGACTGGATAAAGAAGGAGAGAAGCAGGGCCCTTACAGAGCTTGCAAGAAGAGTGGGTCTGGAAAATAATTTGAGATTTGTTGGAAAGAATTTGGAAGTTCTCATCACAAAACATGGAAAAAATGGAAGTTTGTTATCGAGAACCAATTCATACAGGCCTGTAATCCTTAAAAATGGAAAGATCGGTCAGTTTGTCAGTGCAAAAATAAATGGAGCAGAATTCAACTATCTGAAAGGCTCAGTCTGAAGTTATTTCTGACAATTCTCATCTGATTAATATAAAACAAAAGATTTTTAAATGAGATTCAGTAAGATTAATCATGAACAAATGTCCTCAATGCGGCTACGAACTCATTGTTGAAAAGGATGAGGGCGATGGCGATGTGGTAAAAATTCTGAAAAAGTGTCAGAATTGTGGATTTGAGGACGTGCATTACATGATGGGTGATTAAAGCGATTCAGGATCGTTTCCAAGAACTGCAGTCCACCACCATCTCGCCATGTCCATGAGGTCCTTGCTGAACATTCCTGAAAGTCTGTATTCTCCTCCCCTTACAGTTATCATTCCCGCTCCAAGCAACTTGTTTCTCATTGAGTAAAATGAGGAGCGGTTCATTTCAAGCATCTCCATCGCCATCTCCCATTCCTCTACTCTCAGGGGATTTCCTGACTTCTGCCTCTCCTCCACAAGTGTAATGAATTTTATGGCTTTCATTGCAACTTCCTCCTTTCTGAAAAGTCTTCGCATAAGCTCAAGAAACGGGTTCTTTGACTGAGTAATTCTTGCATTGGATGAACTTCGAACAACAATCGAGGTTGCCGTTCTTGGGGCATCACTTACTCTCATACCAAGAGTTATTCACAAAGGTTTTTAAAGCTTTGATTGACTCAGGGTTGATGATAATAGCTCTCCCGAGCAAAGGAAGACTGAGTGAACCATCACTTGAGCTCCTGAATTCAGCGGGAATATGGATTGAGAGCAGAGACAGGAGATTGATGGTTCCAACAAACAAGGAAGACATTTATGTCCTTTTTGCGAGAGCAAGAGACATTCCCGAATACGTTTACAAAAATGCATCTCAGGTCGGGATAACCGGAATTGACATGGTTTATGAGGCGGGAGTTGATGTTGAGATATTGCTGAAACTCGGTTTTGGCAGGGCAAAGATAGTTGTTGCCGTTCCTGATAATTCCGGAATAAAAAGCGTTGATGATCTGAATGGAAGATCCATAGCAACAGAATACCGAAAAATCACAGAGAAATTCCTAAAGGAAAGCAACATAGATGCTGAAATTGTTGAGGTGAGCGGTTCCTGTGAGATCGCCCCATCCATCGGCATTGCAGATGCAGTGGTTGATTTAACATCCACCGGCACAACCTTGAGACTCAACAGACTCAGAACTCTCCATGAAATAATGGACTCACAGGCAGTTCTGATTGCGAACAGAAATTCAATCAACGATTTCAACGTTCAGGCTCTGAAAACAGCAATTGAAAGTGTTCTTAATGCAAGAGGAATGGTTTACCTGATGATGAATGTTCCTGAGGAAAAACTGGATGAGGTGAAAAAGGTTGCTCCTGGCCTGAAAGGGCCTACAGTGATGAAGGTTGAATCAAATGGAATGCTGGCAATCCATGTTGTTATCAGAGAAAATGAGCTTTTTGAGGCTGTTCAAAAGCTGAAAAGAGCTGGAGCAAGAGATATACTGGTCATTCCTGTTCAGAGACTGATATTTTAATGATCGAATACTGAGTTCAAGATGACGAGGTCAGAGAGTGCATTGAACGTGAGAGCGTGGGCTATTTCAGAGTTGTGAAGAAAATGTGGGAAAGGTATGTCTGTTCCTGCGACGATGAGTCCTTACAGCAACATCGAAAAAACGGTACAAGGTTTTTAAGCTACCTCCTGCAGTCATGCTTCCATTTATCACAGCTTTAATGTCCGGCCTCTTCATTGAATATTCCTTTCATTCATCGTAAACATTAAATACACTCCTCATTTTGCATGTCCCATGGCAAGATTCCCAGAGGCTGAAGCCAGACTTTTCAACGTCAAGATATGCATGAGGTGCAATGCAAGAAATCCGGTGAAGGCCAAGGTATGCAGGAAATGCGGATACAAAGGCCTAAGACCCAAATCAAGGGAGAGACGAGGTAAGTGATCAGATTCTTTTTTCAATCACGTACTGATACATCCCCAGTATTGCATTTTTGAAGAAATACATTTCCCTTTTTCTGATCTCCTCATCGAATTTTCTGAAAAGAGAAAAGCTGCTGTCAGTTTTCATGAGTCTCTTCGAGACAACCTCGAGCACTGATTCAAAATTCTCTCCTGTTTCATTAACTGCATCCTCCACAGTCTGAACCCACATTTTCAGCTGTTTTTCATAATCTGAGATTACTCTTGCACCGTCTTTGCTAAGTCCAAAGTGTCCAAAGCATATATTTCTGTCCTGATAGTTTTTGAGCTTCTGTATGGAAGTGTTTGCAATCTCGTAAACAAATTTTGGAGGTGTTGCGGGTCTGTGATAAACCAATCCGTCAAACTTATGATAAACACCGAGAGCCTCTCCGGCAAAAAGGTAATCATCAATCACATAGCTCTGATGATGGACAGCGTGTCCTGGTGTGTAGATGATCTCAGCACCTTCTGCATCCTTGGCAAATCTGGATGCATCAACAGGAACGATCTCCCCATAACTTCTTGCCATATCTCCAAGAACCTTCAAACTCCCTTTCCAGAGCCTTTCCGGATTTATGAGATGCTCAACTCCCCTCTCATTGACCACAACTCTTGCATCTTTAAAATGCTTGAGCAGCTCACCTGTTCCACCTGCGTGATCTATGTGAATGTGTGTAAGGAGAACGTAATCAATTCTGTCAGCCCCCACCTCTTTTAAAGATTCAATTAGTACCTCTATACTGTTTTTTGGCCCGGGATCCACAAGAAAAGTCTTTTCTCCAAAATAAATCCAGGAACTTATAAAATTCCTGAATCCAGGGATTTTCTGTGGGAGGTCTATCAGATAAAGGCTGTCTGAATATCTGTAAATGCTCATGCCCAAATTTAAGATAATGGTAAGAAAAGGTTTGTGATTGTTTAACAAGATGCAATCTGAATCCAAACACCATCGGTAAACAGAAATGCGAAATTAAGCTCTACACACCATCAACAAGATCTTACACCAGTCCCATCAGAGACCATATCTGATAAACCCCAAACAGCAAAGTCAGAATTAAAGCTGTAAAGAAAGCCTCTCTGAATTCAATTTCCCTTGCGTGTTTTATCGCAAAAATCCAGATTGTTAGAGACCAGAGGGTAACTGCAAAGTTGATTATCAAATTCGAGTAGATCAGATCCTTCGGAATTAAAGAAAGCATAACAGCTCTCATCACATCTGGATTCTGCTGAAGCTGAGCTATGCTAATCTTAGGAACCTCGGCGTTCGAAATGTAGTGAATTGACATCGGAATTGTTATTGCAGAACCGATTAGAGAAGGAAGAAAACCGTAGCCAGTGAACTCGAAGATTCTTCTGAAAGAGCCTTTACTGTCGAAGAAAGCAGATAAGCCGTGCATTATTACTGCTAAAATCAACCAGACCGCAAAGATGCCG
>WAMS01000052.1 GCA_015522195.1 Geoglobus sp. | reverse complement strand
ACCATGCTCAGCGGTATTGGTGTTCTCGGGATTTTTCTCGGCGTAACTGCAGAAATTCTCATTGAAAGTGGGATAAGAAGCAAGAGGAGGGTTGAAATGAAGGATCATGTAGTAATTTTGGGCTGGAACAGGGTGGCTGAAATTGCCGTTAAAGAGCTTCTGAGTGAGGATGTTGAGGTTGCAGTTGTGGCAGATGTTGAAGAGCTGCCGGTTGAGCACAGAAATCTTGAATTTCTCAGGGGTGAACCTTCAGAGGAGGAGAATCTGATCAGAGTGGGTGTGGAAAAGGCGAAAAGTGTTTTGATCGCAACCAGTGATGATACTGAGACTCTGATCTCGGCAATTGCCGTTAAAAAACTCAGTGAAGATGCCCAGATAACGTGTGTTGTCTCGGATCACCGCACGAAGAAAGCCCTTGAAGGTATAGGAGTGGATCAGGTGCTCTCAATTGATGAAATCGCCGGACTTGTCCTGTGCAGGTCTGTGTTTTCTCCGAGAGTTTCAGTTTTCCTCAATGAGCTTATGTCAACAAGAGGTATGGAAATTTATGAACAGAGGATCAGTGGAACTGCTGGAAAGACTGCTGGAGAGGTCATGGACGTTCTTAAGAAAGAGAAAAATGCGACCCTTATTGGGGTGGTCAGAGAAGGGAAGGTGATACTCAACCCACCTGAGGATCTTGTGCTTGAGGAGGGGGATGAGGTGATTTACATATCTGAGAGTAAAATAGACTGAAGCGAAACTTTTATCTTGCCCTCGCATGTTCTGTTAGATAAAGCGGTCGTAGTCTAGGGGCAGGACACGGGCCTCCCGAGCCCGTTGCCCGGGTTCAAATCCCGGCGGCCGCATTGTTCAACTTCGAACCCTCCCCATCTAAAAAATGAAATGGACAGATAAATAAGTTTCGGAGTAGTGGTTAGTATGAAATATATAAAAATGTCAAAAGACGTGATAAACGCTCTATCAGAGTATGGTGTTACTGAGTTTCATATTTTCGAATTTAGTGGAAATTACAGCGTTGAAGAAGTTGAAAGGAGGTTTAAGTCAGAGTTTAATAATTCTATAATCAATGTCTTCAAAATTTCTCCGGGATCATTCATAGTTGAGGTCTTTGTAATTGATGAAAACATCGACGAAAGAAAGAGATCTCACCTCGAGTCATACATACATCTTTTGGGGCTCGAGCGATTTGTTATGTTGTATGGGGACAAGGATCTCGAATATGTTGTTAAGAAGTTCATCAAATCTGACAAAAAAAGAGTTTATAGTTTAAATAAATTGCTTGATATTCCGATAGTTTAAGCGTTCCAGGTATAGAGGCTCTACGGTCTAATGTATAGAGAAACAGGAACGCTCTAAGGTTGGAACGCACACCACATGAGTATATATCTCCTACCAGGTGGTGGTAAAATTGGGAGAAAAGAGTAAGTGTGGTGCTTGTATTGATTGTGGCTCTCTCAATTATGTAGTACTGAAAAGCATGCCAATATGCATTTGTTTTGATGATGAGATATTAATGTATCTGCCACAAGGCGTTCTTAAGCGTTCCTCTATGGTAGGAACGGAGAAAAAATGGGGAGAGTTCGAATTTCTGTCATTAGACTGTTCTGGAGAATTGAAAAAGTTTTCGTAGTGGATAGGTGGTGGAATGGTACGTAAAAAGCCGAAAAAGAAAAATAAAGGGAAAAGAAGGGGTCGAAATAAACATCACTCCAGAAATCACAGAGTGAAAAAGAGTTTTAGAAAATCTAAGAAGTTCAAATCAAAACCATCAGGTAAGAAACCGTTCAGAAAAAGATCAAATATTAAACTCATTGCTATTCTGAGTTTTTCATGTGCTGTTTTACTCAGCTTGTTGCATTATCTTTTCAAAAGTGTGTTTATTATAGGATTGAGTGCTTTGTTCTGGACTGGATTTATGATTGCTGCATATTTGAGAGTGATTAAATACATCAATAGACTTAATACTACAGATGATCTTACTCTCTGGGGTTTGAGAATTGGTGGCACTTTGTTAATTGGGGTAGGTGCATTTTTTGGTGCCACATTTGCATCACTGGGAGCTGTTTTTGGGGAACCTTTTAGTCTTGGTCTGGGTATATTACTTATTGGGTTGATCATTCCAGGTGGGTTTGCGATATTTAGAAGTACGAGAAGGTATCCAGTAATTAATGTTAAACTCATATAAAAGAGAAATTATAGCATATTAAAGAAATCAAAGGGATCCCTTCCCCGTCCTTTCTTTCCACCAAAACCGAAAAGTTCTGAGAACTCTGTGCCTATCTCATCTATATCTCTACTTACATTCTTCTTCTTTTCTGATTTTCCTTTCTTACTCTTGCCTGACTTTCTGTTTTTTGGCTGATAGATGTCTCCTGAAAATTCTTTTGCGAATGCATCTGCAATTTCTCCTGCTTTCTGTACTTTTTCGATTACGCCACTTTTCTTTTTCTTCCTTACAAGTGCCATTGCCTCTTCTTCTATTAAATTCACTCCTCCCTTCTTAGCTTTCTCAATGTACTTTTTAGCCTGTTCCTTCTCTTCTGCAAGCCTGAGCTTTCTTTCTGCCTCTCTCGCTCTTCTTGACTCCTCTATCCTTTCCCTTACCTTGCCCCTAACTCTTTCAAGGATCCCCATATTAACACCTCCCCGTTCTGGGGTTTTTCCTCATCTTTTTCCTCTCCCCCATCTTCTACCCTCCTTAACAAGCTCACTTCTCAAATCCTCAAGAGCACGATCCAGATCAGAAAAAACCTTGACCTTATCTCTGATTTTGATCTTCCAGAAGTTCTCATCAAGCTCAATGATGCCCCTCAAGCTACCACCTCACTTCTTGAATAGCCTGTAAATCACTCCTGAAAGTCCGAATGCCACAAGAACGTATGCTGGGTATTGCAGATAGGCTGGTGCAATTACGAAAATCAAACCTCCGAGAAGTATTGCAACCACAGTAGGTATAACCATGTTCTCGGACATGAGCCAGAGCACGCTGAAAACTGTGAAGAAGAACAAAATTATTCCCAGGTCTCCAGTGTAATCAATGAAAAGATAGTAAGCGGCTTCAATGAGTCTTCCCTGTGCAAGCATGTCCACATACACATTCCCGGTTGTTGGTGGGTCAACCATAATACCACCTCATTCTTCCAGTTTCCTCCCGGATAGGAATTGAGCTATTGCAATGCCATACACAAGCCAGGTCCCTGATGTGATAATTGCATTCATCTCTCCTGGAACTCCAAGTTTACTCAAGAAGAACGGAAGTAATATTGTTGCATCTCCAAGTGCACTGGTTATTATTTGCAGTCCTTTAACAAAATCTCCAAATACGGCAGTGCTTGAGACTGTATAATTACCACTGAAGCCACTGCTTTCGTTAAGACCTTCCATCCACGTAGTGTCATGCATTATGTAGATTCCGAACAGATTCATTGAGTTCAGCACGCTTATTGATGCATTAAATGCAAAGATGAACAATGCAATCTGATAAAACTTCATGACCATCCCTCCCACTCTTTGGCTGATTTTGCCAGATAAGCGAGAATTGAATATGACAGGGCAAGAGATACAGCTACCCAAGGTATGTCAATTAGCTGGGCATAGAACAGTATTGCAGCAAGAATGCTGATTATTACTGCACCCTTATAGCTGTCTCTGTATCCGAATGTATACGCAAGTACTATGATAAAGCCACCAAAGAGCAGATTTTTAATGGATGAGCTTATAATGCTTACAATTCCAGCATCAAGGAAATTGTTGCTCAGTATTATGTATTTTGATGCTTTAATCTGCCCATAGGTATTGCTGTTTGCAACAAATTCAGCTTTAACGTATGTATCATTCAGTCCTGTGGTGTTGAATTCAAACTGTGCCACACTCCCCTGAACAGTTGATGTAAATAGCAGATTCCCTGATCTGTTGTAAACGTTGAAGGTAACATCTGTGGTTGAGGAGGAATTATCTGTGTATATTAACCGGATCAGGGAATTTGAGTATACAAAGTTGTACTTGACGTCTTTCTGTACTGCTGTGTATGATGGTGAGAGTTTAATCGTGTTAAGCTCGACAAGAACGGTTCCTGATGGATCTGGGGTGATCCAGCCCTTGCTTACTGTTTCTGATGGGGTTATCAAATCTACAATGTAGTTGTTGTCAAGAATAAGATATGTGTTAGTTTTACCACTTGAATCGAAATAACTCTGAAAAACAGGTTTTGATCCAGACTCAAATGGCTTTTTTATTGAGAGTATTACATCTTGTGGTGGGTATTTCCCTATTGGATCTTTAAAAGTAAATGTCTGATGAATTACATTTGCAGATGTTGATGGAAAGTACATACTGGTTTCAAGGTATGTTCCGTCCTGGATGTTTACAATAAGTTTTCTTGGATATCTGAGATAGTTCTGAGGAGATGCGAATAAGTAAAACTCTCCATACTGGCTGGTATTCATGTTTGCATAGAATAGTACTGCATTTTTGGTAATCCTATCAAATGGCAGCTTTATTTCAATGTTGTAGTTAAGTATTGATACATTCCCTCCATCACTGTTTATCAGTTCTCCAGTGCTCTCATCCTTTAATGAAACTCTAAGAATCTCATCCATTGACTTTACTTCACTTGCTATCAGAACTTTCTTGAATATTTTCAGCTCATCAATTAATCCCTTGTACTTATTTGTGCCATCACTGCCTATTAGAAGATTGTTTGTTGTGGCGGATGTGGTAACACTCTGTGTTTTCTGGCTGTCCAGTTCACCGTTTATATAAAGCCTTATTGTCTGGCCATCATACGTGAATCCAACAAAATACCAATTTCCAGTCTCGATATTGGAATTACTGGTTATTACAACATTTGTTCCTGACCCGAATATCTTTGCTATTAGTTTTCCAGATGAAAGGTACATCGCATATTCCTGATTCTTTATAAGGATGTAACCGCTGTTTATGTCTGCCGGCTTTATCAATGCGAACACAGAAATCGGATTTGCACCATCAAGACTGTTGGAATCTGGGACGCTTACATAGCTGTTGCCATCAAAGCTCATCGCATATCCATATCTGCCAGTAACCCATCTACCTCCATAGTTTGTTCCGTCATTGGTGTTGTTTGTATCATCCAAAACTGTGTCACTTCTGTGAATTACAACATTGTCTACATAAGCTATGCTCCAGTCGTTTGTACTGTCTGCAACAAGTTCGAGTGAAAATTCAATCTTTGATATTACTGCACCAACAGTAATCTCATGTTTGTCAGTGCCACCTCTGATAGTTTCTGTTTTTATTACAACACCATCCGGTCCGTAAACGCTTACCTTGAAAATCGATACATCTGATGGTAAATAATAGTAATCAAAAGTTATTTTTTCAGTAGAAATGTTTTGGAGTGTTTTTGTTGCAGCTGCCTTTCCATATCCAAAATTGCTTGTGCTTGCAACTTTTAATTTTAATCCCCAGATTCCATCTGTTGCCCATTCTGTTGTTGTACCTACGGATACACTTGTCGTACCATTACCATTGTTAGCAGAGAATGTCCACGAAGCGGACGATTCGAAGGAGTATTTTTCAGTTAGCATTCTATCAAAACTGTATCTGAACGCTAAAGATGGATCGTCAGACAATGGAGGAATTATTGCACCTGTTGATGAAACACCTTCTTCCATTATCTGTATTGTCCATGTTTTTGCTGTTGAGTGTGTGCCAGAGTTAGTTGTAACTTTTAGTGTGTGTGAGCCCACATCAGTACTTCCAAATGTTAGCGTCACAGAACTTGAAGTAACAGAAGTATCCTGTTTGATTACTGATCCATCATACTCCCATGTTACGTTTGATGCTGGATTAACTGTCACAGAGAATGTCTGTGAGAGGTAAACTCCTTCCTGAACTTTAAGCTGTAAGTAGCTTGATGATGGAGAGTATGAGATGGACAGCACATTCACCGTCCATGTGTTTGAATACTGATCTGCTCCAACAGTTACAGTTACATCTACGGTGTGAGTCCCGTAATCTGATGAAGTAAATATCCTTGAGTATGAGCTTGACGTGACTCCTGTCTCTGTTTTAACCACTGTACCATCATATTTCCATGTGAAATCTGCTGTTGTTCCAGCATCTGCTGAGAAGTTCTGCTGAATCTGTGAACCATCCTCAACAACAATATCTATTGTATTTGATAATGGGGCGTATGTTATACCATTAACATTAACAGTCCATGAGTTTGTTATCTGCTGTCCACCCCAGTTTGAAATTATTACCTCAACTGTATGCTGACCGATGTCAGCTTGTGTTACAGATAGAGTGTAGGAGCTTGAAGTAACTCCAAAATCGGTCTGAACGCTTGTTCCATCATATTTCCATGTTACATCACCTGATATTGAGATTGTAACTGAGAACGTCTGTTGTGCAGAACCTGATTGCAATATTAAATCCACAACTGATGTTGTTGGACTGAATGTTGCTGTCTGTACATAAATTTTCCATGTATTGCTGGTCTGTGCCATTCCGTTTGTTGCTATTACTTCAACTGTGTGCTGCCCACCATCTGCATCATAAAATGTATGAGTATAGGAGCTTGTATCTGTGTTTATGTCAGTCTGGACAACAGTTCCATCATATTTCCACTCTATTGAATCAGCAACTTTATCTGTTGTAACTGAGAATGTTATTTGTTGCATTCCACCAGATGTAATGTAGAAATTAAGATTTAGTGATGATGGATCTACTGTTGTGAAGCTAATTGTTGTTAAAATGCCATGTGTGCCTACTGAGACATCAACAGGGTCGGCGAGCTT
>WAMS01000051.1 GCA_015522195.1 Geoglobus sp. | reverse complement strand
TCTTCATTAAAGTTCTTGAAATCTCGGGAAATCTTATTTCGTAGCAGATCATGACTCCAATCTTTCCAAAAGGTGTTTCAAAAACTTTAATTTCTTTCCCCGGTGTAAAATACTTCCGCTCATCTGTTAGCGGGAAGGGAAGAATCTTCCTGTATCTGCCCAGAATCTCTCCTCTGTAAACAATGCAGACAGTATTGTAAAGTTTGCTGACCTCTCTCTCGACAACCCCGGCAACAATCAGAATATCCTTTCTCTCCGACAGCTTCAGAATCAAATCAAGTTCATCCTCAGCCCTTCCAACAGTTTCATAATTTTCCGGAATCAATCCGGTGTTGCAGGCTTCAGGAAGGACAACGATCTTCGCATCCACCTGAATCGCTCTTTTAATCAGGCTCAGGGCCTTTGATCTGTTTGTCTCAACATCCCCAACAATTCTCTGCTGGGCAGATGCTACAACAAACTCATTGGATGTGGTCAACTACCTCCCCCTCCTTTGTTATGCTTATCTCATTCCCGTTCCTTTCTATGCAGAACCCCCATTCCAGTATCTGGAGGTGATATTCCAGATTTCTGTCATCAAGCCCTGTCTCATCCTTTATCTGATTCAGGGGTTTCCCATCTCTGATCATTTTGAGAATTTTTCTTCTAACCGGACTGTTTACTGCAATCTGATACCTTTTATGGTACTCTCTGCTCTTCTCAATTGAATCACTGAATTCAGTCCATCTTTCCTTCACAGTCACTCACCTCTGGTTTTCACTGTAAGGAGAATCTGCGTTAAAAAATTATATACTTTCCCCGGAACTGAATGCCCATGAAAATCATTGTTACTGATCAGCCATGTGGTTACAGAACCGAAATAACAGCAAAAAAGATAGACAGGCGAAAGGTTCAGGTTAATGTGGTCTCAGAATGTCCCGATGTTCAGAGATACGGTGAAAAGCTGGATATACTGGATATGAAGGATATCCTTGCTAAAATACCTGAAAACAAAGTTTACATGCTTGCAGACATAAAGCACTCCACGTGCATTGTTCCGTATATGATCCTGAAAGCATGTGAGATAGAGCTGGGGTTGAACGTCAGAAAATTTTTCAGATTTGAAGTTCTCGATGAGGAATAACAACTTCACAGACATGTCCCGGACAGAGACAGCTCACCAAAACAATTTTATTGAAATCTCTGGTGAACACTGACCATGACAGTTATTGATCTCAGGGGGCTCACATGTCCGGAACCGTTGCTCAGACTCATAGAACAAATCAGGAAAATCGAAGCCGGGACAGAGCTCGAGGTTCTGACAACCGATCCCGGAACATTAGTTGACATTCCCATGTGGGCTGAAAGGGCAGGAATTGAGGTGATTGAGTGCAGGAAGGAGGAGGAGCAAATCAGGTTCGTCCTGAAAAAGTTGAGATAAATGGACTTTTACAGAGTCATCTTGTGGTGTTTTTTACAGGATCGATCTGAAAATGAGCAAATCCTTGGCAACAGAAATCGATTAAAGCCCAGTTTTTCTTCCCGATCTGTACCCCCTTCAGGAATTTGATCGATAACTGCATGCTTCAGTTTCTTCTGCAACTACAGCATTCGTCATGCCTTCGAGACGGCAGAACTGCACACATCACCTTTAATTCAGTTTATAACTCACTGTACAGATTATATCAAGAATTTATATTTTTAAAAAGATCTTTCACATGTTTTTGGACAACATCCAACAATTTTCGTAAATTGGCGGATAAAATATGATTTTATCATGGGACTTTAGGAGAAAAGCTTAAATATGTTGATTAAAGATTACAAATTAAAATGGAGGATGGTAGTATGGGAAATGAGTGCGAGGAGTATGTTAGGGAGAAGATGAAACTGATGCCGAGGTTTCTGAAGCCCATTTGTGAGGTATGGCCGGAAGCTGCAAAGAAGTTCGCGGATTTCTACGATGAAATCTGGGGAGATGGTGCCTTGGAGAGAAAGATAAAAGAACTGATGTTCACTGCCATAGGTGTTGCAACTGCATCACCGAGATGCATAGTTCATGTCGTTGCTGCAATCGAGGCAGGAGCCACAGACGAGGAGATTCTTGAAGCTGTTGCGGTTGGATTCATTGGAGCTGGTTTTTATCCAAACAATCCGGGAATTCCCTATGCGTTTGAATACGCAGCAAAAACACTTGAGGTTGCACAGAAATATAGGAAGGGAGAGGATTGGGAGTATCTCAAACCTCCTGAGTTCAGAGGCTAATTTTCCAGAATCATCTTTATTTTTTTGAGGTGATGTTATTTGAGACCAAAGGAAATACTTCTTGACGCATTCAATCTTGGAACTCCAGAGAGGATTCCTGCCGTCATATTCGGGGGAGGAATGTGGACTATAAAGAACTCAGGTAATAGTTTCATGTACTACATAGGAAAACCGAAAGAGTATGCTGAACTGATAATAAAAACAGCTGACATCCTTCAGTCTGACATGGTTTATCCCGGCTCAGGGTATAACAACTTTCTGGCTGCCGCCATTGGTGGAAAGATCAAGGTGAGACACATAGGCGCTCCCGATCTTGAAGGACCCATAATAAATACCCCCGAAGACCTTGACTCTCTGGAAATAGAGAAAATATACGAGGACGAGGCTCTGCAGACAATCTGGAAAGCATCGGAAATTGTTCACAACGAGATCGGAGACAGATATCTGGTTGGAACGACATCATGGGGACCGTTCACCAAAGCAGGAAATCTCAGAGGTGTGGAGCAGCTGATGAGAGATGTTTACAAAAACAGGGAGTTTGCGGAAAAAGTTGTAGATTTTGCGAAGGAGCTGATAATGGCTTTTTATGAGCCCATAGTGAAGGATATCGGAATGGATGCAATAAGCATTGCAGACCCTACAGCAAGTGGAGATCTGATTTCAAGAAGGCACTTTCTTGCATTTGCCCTTCCAGCCTTAAAGGATCTGATTAATTCAATGAAAAAGAGGGGAGTTGAGACATTCCTGCATATCTGCGGTGACACAAGCGATAAACTCCATGAAATTGCCGAGACCCGTGCCGGATGTTTCAGTCTTGATCACAAGGTAAATCTTGCAAATGCGAAGAGGGAACTGCAGGGTGTGATATGCATTGCAGGAAATGTGGATCCAGTCTCTGTGATGAACGAAGGGACTCCCGAATACGTGGAGGAGGTGTCAGCAAGGTGCATAGAGGATGCAGGTGAGGGAGGAGGATATGTACTCTGTCCTGGATGCGATATACCCCCAACAGTTCCTCTTGAGAACATAAAAGCATTCGTAGGCACAACAAGAAAAATTAAACCGTAAATTTTCGGGTAAATTCTTTTCTTGGTGCAAAATGAGGGATAGTATGGAGAGGATAAACGGCCTTGATGTTGAGTATCTGAAAAATGTGGTAAGGATTGTAAAGGAGAATCCCGAGCTGGGAAAGACACTCTGGAGAGCAAGAGCCCAGTGGAAGGGTGGTTTCAAAGAGGAAGTAAAGATAAGAGAATTCACGGTTAGAATGGATGAGCCTTCAGATCTTGGCGGAACAAATACAGCTCCAAATATGGTTGAATTTGTTCTCGGTGCCTTTGGAGCATGCCTCATTGTGGGATATGCCATGAACGCCGCTGTGAGAGGGATAGAGCTCGATAAGGTTGAGGTTGAGGTGGAAGGTGACATAGATCTTCCGGGGTTTCTCGGACTCGAGTCTCCTGAAAAAGTTTCACCGGGATTCACAAATGTCAGGGCAAGGGTTTTCCTGAAAACCAAGGGGCCGGTTAGCAGAGAAGAACTTGAGAAACTCCATGAGGATGTTGTAAAAACATCTCCCGTTGGAAACACACTTAAAAATCCCGTAAATGTAGAGGTAAAACTTGAAACAAGAAGGACTGTCTGATTTTTTTTATTTTTGATACTATCCGATACAGATCACGTTCTTCGCCTCTCTGGCAAGAAATATAAGCGTTGCTGCTCCTGCAGCCTTTACAGGCTCAATAAGGTCTTCTTCCTTTATATTCCTGACGACCAGGGTCTGAGAACATACGAGAATCTCAACACCTGCCTCTATGGCCTCATTTAACCTCTGCCTGACTGTGGGCACCCCTGGCTCAGTTTTCTCACTGTCCAGTGCACCCCTCACCATTATCTCAACACCATCCTGAAAGCAGAACAGTGTCGTCTTTACTCCGAGATTTGCACTCAAAGAGGCCAGCATCAACGTTGTTCTGGCTATGTCCGGATAGTTCAATCCCTTACTCAAGACGAAAACAAGTCTATCCTCACTCATGCTGAATATGATGGAGAAGGCAGTATATGATTTTTATCGCTCAAAAAGCACGTATCTCTTAACAGTCTCAACCATAACCTTCACATTTTCTGTTGGTGTCAGCGGAGAAATCGCGCACCCCGGTGCAACAACATCCACTCCTGCCTCAATTGCCCTTATCACCTCATTTCTCACATCTTTTTCAGCTCCAAAGGGGAGGGTGTAGACCGTATCAACATTTCCAAGTATTGCGGATCTGTTTCTTGAAATTTCAACTGCATGTCCGGCATCTGTTTTGGAGTCTATACTCAGCCCCGATACACCGGTTTCCACCATATCCTCTATGATGCTTGTGCAGTCCCCGCATATGTGAAGAATGGTTTCACCTTTAATTTTCCCTACAAGCTCCTTATCAAATGGTTTTGCAGAACTGGCATATCCCTTCGCCCCAATCACATCTGCAGATGCGAACATGTTCTCTATAACAACTGCATCTGCTCCATGTTCAAGCATTGCATTGGCATATTCTGCGATAACATCAATACACATCTCAGTAAGTTCAACAACGAGCTTGGGTTTTTTAATGGACATTCTGAGGATCTTTTCCATATTTGCTATATGAGCAGCCAGTGAGAACGGGCCTATAACACGACCGAAAACCGGGATGTCATCAAATCTTTCGGAAAGGATTTCGATGGCATCAAGCACAGTGGGAACCCTTCCCCGTTCCAGAAAATTTTCAGGGACATCTATTCCTTCAGGTGCCACATCTCCCCTGTAAGAAATTGTGGGGATTGTTGTTTTCTTCTTTCCCCAGTCAACATCTATTCCAAAAACCTCAGCCTCGACTGTCTGACAGAAAGGCACACCAACAGCCTCAAGACCGAAAACAGTGTAGGATGTTGAAGCAAGCTCTGCCATCTTTTTTGGATCTGAATAGGCATCTCTCATAAAAATTCCAAGCATCTCCATAATTTCAGCAGTTACAGTTGAGTTTACAGACAGAACAGGTGGCCTGTCTACATTTAACTGCTTAACTGCCCTGAAAAACCTCTTTTTTGGCTCCATCTCACTTCTCACAGAATAACTTTTTGAGATCCTCTTCATTGTAATTCACCAGAAGCCTCTTTTCCTCCTTAACAATGGAGGCAACAAAATGGGTTCCGGTTTTTATAACACCCTCAATTGAATGGATCTCCCTTAAGATCCTTTTCAGATCATCCCTGTCCTTGGCTTTTGCCACAACAATAAAATCATAGTCTCCAAGTACATAGTAGACGGCAAAAATTCCTGATATGGATGCAAGCTTTTCTCCAATTTCCTCTGCTGAAGTCGTGTCATATCTCACATTCACAAAGGTTATGGTGGTTATGTCAAGTCCCAGCTTCTGAGGATCGAGTTCTGCAAAAATACCCTTCACCAGCCCCATCCTTCTGTACTTTTTAAGCCTGTAATGGACTGTTGATCGGGACATTCCTGTTATTTCTGCAATTTCATCAAGATTGCAATTTCCGTTCTGTTCTATGCATTTCAGTATTTTGAGGTCTTTTTCCTCAAACCTCACCGTCATGTTTCCCACCTCATTCATATCCCAACTTATATAAAACCCTACCGAGATTTAATCAACTTTTTTTTATTTCTTGTCAAATTAATTTGCAGCAGTATATAACAGTAATGGTCTCAGCTATCAGAATATTGTCGAACAAAAATTCAATAAAATCCTACAATATTTGGATGATGTACAGCTTATCTGGATAAAATTTAAATATGGTATTTTTACTATGATTAATTGGGTGGATATCATGAATTCGAAGGAGCGAGTTAAAAAGATTTTTTCCAAGAAAAAGGTAGACAGGGTTGCATGCTTTAGCGGTATGGGTAATGTGACCGTTGAAGGGCTTAAAAAATACGATTACGCGTTCTATGAGATACATCTGGATGCAGAGAAGATGGCAAATGCTGCATGCACGAGCTATGAGCTTTATGGCTTTGAGTGTGCCGTTGCACCCTTTGACCTTGGCATCGAGGCTGAGGTGCTTGGGGCTGAGATGAACTTCTACACCCACAAGAGAAAGGAGGACATAGTCTATCCAACAGTGAAGAAGAAGGCAATAGAAAACCCAGGAGATCTCTCAGTTCCTGAGGGGATAGCTGAAAAGGGAAGGGTGCCTGTTGTGCTGAAGGCTCTTGAGATAATGCAGAAGAAGGTTGGGGATGATGTTCCCGTTGCAACATACATCCTCGGCCCCTACACACTTGCAGGCCAGATAATGGACCTTGAAAAGCTGCTGAAGATGTCATTCAAAAAGCCGGATGAGATAAACGCTCTTCTGTCATCTCTCGCCGACTTCCTCGTGGAGCTCGGAAACATCTACTTTGATGCAGGGATTGATTACCTCACAGTGAGGGAAATGGGAGCTCCAACAGATGTTCTCAGCCCGAGAATGTTCAGAAACCTGATTCTCCCCCATCTGAAAGAGGTTTTCTCCGGGGTAAAGAGGCCAAGCGTTCTTCACATATGTGGGGATACAAACATAATAGTTGAACTGATGTGGGAGAGCGGTGCAACAGCGATAAGCGTTGAGCAGAAGAATGATGTTGCAAAGACGAGGGAGAAGCTTGGAGATGAAGCCATAATATTTGGAAACATAGATCCCTTTGGAACCCTTGTTCAGGGGAGTGTTGAGAACATAAGAAGTGCTGTGAAGGCTGCGATTGATGGAGGTGTTGATTCTGTATGGCCAGGATGTGATATATGGCCTGCAGTACCAAAAGAGAACATGATAGCGTATGTTAAGGCTGTTGAGGAGTTTGGAAAAAGATAGAGGTGATGGATGTGGTGGATGAGGAGAAGAGAAAGGACATTCTTGAGAGGTTGAAAAATGGTGTTGTTGAGTTTGATGAGGACATGGTGAGAGAAGCAGCTCAGGAGGCTCTTGATGTTGGCATGGATGCCCTTGATGCCATAATGAACGGCCTTGTTGCAGGAATGGAGGAGGTTGGAGAGCTGTTTGACAAGGGAGAGTACTTTGTTCCAGAGGTGCTGATGTGTGCAGATGCGCTTTACGCTGGACTTGACATTCTCAAGCCTCACGTCAAGAAGGAGGACATAAAGGTCTCTGGACAGGTGGTTATAGGAGTTGTTGAGGGAGATGTGCACGACATTGGCAAGAATCTTGTTAAGATGATGTTTGAGGTTGCAGGATTTGAGGTTATTGACCTGGGCAAGGATGTTCCACTTGAAAAGTTCGTCGAGGAGTCGCTCAACGCAAATGCTGACATCGTCGCTCTGTCTGCAATGATGACCACAACCATGCTTGGAATGCCGAAGGTCATAGAGATGATCAGAGAGAAGAACCCGAATGCAAAAATCCTGATTGGTGGAGCTCCCGTCTCAAAGGAGTCTGCTGAGAAGTGGGGAGCAGATGGGTGGGCTCCTGATGCAACAAATGCCGTTAAGGAAGCAATAAACATGGTCAGGGGGTTGAAGAAGGAGGTCATGGGCGAAGAGTAATCCGGTGATCCCAATGACCTCAAAGCACAAAATTATTTTTCAGCCAGAAGGCAAGAGAGGAGAGTTTGAAGAGGGCACAACGATACTTGACGCTGCCAGAGAGGTCGGAGTTGACATCGAGGCAATATGCGGTGGAAAGCTGACATGCGGGAAATGTCAGGTTATTATCGAGCAGGGAATGGAGAACCTCTCACCTGTAACAGATGATGAGAAGAGACTTCTGGATAAGAGAAAGGCCGGAAAGAACTACAGGCTTGCCTGCGTGACAAAGTTCTACGGGGATGTTGTTGTTTACGTGCCTGAGGAGAGCAGGGGCGGAGAGCAGATAATTCTGAAGGAGGGTGTCGAGCTATCGGTTGCAATAAATCCTGCTGTAAAGAAGTACTACCTTGAGCTTCCAAAGCCACACCTGAAGGATGATCTGGGTGACTTTGAGAGGGTTCTTGCAGCTCTCAAAGAAGATTACAAGATAGAGAATGTGGAAATAGACTACGAGGTTCTCAAAAAGATGCCGGATGTTTTGAGGGATGCAGACTGGAAGGTAACGGTTTCGATATGGAATGACAGGGAGATAATAGACATCCAGCCCGGCTACAGGGTTGAGGAGTCCTATGGCCTGGCTGTTGACATCGGCACAACTACCGTTGTTGGCTATCTCACAGATCTGAGAACAGGGAAGGTTCTGGCAGTTGACAGCATGATGAACCCTCAGGTTACCTACGGCGAGGATGTGATGTCAAGAATTACCTATGCGATGCAGTATGAGGATGGACTTGAGAAGCTGAATGAAAAAATTGTGGATGGACTGAACAAGATTCTTGAAAACGTCTGCAGGGAGGCTGGAATATCAACTGATGAGGTCAGCGAGATGACTGTTGTTGGAAATACAGGAATGCACCACATCTTTCTCAAGATAAATCCCCAGCACATTGCCATAGCACCCTACGTTCCTGCCCTGCACCGTTCCCATGATGTTAAGGCGAGAGATCTTGGTTTAAACATAACAAAGGGCGGTTACGTCCATGTTCTGCCAATTGAGGCCGGATG
Source organism: Geoglobus sp. (assembly GCA_015522195.1). GTDB lineage: Archaea > Halobacteriota > Archaeoglobi > Archaeoglobales > Archaeoglobaceae > Geoglobus. The sequence goes on along the minus strand of WAMS01000051.1, from coordinate 984 downwards.
GGTCGGAGCAGACAACGTTGCTGTTTTGATTGCAACAGAGCCATACAATCAGGATGAGATGTGCCTTGTTATCGACATAGGAACAAATGGAGAGATAGTGCTTGGAAATAAAGAAAAGCTGGTCTCATGCTCCGCTGCAGCAGGTCCGGCTTTAGAAGGGGCTCACATAAAGCACGGAATGAGGGCTGCAACGGGGGCGATAGAGAAGATAAGAATCGATCCGGAAACCCTTGAGCCGGAATACAGAACAATTGGCAACGCTCCACCGAGGGGTATTTGCGGATCCGGCATCATAGATGCTGCTGCCGAGCTTTACAGGGCTGGAATAGTCAAGAAGAACGGCAGGTTCAATCTGGACCTTGACAGCCCGAGGGTCAGGGAGGTGGATGGGAATCCCGAGTATGTCATAGCATGGGCCGATGAGACTGCAATAGGGCATGACATTGTGATGACCCAGAAGGACATCAGGGAGATTCAGCTTGCTAAAGGAGCCATGTGTGCCGGAGCGCACATCCTCATGAAGGAGCTCGGGGTTGAGCATGTCGATAGGGTGATTGTGGCTGGAGCCTTTGGAAACTACATAGACAAGATGTCTGCTTTGATAATTGGATTGGTGCCTGACGTCCCTGTTGAAAGGATCGAGTCTGTTGGAAACGCTGCTGGAGTCGGGGCGAGAATTGCCCTGATAAGCAGGGAGAAGAGGGAGGAGGCAAACAGGATAGCAAGAAATGTTGAGCACATAAAGCTTGCAGTCCATCCGAGCTTCGAGAAGGAGTTCTCGATGGCAATGTACTTCCCCCACATGGATAAGAAGAGGTATCCGGGTCATAAGGAGATTTTGGAGCTGAGAGGTGCTGAATGATGTTCAGAATTGAGAAAGATCAGAAGGTTGTTGAAATCGGAAATGTGAAAGTTGGTGGAAGGAAGAATCCCGTGGTGCTTGTGGGCACGATGTTCTACACAGGCCACAAGATTGTTGAGAAG
>WAMS01000050.1 GCA_015522195.1 Geoglobus sp. | reverse complement strand
TCTGCCAAACAGACTACAGATGGCAGTTATTAAAGAATATACTTAAGATTTTCGATTGCAGAAAGAGCAGGCAGATAATTGCAATCTATGCGCCAATAAATCCTGCAACAGCAGTAATAAAGATCGTTCTCACCTCAATGTTCTTCTCAACCAAAATTTCTCACGTTGTTGAAGAATTGGGGCAGAGAGAAGATTTAAGAGAGTTTCTTGGAATAAAGGAGGAGAAAGTTCCCAAAACTTCTTACATCTACTCCTTCCTCTCGAGATTCGATTTGAAAAACTTCATATCCATGATTTTAAGAATTCTGAACTCTGTTACAAAGAGAAGGGCGAGAAATACAAAACTCATTGTTGACTGCACAGACGTAGGCGTTGACATAAACTGGTTCAGGAAACCTGTCAGGCAGAGGGATCTGGAAGGAAAAGACTACAGGTGGGGATATTCAGCCAAAGGATGCTTTGTGGGTATGAAACTGACTTTAGTTTTAGAGCATCCTACTCTCAAACCTTTGCTGTTTTTATTGCATCCAGCAAACAGGCATGAGGATAAGATCTTCCAAGAGGTGATGGAAGAACTTAAGAGGAGAAAAATAATCAGGAGAGGAGACACTGTGATCATGGACAAGGGGTTTTACGCCTACAGGAACTATCTGGTTGGGATGAATGAATACGGGGTTGTTCCTCTAATCTTTCCCCGAAATAACTTCGATATAAACAGGCTGGATGGGATGCTCAGCTATCCTCTCAGCATTTTCAGCTCCAGGAATTTAAAGAAGGAGGTGAAGCTGTTTAAGGGTTTGAAAGCCAAGCTGATGAGTTTGCCTGAGAAATGGGAGAGTTATTAAGTCGATCAGAGCAGTTATTGAGGATGTGTTCAAACTGGCTAAATCATTCAGTTTGAGGAGTTTGCACCGCTACACAATGAGATCTGCTTACAGGTTCGCTGCTCTGAATGTCCTTCTGGTTGGCGTGGTTGTTGCTCTGGGTTTCAGAGAAAAGAAGGTGCTGCAGAGGTTAGCTGAGATGTGATTTGAGAAGAGTCCTATATGATTTAATTATTCTTAGAGCTATTAATATCTTATCCAGCAGTTCGATAGAGGAACTATTAATGCACTCTTTAAACGGAAGAGTTGCCTGCAAAAAGAAGGTAATTCATACAATACAATTGAGAGCAAGACGTAAATGCTCTTCACAGCAGTTTTAAAGTTAATCAGGTGTATTTTTATTTCGGAACTAAAGTTTTTAGTTACTGGCTAAAAAGTTTAGCTGGTAACTAAACAGTTTAGTTGGTAATTAAAGTTTTTAGATAGTAACTAAACAGAAATAATAAATAAATCTTGCGTTCGATATCCTTTGAGGTGACGTAATGAAAGCAGCCAAAGTGGGATTGGCGGTGTTGTTGGTTCTGGTGATGTTGGGGGGTATATTAAGTCCGGCAATGGCTGCACAGCCAAAAATCCAAAGAATGCAGACTAAAATAGATGTCAAGGAGAACTCAAAAACTTCAACCGTCGTGCAGGTAAATGATGTGCTCATAACTCTGAAAAGTAACAAAGGTCTGACAAAAGCCAAGCTGGAAATTAAGGATTTGAAGACACGAAAGATCTACGTCTACGAGTACAATGTAAACAAAAAACCAGATGGCAGGTACATCGTCGAAGTATACAATAATGGCAAGCTCGTCAGTAAATATGAGTCAAATTACAACCCGCTGGACCCAACTGCCACAAAGAAGTTGCTGTTAGAAAATAGCAAGAATGTCAGAGGATCAATCGGAATACTTTCCTATTCCTACTGGTGGGATGGAGTGAAATTCGTAAAAGGATACGGTGTCAAGTATCCGCATCCAGATTACACGTACTATCAAATAGAACCGTGGGATGATAGTTATATCAATGGAAACAAGCTTATACACTACCACATCTCCGATTACAACTCACAGAAAATAGCAGGATTACCACCAGTAGTTGTTGGAGCGGTTATTGGAGGGATTGTTGGAGAAATACTTGGAAGTGGGATTGGTGGCGTAATCGGGGCAATAGTTGGAGGAATACTGGCACTTTGGTTTGGAGCAGATTTGTCGAACATACTCCTTGACGAGCATGGATGTATCTGGTTCTGGTTCTCAAAAAGCTTTAGCTGGATAACAGTACCGGTACCGCCTTATGTCGCATGGATACCAAATTATTTCAGAGTAGCATCCTATACATTATGGGATGCTCTCGGAATTGGAAACCCTTAAATTTCATTTTCTGAATCGGGGATAAAATGAGTAGACTCAGCAGATTAGATGCTGCTGGAGTGTTATTTGGACTGCTAATGTACTTCATCTGGATCCTCATGATTTTCCTAATTCAAAGTTTCTTTTTTGCAGAGAAATATGTCATTCAAGGAGCCTCAGTCATCAAGATTCCTCCCAACGATGTTTTCATATGGTTGTCTGACGGGTTACTGGTATTTTACTTAATATTGGGGCATCATATTTTCACAAAAAAAGCATCAGACGTTAGAATTCTGAGAAATTTGTTTCTGGGTTTTGGTGTATGGCTGAGTTTTCTGCTAATCCTGAGTCTGTTCGGATTCAGCATTTCGGCCATTCTTCAACAATCGTTCGAACTTGGACAGACAGTTAGTACCTCTGCAAATGTTTTAATGGGATACCTTGTTATGTTTGCAATTTGCCTGATCAAACATTATGGTGTTTTTGAGGTGTTGCGATGAGGAAAGCATTGATAGTGCTGCTGGTTCTGGTGATGCTTGGAAGTGTAATGGCACCAACGACGGCTGTAAATAAAAGGGCAAGTGAAAAACTAAAACTCCCGGAAGAGCTCACGAAAGAAGAATTGCTTCAACTATACAGGAAATACAACATAACAGAAAACGACATCAGGTTCGCTAAAGGAGAGCTGCCACATCCCATGGATGGAACCATACTGGATGGAAGCAGAAAGGTTTTGATAACAGAAGATGGTAGAATTCCCCAACACTTAAGGGAAAAATTGCAGAGAAACAATATTAGCTTTGATCTTGTTTTGAGTAAGAAGGAAATGCTTTCCATAATCATAGAAGCGGAGAAAAAGTACAGGGATATGTATGGAGTTGACCCGGCTAATCCAAAAATTGTCATAGTCAATGGAGTTCCCATACCAAAGGAATATGCACAAGAACTCGTGAGAAAATGGAAAATAAAACCGGGACCCGACAGAGTCCTAAAACCTGCTTTTACAACTTCAACGCAAGCCAGCGGTCCACACCAAGTAAATGGTGTACTGTACGCATACTTTATTATTGCGTTGAACGATGATTACGGCCACGCTCCAGATAGCTTCAGCAGAATAGCCCAAGGAACTACCGATGCGTTGCAGAGATTTGAAACTGAATTTGGAGTGGATATTGTTGATCTATGGATTACTGGCTGGGACTTAAGCGACGTGTGTAATAACGCAAGTGAAGCCTTGGATGACCCCAGAGAGGATTGGGGTTGGCTAGCAGACAACGTTAACGATGTGGTTTTCGGATGGGCTGACAACTTGGATCGAAACGGCATTGCTTATCCAGATGGAACCTGGTATCACTCTGATGGCACATGGGGTGCTTTCGCACCTTTTGCCATAGCATCTGAAAACATTCCAGCGGTATGGGACTGGCCTGAAGATAGTGTGGTCCAGCACGAGATGTCTCACTTATTCGATGCACCTGATCGGGGAACATGGTGGTGGGAACATCCTGAATGCATAATGAACTACTGGTATGCCTACTGGGGAACAGATATATGGGATAGTGAAGACTGGACAAGAGTATACCGCAATATATGGGGATACTGGTGATGAGTGATGGTGAGAATAAAAAAAATTCTATTAACCATATTTTTTATATTAATTATAATTGGCGTTATCTACTCTCTCTTACCACCTCATGTAAAATCCCCAAAACCAGTCAGGCTCATTGTAAAAAATCAAGATGTTGATGGGCATGTTGTTTCAGTTGAATTACTGGATAACGGCAATTTGGTCTACAATAAATCTTACCATCTCAGATCCAATGAAACATTGCAAGATCAACTTCCAAGAAAGGGCAAAACAATCCGAATTAAATTAGATGGAGCAGTAGCAGCTACAAAGGCCTTTGGTTGGGGGTGGATAGAGATGCACATTATTGTTGTTAACGAGAGTGGAACAGTGAGAATAGCTATTGGAGGAAAAGTCTCATGAATTATAGACAAGTTTGCGGCAACATAACCGGACTGTGGAAGTAGGAAGTGTGAAGAGATGAGCAAGCTAAAGTTCATATCGTCAATATTTTTATTCTTTTTAGCTGGAGTGCTTTCTTTTGTTATTGGTCTGGCGATAGCTGAAACCAGACCGCCATTTGAAGCGAGAAGTGAAATAAATGTGCCAGTTCTGATCTGGTTTGCCATCACAATCCTCTCATTCATCAAGCTCAAAGTGAGTCTTGGCAGGAAAGTTGTTTATGCTGTAACATCATTCTCAGGGTTGCTTGTTGCTTTCTTCCTCTGGCTTGCCCTGATAGCTTTTCCTGCTCACGACGTGGTTTTTCTGAGCATACACAAACTTGACTACGAACCAGGAAGCTACTTTGTACTGACTGAAGACGACCTGAACAGATACTCTGAATTGCGAAAAGCTCTGGGATCTCTCTTCTATCCTCTACCGGCTTTCCAAACTGGATGGATACAGAGTATTCAATTCTGTGCCTGAAGCTCTCCTCTACTGGCTCCGAGCATCCTGATACCAGCATGGCCAGCAGAACAATGGTTATGATCAACCTCACAAAAAGGATTTCTGATCTTATCTCAAAAATCTATCTGTTTATTGGTAGAAAAACTTTAATACCTTCAAAACCGTTTTTGGTGTATGACTTCAGATAGAAAATCTGAAGTTGCGAAGCTCAGCTCGATAATTCTCGCACTGGGAGTTCTGCTTATTGGTATAGCTGCCATAGACTTTTACCTGGAGCTGAAGAAGAGCATGGAAAGGAGTGGTGGAACTCAGGAACCATTTTGGGCGAGGTGTGTTGAGGATGCGATAATAATAGCGGCAAAGAAAGATCTTAAGGATGTAGCTGTCAGTGCCAAGGGAAATGTGCTCTGCAAATTCGACAGGATAGGCAGGGGAAGTGAAGAGGTGTGTTACATTGATGACAGAACTCTGAATGAAACGAGGGTTTTTGCTGTTAAAGCGGGAGATGTGAAAAAAGCTGTGGTTTGCTATAGACCTGTAAAGCCTGTTCCTGCAGGAACGCCTGTGCCTGTGGGGAGGTGATTGTGTGATTTCATTTGGATTTGGGGAAGCTCTTCTCATTTTCCTTTTTCTGTTCCTGATAGTCCTATTGCTGGCACTGCTATCCCCGGCAAGGAGCCTTGAAAAGAATGTCAGAAACAGAATTACCGATCTGATCATTGTCGGGCTGGTACTCTGGCACTCACCCGACACTAAATTTGCGGGAATGGTCATCTTTTTCTACGGATTTGGAATTCTGATGTATGAGAAGTACAATGAGGGGAAAAGGGAAGCTTTAAATTCAAAGTAAATTATAAAAACTAACATTTCCAAATCCTTTATATTTAGCACCAAGAAGCTTTGACAGTGAAGGTCTCCGTTGATCACAGCACGCTCCTTTTGCTGTCGTCTGAAACAAGAATGGAGATTCTGAACAGCCTTGTAGATAGAAGGAAAACTCTAACCGAGCTGGCAAAGGAGGTTGGTCTGTCAAAATCCTCCGTCAAGGAGCATCTTGAAAAGCTTGAGAAAGCAAAACTCGTGAAAAGAGTTGACGAGGGGCGAAAGTGGATATACTACGAGATTACGCCCGAAGGTAGGAAAATCGTCTCACCTACCATAAAGGAGAGACCATCAGTAACCTTCCTTGCATCAATCGCTTCGTTCATTTCAGGTATGATCTTGCTCGTCACGTCATTTATGAGCACATTCAGGGTGCAGAAGGCATTGACAGCCAAACCAGTTCCAGAAGCTGTGCCTAAGAAGGCGGTTGTTCCCACAACACCCGCACCAGCTCCGGCTGCAACTCCTACTCCAGTCCCAGTTCCAACTACCACCCCTGCACCGACACCTGTTCCAACACCAACATCCACTCCGGTCGCAACACCCTCCCCTCTGCAAACTCCTGCCGTTGAGGTTTCAAAAGGTATTGGGGTGATTCAGCCAGCAGAAATCATGTTTTACGTCTCTGTTGCCCTGATTGTACTCTCATTCATCCTTTTGATATTGCATTCAGGGAAAAAATAAATTAGGTTACGGTTTCGCTCAGCCTTCCAGTCTCTTTGGCCTTCTTCAGTTCCATCATTGTAAGATCCAGAGGATCTTCAATTCTGATACCG
>WAMS01000049.1 GCA_015522195.1 Geoglobus sp. | reverse complement strand
TGCATCCCTCCAGTAGCCTTCCCAGTGAGCATCTCTGTAATTTCCGGCAGAATTTACCCAGGTGATGTTATGCGATATAGCATAGTCAATTATCACGTAAGTGTCCCAGAACTCTTGAACTCCATCTCCATTGCTGTCAAAGTAAGATGGTCCCCATCCAAACCAAGCAACTGAATGGGACACAACACTCACGCCATTTTCAATGAACCATTTAACTGCATTGTAAGCATCAATCGTGTAGTTTCCCTCGTTTGCAAGATAGATGCCATCAACACCCGGAGCAACGTCATATACGATCTCAGCACACGCTGTTCCGTGAACACCAGATCCTTCCCCATTGGGAGCATACAGGTATGTATTGACCGGGAGTTCTCCAGTATTGCGAAGTTCATCCCATCTTTCAAAACCCAGATCGAGAATTCCTGCTTTGACTCCCTCCCCTTTAATTCCCATATCCCAGACTCCAGATGCGTTGATGATCTCAACACCTTCGCTGGTTGTCTCAGGACTCATGCTGAATGCATCAGCTTTCCTAACATAGGTAACATAGCTATAAGACATGAGAGATTCAATCTGGGAAATATCGCTTACAACCCCTATGATCGGATTGGCTCTGTAATCAAGTACTCTGATCCCTGAATTCTCGATTTCCTTAGCAATTAATTCCATTTCTCTCTCAAAATCCTCTTTAAAAATTTCAGGATTCACGTAAATCAAAATCTTTACTGGATTGCTTGATTCATGGTTCCTGAGGGTTTGAATTTCAAATTCTGGATTCTTCGGAGTTATATCCCTGATTAAAGAGGGACTTATCCTGCCGTCATAGGGTTTGATCTGTCCAGCAGCGTATTCTGCAATTGCAGCGACAGGTTCCACTGAAATCAAAAACATCAGGATTACGGAAAGGGCAAAAACTACGGATCTGAGAAACATGGATGTCAGCTCATCTTTTATTTTCTGTTTTCCATTTCAAATATTTTAATTTTTTTAGGTGATGCTGAACCACAGGTATCCATTTACTGGCATGTTTCAAGCCCGACTATTGTGTGATGAGCTGCATTAAATCTGCACGCAACCGAAAATAAAATCACCAGCCCAACAGACAGGTATAATGTGGTGCTGGGTCTTGAAAGATACGGACTGATAAATCAGGGAATTGTGCCTGCAAAATTTCAGATTGTAAAGAGACTGGAGGCTGAGAGAGGGGATTCGCTGATAGACATTCACAGTAACTGCAAGGAAGAATTTCTGGAAATGTGGAGAGAAATGGACATATCCATACTGAAAGAGAAAACTCCTAAATACTCTTTTCTCGATCTCAAAATTGATCTGCTCAAGGAGATGCTGAAGGAGTGCGTCTTTTGCGAGCGAAGATGCAGGGTGAACAGATATGAACGAACAGGTTTCTGCAAATGCGGTGTAAAGAGCCATTACAGCAGCGAATTTCTCCATTTTGGAGAGGAGCCAGAACTTGTTCCGTCACACACCATCTTCTTCAACAGGTGCACCTTTGGATGTGTTTTCTGCCAGAATTACGATATTGTCTATCATGATGACAGAAAGGTCAATCCAAAGGAGCTGGGGATGATAGTTGACATCAGAAGAAGGCAGGGAAGCAGAAACGTGAATTTTGTTGGAGGAAATCCAGACCAGCATGCCCATACAGTCCTTGAAATTCTGAAACATGTGGAATCAAACATACCGGTAGTCTGGAACTCAAACATGTACCACAGCACCGAGCTTGCTGAAGTTATAGAGGACGTTGTTGATGTCTGGCTTGGGGATTTCAAGTATGGGAATAACAGATGTGCTGAGAAATATTCAAAGGTGAGAAATTATTTTGACGTTGTTTCGAGAAATTTTTTGAGGGCAAATGAGCATGGAGAGCTGTTAATAAGACATCTTGTTATGCCTGAGCATGTAGAATGCTGTACTGGGAGAATTGTGAGATGGGTATCGGAAAGGCTGAGCAGAGATGTCAGATTCAACCTTATGTTCCAGTACTGGCCCGCATTTAAGGCTGGAGAGTATCCGGAAATTTCCCGAAGACTCAATGGAAGGGAGATGAAAAGAGCCATGGAGCTTGCATCACTCTATCTCGACAACGTGATCTGAATCCCTGATCCCTATCCAGAAAAGAATTCCGGCAAGAAATGTCAGTGCTGAGGCTGCTGTAAAGGCGAAATATATTCCATTCATCCCCTGTCCACCTGCATCGTAAACAATTCCAGCTATAACAGGACCTGCAGCTCTCCCAAGGCTTTTGGAGGCTGAGAAGTATCCCATAATGCTTCCCACATTTCCCCTGAGCTTTCCCTCGTATGCAACAAGACCGCTCAGTGCTGGAAGAGAAAAGGCAGAAGTCAGTCCCAGAAAGGCTGAGATTAATGTGAGCATAAGAAATTCAGGAGTCAGTGGAATCAGGTACAGCAGGAAGGAAGAGAGGATTGACGAGAGGAGTACCGGAGTTACAAAACCCCTTTTATCAGAAATAACTCCACCGAAAGGCTGAATTATACCTGAAATCAGCAGATTGATGAAGACAAGAAATCCGATCTGAGCATAGCTCAATCCGATCAGGTAGCCATAGACAGGTAAAAAGGTCATTATGCTTCCTCTTCCAACCGAGTTGAGAATTCTGTAAATCAGAGCTATCAAAACTCTCCTGCCGAGACCGTCTTTTTGACGTTTTTTCACTTCTGGTGCTCGTTTATCATCAACCGTCAGGGAGGCAATTACAAGAGTAACAAGACTGAGAAAAGCCATTGAGAAAAAAGCATGGCTTTCAGAATAGATGTCAGAGATAACACCTCCAATAAAAGGACCGAAAGCCATGCCAAGAAATATGGATCTGTTTGCTATACCCATATACATCCCTTCCTTTCCCGGAGGTGAGAATTCGGCAACCATTGCGAGAATAACAGGCATAACCATTGCCGACGACACCCCGTGAAAAACCCTCACTGCAATAAGATCTTCAGGAGTTCTTGCAAATGCATACAGAATTGCAAGCAATGAGTAAAGAAAAAGCCCAGTGAGAACGAACAACCTTCTCCCAAACCTGTCTGAGAGTTTCCCAAAGATTGGAAGAAAGATCAGTCTCGATATTGAAAATGCGGAAAAAATAAGTCCTATCAGGACGCCTCCTGCTCCCATATCACTTGCAATTACAGGAAGGATCGGAGAAATTATTCCAACCCCTATTGTAAGCGTAAATAATGTCAGAGATGCGGTAAACAGCAAATTTCTGTCGTTTTTATCCTTTATTTTCACAGAATTCAGGGTTATCAACAAAGTATATATAAGGTTTCCATCAAAATAACTTGCCAAAAAGTGGCAGCGGACAAGAGGTGATGACAATGAAAGCACCGAGTGATACTACGAAGTATCTCATACACGCCGAAATAGTGGCTGATGGTGTTGTTGAAAGACCAGATGTTGTTGGAGCTATATTCGGCCAGACAGAGGGTTTGCTTGGCGACGATCTGGATCTGAGAGAGCTCCAGAAAACTGGACGAATCGGCAGGATTGAGGTTAAAATTGAGAGCAAGAGTGGAAAGAGCTTTGGAGAAATAAGGGTTCCAAGCAGTCTTGACAAGATAGAAACAGCGATACTTGCAGCGGCCCTTGAAACCATAGAAAGAGTCGGGCCGTGCTCTGCAAAGATAAAGGTAGTTAAAATAGAAGACGTAAGGGCAAGCAAAAGAAGAAAGATCGTTGAAAGAGCCAAGGATATTCTCAGAGATCTGTTTGAAGAGCCAGAGATTGAAAGTGAAAAGATCGCAGACCTCGTAAGACAGGCCATAAGAACAGAGGAGATAATCGAATACGGTGATGAAAGACTCCCAGCAGGACCATCAATTGAAGGGAGTGATGCAATAATTGTTGTCGAAGGGAGAGCGGATGTTCTGAATCTTCTGAAACATGGAATTAAAAATGTTATAGCTGTGGAGGGCACAAACATTCCGAGAGCAATAGTGGATTTGAGCAAGAGAAAAACAGTAACTGCATTTCTCGATGGTGATAGGGGCGGAGATCTGATACTGAAAGAGCTTCTTCAGGTGGCAGACGTTGACTACGTTGCAAGAGCACCTGAAGGCAAGGGAGTGGAGGATCTGACCCAGAAAGAAATCGTGAAATCACTCAGAAACAAGATTCCGGTTGAACAGGTTCATGTGCTGAAACATAAAGACGATAGAAAGGAATCCAGAGACATCTCTGAGAGGGAAGAAGAATCAGACAGGGATAAGGTGGAAAAAACCAGAACAGGTGAAACAAGAGAGTCAGAAGAGGCTTTTGAGAGGCCCAGCATAACAGCCATACTTAAAAGACACAAGGAGGAGGTTGAGGGGAATCTGAAAGCGAGGCTTCTTGACGGTAACTATGAGGTTGTGAAGGAGGTTCCTGTGAGGGATCTCGTTAAATTGCTGAAATCCAACAATGTCAGGGCACAGGGAATCGTGTTTGATGGAGTGATAACTCAGAGAGTGGTTGATCTGGCCGCCAAGCGAAACATATCTCTCCTTGTCGGTGTTAAGATTGGTAGCGTGGTGAAAGTACCATCAAATGTCAATATCATGACATTTGACCAGATTTAATTTTTTTATTTGATCATCTTTTTTTGCAGCAGTATTTATGGGAGATGCAATATGGCAGTTTTCCATTCCACTTCAGATTTTTCCTGCTTCCTTATAAACAGTTTTATTGTTGATGAAAAACTAAAAGTAAACAGGAGTTACAGGCTAAAAAATCCATATAGCCGAAAAGAATTTAAACTTGAGATGTAATATTATCCCATGGCAGACAAACTCCTCAAATTGGTTTTATTTACATCTGTTGTAGCATTACTTGCTGGTGTGTCAGTGGGATACATTGCAGGAAATTCGGCATCAGATGAAAGCCCGAAAAACGAGAAAAAGGTGAAGAACGTTTCAATAGATGAGCTGAAAAACAGGGTATCTGACTTTGTAAACTACAACCTGCTGAAACCGGGAGTGAAAGCAGAACTCCTGGAAGCTTCAGAAGAGGATCAGTTTTACAAATTTTACTTTTCAATTGAAAAGGATGGCAGTAAAGTGGCAGATCTCAATCTCTACACAACAAAGGATGGAGAGTATGTCATCCTTAACCTCATCGAAATTCCCGAAAACATTGAAAAGGTCAGGACAGATGATGTCGTGAAAAATCCCTCAGGAACCGTCAGGTCAGGAAGCCAGACAGGATTTGATGACGAAAATGAACCTTACATCGGAGATGAAAATGCAGACATCGTGATTGTAGGGTACTCTTCCTATTCCTGTCCCTTCTCAAAAAGATTCACCGTAGAGACCCTTCCCAAAATAATGGAGAACTTCAGTGTCAAATACGTTTTTAAGGACTTTCCAGTTCATGGCGAACCTTCAATAAAGGCACATGAAGCTGCCTACTGCGCAGCAGAGCAGGGCAAGTACTGGGAATATCATGACATTCTCTTTGAAAGACAGTCAGAATGGAGAGGCGATCTGAGCAAGCTCATAGATTATGCAGAGCTGCTGCAGCTCGATACAGATGAATTTAAAGCCTGTCTGGATTCAGGAAAATACCGGGAAGAGGTTCTCAAGGACAGAGAAGAGGGGTCAAAGCTGGGAGTCAAAGGCACTCCAACGCTATTCATAAATGGTAAGAAGATTGTCGGTGCACAGCCATACAGTGTTTTTGAAGAGGCTATAAAGGAAATTCAGTCCCAGAAATAATCCAGACTCATTCAATTTTTTTAACATATTTTTCAGGGTCTTTGCAGAACCTATTCGGGACAAGAATTAAATATTGTGGATGACAAATTTTGCAGTAAAGGAAGATGGGGGAGGCAATTGAGTTGAGATTTGTTGGTAGTTTTTATAAAACATGAGATACCCGTGAGGAGGTGATTTTGTGGAAACCCTGAAGAGTTTGGTTAAAGCGTTTATGGGAGAGAGCATGGCAAGAAATCGCTACACATTTTATGCCAAGATCGCAAAGGAGGAGGGTTATGTGTTCATTCAGAGGGTGTTCCTTGAAACTGCTGAGAATGAGAAGGAGCATGCAGAAACCCTTTTTGAGTTTATCCAGAAACTGAGAGGAGATGGAGAGAGCATATCTGTTGAAATGGAAGCTCCTCTCGTTCTCGGCACGACTGAAGACAATCTCAGGGCTGCGATTGCCGGAGAGCATTACGAGTTCTCCCAGATGTATCCTGAATTTGCAGATGTGGCTGAGAAGGAGGGCTACAAGGATATAGCTGACAGGTTAAGAGCAATTGCAAAGGCCGAGGAGCATCATGAGAAGAGATATTCCGTCCTGCTGGAATCAATACAGAATGGAACGTATTTCAGGAGAGATGAGGAGACAGAGTGGGTCTGCCTTGAATGCGGGTACATTCATCGCGGAACAGAGCCTCCTGAGGAGTGCCCGAGCTGCGGACATACCAGAGCATATTATGTTGTGAGGGAATTCCTGTCTCTGTAGCTAATCAATTTTTTATTCCTGTCATCTTTTTTCTGAAGAGCTCAGAGATTCCAGACGTCCTTAACCATCATTAGATGTTGTTCCTTCCAGTTAACCAGCATTTCGAGACATTTGCAGACGTTCTCGATGAGTGATTTATCCAGAGTGCCACTTTCTCTTGCCAGTCTGACATCCTGAAGGAGGTGTCTGTAAAAGTCCAGCAGGACAATTATGACATTCTTGAGAATTGCTGATTTTTCAGCGTAAAACATATCTCCAAATTCATACTCTTTGAATTTCATTGGTTCAGGATATGTTCCCCCTCTGAGAGATTTTAGACAGTCCATCACCACAGTTTTGTGGTATTCAGAATCTCTGAGAAGTTCATAAAGTATTTTTCTAGCGTTTGGATCTTCTTCAGCTATAAATAGCCTCAACAAAGTAGTTATATTTGCTTCCTCCATGTTAACTGCCTTCTCAAGAAGACGGGCCAGCACGTTTTCATTTATTGGAGATTTCTCACCATTACACAACATACTCAAACCCCTCGGCAAACCGATATCCCAATGATAAAGTGTAAATCAAATGGTTATTAATCTTTTTCTGACTTGTGTTTAACAGAAAAATATTGTAATTATATTCAGGCCGGGATTTGAATTCGAGTCGTCGGCTCGAAAGGACTCATTTGACCTATTATTCAAAGGTAAGAGAGGGGTTCATCCAGTATCTAAGTGAAAAAATAACCCAGAATACTTTAAAATTTTACATTTCCTGCTTAGATTTGATTTACGAAAAACAAGACCGTCAACACACCCAAAGACATAGCTATGATGATGAAAAAAAGCCAAAAAGGGATGAAATTGGCTGGCTAAGGGATTAAGGAATATAATAAACTTCTATACGGGTGTAAAAGTTTTCTTTGAATTCCCCATTATTTGAATACATGCTAATTGATTTTTCAGAGAACCTCAAAAGAATTGATAATCTCAGCTACGAGCCAATAACTAAGGCTATCCGATACAAAAGAGTGTCCGCAAGCTCTATAGGGAAATGGCATTACAATAAACTCATTGAATCTGGAATGGATTCTTCCATTGCTGTCTTCATTCAAGAGCGAGCACCAGCCAGCGTTGGTGCAATGCATTATTTAGCTACTGCAAGACAGGCAGATAAGGCATACTCAAAGATTGTGGGAAAGATTAGAAAAGTAATTGAATGACTATCTGTATCCTCTACCACGCCTGAATGCCTCCACAACATAAACAGTCTTGCCATCAACAAAATATTCAAATCTGAAGTCTCCAACCTTCAACCTGTACATAGTCCTCTTTTCTCCTTTCAGTTTCTTGATTGACACCCCTGATCTTGGGGTGAATGGATCTTCTTCAAGCTTTTTTAAGCTGTCAACACATCTTTTTCTCTCAATCTCGCTTAACCTGTCAAGAAATTTCACAACATCAGGATGGAGAGATACCGAGAACATTCAAAGTCCTCTTGAGCTGGTGTATTCATCTAAGGAAACAAACTTATCCCTGTCCTTAATGACTTTTTCCCATTTTTCCTCGATGTAGCTCTGGAATTCCTCGTATGATTCAATCAGCCTTTCAATCACCTCTTCAATGGGCTCATCCTTTTTCCTTAGTTTTTCGAGTTTTCTAAAAGTTCCTTCCCTGAGGGTTATTGAAGCCATCAAAATAAATTAACCTCAAAAGTATTTAACTTCTTTCTCAGGCCTCTTTTCACCCATTAACTTCCTGTTAACACCTTAGAACATGATAAGGTTCTGGTGCAAAATGTATGGAAAGGAGCCTCTCATACCTTACTTTACTTATTTAGTTATATAGAAAAAATTTTATTTTTCTTCTTTAACACTTCGAAAAATATTGGGAGATCATCTCCCTCTATTGTGTTCCTAAGTATTTTCATGACCTGACTTGCAAGTCCAACCAGCAATCCAAGGATGACCACTGCAACAACAATGCAGGGCACTATGCTGTACATCTCAAGCGCACCACGGCTACAGTCTGTCATGCTGTTAAATGTGGTTGAAGCCTGAGAGTTGTTGAACTTGGCAACTTACTCCTGTGTCGGTGCATAGACCAGCACTGAGATCATCAAAACGGCGAGGAATTGGTATGCTCCGGCCGGGATTTGAACCCGGGTCGCCGGCTCGAAAGGCCGGAATGATTGGCCGGGCTACACCACCGGAGCTCAGATTCTTGCCATGTGAGTCAGTTTATAATCTTTTCTCAGGTTGAGAGATGGAAATTCATTCAATTTATCATTAATTTTTTAAAAAACCTGAAACAGTATTTAAACCGGCTGGTTTTCCAGTATTTCCCAAACTGTTATTTAGGCTTGCAGCATAATTTTGGTGAGGTGATCTGGCATGAGTGAAGCAAAAGAATTAATATCAAAAATGTGTGATTTGCAGAACTCTTCAGAGGAAATGCAGAGAGAACTTTCAGGGTGGGAAGGAGTTGTACAGTACAGGATTGGAGGGGAAAAATTCTATGTGGAATACAGAGGTGATGGCACATGCACGTTCAATGAAGGGGAACACGGATCACCAAAATTCACAGTCGTAGCAGAGCCTGATTTCTGGGTTGATGTTTTGAAAGGAAAGGAAGACCCCATTTCCGCATACCTCATGGGGAAGTACAAGATCGAGGGCAATCTTTTCGAGGCTCAGAAACTCGCAAAAGTCCTGAAAAAATTTGCTGGAAAGATCTGATCTATAATTTTTAATCATTGTCTATGTTGTTTTAAAATAAATTTCGTTCGAAAAATGACACAGCGAAAGACTTTTGTCTTAATCGGATTATTCAGAATTATGATTGCGGAATCAATTCTTTCAGATGAGCAGAAGGCTATAAAAGAAGCTGCAAGGGAGTTTGCCGAGAAAGAGTTTCCCAGTTATGCTGAAGAATATGACAGGGAGGAAAAGTATCCTTTCGAGCTCTGGAAAAAGGCTGCAGAACTCGGGTTCATAGGGATGAACATCCCCGAGAAATACGGAGGTCAGGGACTTGGAATTCTCGACACATGCCTTGTTGTTGAGGAGTTCTGGAGAATTGACGGAGGTCTTGGATTGATAATGGCATCAACATTTGGTTCAGAGCAGATCCTGATGTTTGGCAGTGAGGAGCAGAAAGAGAAGTATCTCCCGCCTTTGGCCCAGGGAAAGGCAATATGTGCTGCCTGCTACACAGAACCCCATGCGGGAAGTGATGTGGCAGGGATAAAAACGAGAGCTGAGAAGGATGGAGATGAGTATGTGATCAATGGCACTAAGATGTTCATAACAAATGGCACAATAGCAGACTTCTACATAGTTCTTGCAAGAACCGATCCAAATCCCGCCAAAAGGCATCATGGAATGAGCGTTTTTATTGTTGAGAAAGACACTCCGGGAGTTGAGGCAAAGAAGCTTGAGAACAAGCTCGGAATTAGGGCGAGCGATACTGCCGAGGTTGTTTTCAAGAACGTAAGGGTGCCAGAGGAAAACCTTGTGGGGCAGGAGGGGCAGGGATTCTACCAGACCATGATGTTCTTCAACGTCACAAGAATTCCCGTTGCGTTTCAGGCTGTTGGACTTGCAACAGGGGCTTTTGAGCTTGCATTCAACTACGCAAAGAACAGAGAGCTCTTTGAAAGAAAGCTGATTGATTTTCAGGTAACACAGGAAAAGCTCGCAAGGATGAGGACAGAGCTTGAGGCTGCGAGATTGCTTGCCTATCAGGCAGCATACTTCCAGGACAAAAGAGGTATGCCCGATCCCGGACTGACAGCCATGGCAAAGTACTACACCGCAAGGGTTGCTCAGGAAATTGTGCATGAGGCTCTGCAGATTTATGGCGGCTACGGCTTCATGGGTGAGCAGGCCATTTCAAGGATGTTCAGGGATGCAAGGATTCTTGAAATCTATGAAGGCACGAGGGAGGTTGAGATTGAGGTTATTGCAAGATCTCTCACAGGTGCAATCCCTTCAGTTCTCGGTGCTGTGAGGAAGCATCCTCTGATGTGACAAAATCAGCCCAATTTCTTTTTTTATCACCCTCATTTCTTCCACTTAAGGTAAAATGGAAATCTTTTTCATCACCTGAGATGGTTTCAGATTCTGTAAAAGGGTGATCACATGAGGATGCACGAGTATCAGGCAAAGCAGGTTTTCAGAGAGTATGGGATCTCTGTGGCAAATGGTGAAATCGCCACAACACCCGAAGAGGTCAAGGAGATTGCAGAGAGGCTTGGTGGCAGGGTTGTGCTTAAATCCCAGGTTCTCGTTGGCGGGAGAGGAAAGGCTGGCGGTATAAAGCTGGCAAACAGCGCTGATGAAGCTTACGAGCTCGCAAAGAAGATGTTCGGAATGGTCATCAAAGGGCACAGGGTGGAGAAGCTGTACGTTGAGGAGCAGCTTGACATAGATAGAGAGATGTACGTTGGCTTCACAATCGACAGGGCGGGCAAGGGCTTTGCTTTAATCGTGAGCAGTGTGGGAGGGATGGATATCGAGGAGATAGCTGAAAAGCATCCCGACAGGATCGCGAGGGTAACTGTGGATCCCGTGTACGGGCTGTGGGACTACCAGATAAGAGAGGTGCTCTACAGATCCAGCATGCCGAAGGAGTATCACAAGGAGGTTACAAGAATAATCAAAGCACTTTACAGCATCCTCGTTCACAATGAGGCTGAGCTGACCGAAATTAATCCGCTTGTTGTGACCAAGGATGGCAGGATAATCGCAGCCGATGCGAGGCTGAACATAGACGATAACGCCCTCTACAGGCACCCAGAGCTGAAGGAGCTGAAGGACTACACCGAGGTCGATCAAACCGAAAGAATAGCGGAGGAGAAGGGGCTGAACTTCGTAAAGCTTGATGGCAACATAGGCATGATAGCAAATGGTGCGGGAATGAGCATGGCGACGATGGACCTGATCTACCTTGAGGGTGGAAAACCGGCAAACTTCCTAGATGTTGGGGGTGGAGCGAGCAGCGAGGTTGTGAAGGAGGCGGTGAGCATCATTCTGATGGACGAGAACGTTAGGGTCATCTTCATGAACATCTTTGGTGGGATTACGAGATGTGATGAGGTTGCCAAAGGCCTGATCACAGCTTTTTCTGAGATGGAGATTCCTGTACCGGTTGTGCTGAGGCTTGCAGGCACAAACGAGGAGGAGGGCAGGAAGCTGATTGAGGATTTCATCAGGGAGAAGGGCATTGAAAGCATCCACGTTGTTGAGACGATGGAGGAAGGAGCCAGAAAGGCTGTCGAACTTGCAAAGGAGGTGTGATGTATGGCGATAATTATTGATGAGAACACCAAAGCAATAGTCCAGGGCATTACAGGTTCGCAGGGAAGATTCCATGCTGAAAGGATGATCGCCTACGGCACGAACATTGTTGGTGGAGTTACCCCCGGAAAGGGCGGTTCAGAGGTTCTTGGGGTGCCGGTTTTCGACACGGTTAAGGAGGCGGTTGATGAAACAGGTGCAAATGCGAGCATCATCTTCGTCCCCGCAGCCTTTGCGGGAGATGCGATCATGGAGGCCGTTGATGCAGGAGTTGAGGTTATAGTTGCGATAACCGAGGGCATTCCTGTTTATGATGAGCTGAAGGTCTACAAGAAGGTCAAGGCTGAGGGCAGGATTCTCGTTGGCCCCAACTGTCCCGGGGTTATGAGCGTTGGAAAATCGCACCTCGGCATAATGCCTCCCCAGATATTCATTGAGGGCAAGGTGGGAATAGTTTCCAGAAGTGGTACGCTGACGTATCAGGTGGCGTACAAC
>WAMS01000048.1 GCA_015522195.1 Geoglobus sp. | reverse complement strand
CCTGTTCTCTCTGCATCAGAATTTCAAGTTTTTCGGGATCGAATTTGAGCAGACTGGCATGAAAATCATCCATTATTGAATAGACTGTATTTGCCATCTTTTCAAGCAGATCAGAAATTTTAAACCTTCTCTCATCAACAAATATCTCAATCCATATTGCATCTCCCGAATCCTCAAGTATTTCAGCTCCGATAAGAGATTTTAATGCGTGTGTTACGCCCTTTCTTGTCTCACTGTTTACCTTAACTCTTATTGTGCTGTATCCTGCAAGATAATAAGAGATAATTTTTCGTGTCAGCATAAGAGAGCTGTCTTCATTCTGAATTGACGCGATCTTCCTTTCCGGAGATTCAGATTCGGGATGAATTGCCAGTAGCCTTTTACCGATGTTTACAAAAACAGTGTCACCGGGATTTATGGAATTGTCCCTTACCCATTCCTTGGGGAGGGAGATTATGTAACTCGATCCGCTCACAAAAACCTTTCTTGCGACTTTCTTCATAAACGTCAGTCTGCACTTACTTAATATATAATTTTTACTGATTGCATGTATTATTCTGAATAGATCTATATAAGTACTTATCGAACATACAATATATCGGGAAGAGATATATATCGAGGAGAGTACAGCTGAATCATGGTGAGAAACAGACTGTATGCAATCGTTGCAGTTCTGGTCATACTTCTGGTTGCCGGATGCACGCAGCAGAACGAAGAACCCTCTGAGAAGGGCATTTCAGGTCAGGTAAAGGTTGCCGGGAGTTCTACTGTCTATCCGATAACATCTGCAATCGGAGAGGAATTCAGCAGGGAATATCCGAATGTTGTTGTTTCAGTTCAGTCAACAGGCACTGGAGGTGGCTTCAGGAACTTCTTTATTCCGGGACATGCAGATATAAATGATGCCAGCAGAAAAATAAAGGATGAAGAGCTTCAGGAGGCAAGGAAAAACGGTGTTGAACCTCTTGAATTCATTGTTGGATATGATGCCCTCACTGTTATCGTAAATCCTGAAAATGACTGGATAGAGTGTGCAAGCTTTGAAGTGCTCAGGAAGATATGGGGACCGGAGGCAACAGAAAAGGTAACCAAATGGAGTGATGTCAATCCGAACTGGCCAGATGAGGAGATGAGACTTTACGGGCCAACCTCTGCATCTGGAACATTTGATTTCTTCACAGAGCATGTAATCGGTGAGAGCGGTGCCCACAGACAGGATTACCATGGTACCGAAGAAGACAACACAATCATCGCAGCAGTGGAGAGAGACAGGTATGCTATGGGCTATCTTGGACTTGCTTACTACTTGGAGAACAGGGACAGGGTGAAGGCAGTTCAGATAAAAAATCCTGAAACAGGAGCCTGTGTTGAACCATCAATTGAAACAGGTCGAAGCGGAGAGTATCCGCTTTCAAGACCGCTGTACATATATGTCAGCAAGGACTCTCTCAAAAAGCCTGCTGTCAGGGAATTTGTCAGGTTCTATCTGGACAATCTTGACAGCGGAATTGTTGAGGAGATAGGATATGTTCCTGTGAGTAAGGAGGTCAAAGAACAGAATCTGCAGAAGTTCTATCAGGCCCTAAAAGAACTTGGTATAAATGAGTAAAAACAGCAAAATTAATATTTTTTTCATGGAGGTATTTTTGTGGACAGGCTTTCAAAAATGAAGGAGAGGATCATAGTTCTTTTTCTCGCTCTGTGTGCAGTGATGACGTTATTTGTGACTGTGAGCATAATTGCGATCCTTCTTGGCGAGAGTCTGCTCTTCTTTTCAAAGGTCTCTCCAGTTGAGTTTTTCACAGGAACGAGATGGACGCCGACAATAAAGCCGTATTCATTTGGAGTTCTGCCGCTTGTGATTGGAACACTCATGATAACCATAGGTGCAGGACTGATAGCCATCCCTGCAGGAATTCTCTCAGCAATTTATCTGAGTGAATATGCAAGCGAAAGAACAAGAAACGTCCTTAAACCCATGCTTGAAATACTTGCAGGAATCCCAACTGTTGTCTATGGATTTTTTGCGTTTGCATACATAACTCCCTATCTCAAGAAAATCTTTCCGGATATGCAGGCTTACAATGCCCTGAGCGCTTCAATTGTTGTCGGGATCATGATCATTCCTATCGTAGCGAGCATAAGCGAGGATGCAATAAGGGCTGTTCCAAGAAGCCTGAGGGAGGCGGGATACGCTCTCGGAGCGAGAAAACCCAGGGTTATTCTCACAATAGTCATTCCCTCAGCCCTTTCAGGAATTGTTGCCAGCTTCATTCTTGGCATATCGAGGGCAGTTGGCGAAACAATGGCGGTAACTATTGCAGCAGGGAGGACACCCAGGCTTGCAAACATCCTCAATCCCGATGACTGGATGAAATCCATTGAAACAATGACCGCTGCGATGGTAGAGATTGGCATGAGTGACGTGAGCGGACAGAGCGTTGCGTACAAAAGTCTCTTTGCAATAGGCCTTACCCTTTTTGCCATGACATTCGCTCTTAACACCGTCAGCTACATTGTAAAAATGAGGTTCAGGGAGGTGTACCGATGAAGACTGAAAACATTTCAGACTGGCTTTTCATGATGCTTACATTCCTCGCAACGGTTTTTGGTATAGTTTTGCTTTCAGCCCTGCTTGTCATGACATTCTATGAGGCTGCTGGATGGCTTGATATTCAGTTCCTCACATCTCCGCCATCACGATTTCCGGAAAAAGCAGGGATATATCCCCCACTTCTGGGATCCATCATGATGATCGCTCTTGTGGGAATTTTTTCTGTACCTGTAGGTGTTGGTGCGGCCATATTTCTTGAGGAATACGGAAGCGGAAAGAAAATTACAAAGATCATAGAGATAAACATCTCAAATCTTGCAGCAGTCCCTTCAATAGTCTATGGAATTCTTGGGCTTGGTCTGTTTGTCTCCACAATGCATTTAAAGCCTGGAATTGTTCTTGTAGGCTCACTCACACTCACGCTACTCATTCTCCCAATTGTGATTGTTGCAAGTCAGGAGGCAATTAGATCTGTTCCCGGAGGACTGAGAGAAGCTTCAATCGGTCTTGGAGCGACGAAGTGGCAGACAATAAGAAATGTGGTTCTTCCCTCCTCAATACCCGGAATTTTGACCGGTGTTATTCTTGCTCTTTCGAGAGCAATTGGAGAGACTGCCCCTCTTATAATGATAGGAGCCGCAACAACAATATTCACAGCACCGAAAGACATTTTCAGCCCCTTTTCAGCCTTACCGATGCAGATATTCATGTGGACTGACATGCCAAAGGAGGAGTTTCTTTACGGACTCGCTCCTGCCGGGATAGTTGTTCTTCTTGCAATAATGCTGTCAATGAATGCCATTGCGATAGTTCTGAGAAACCATTACAGGAAAAAGCTGAGGTGGTAGGGAGTGGATGCGATTTTTGATGTCAGAAATCTTTCGGTATATTACGGTGACAAGATCGGGATAAAAGACGTGAGTCTCCAGATATACAGAAATAAGGTTACAGCAGTGATTGGCCCAAGTGGATGTGGAAAATCAACATTTCTGAGAACGCTTAACAGACTTGTGGAGCTGGTTGAGGGTGTTAGAATAGAAGGCAGGGTACTCTTTGATGGAAAGAATATTTTTGACAGAGATGTTGATCCTGTTGAGCTCAGAAGGAGAGTCGGGATGGTTTTTCAGCATCCGAACCCATTTCCAAAGAGCATATTTGAAAATGTTGCCTACGGGCCAAAAATACACGGGATAAAGGACAGGGAAAAACTTCAGGAGATAGTTGAGGATAGCTTGAAGAAAGCGGCACTCTGGGATGAGGTAAAGGACAGGCTCAGTGAATCTGCACTCGGACTGTCTGGAGGTCAGCAGCAGAGGCTCTGTATCGCAAGAGCGATAGCAACAAACCCTGAAGTAATTCTGTTTGACGAGCCAACATCGGCTCTTGATCCAATTGCTTCTTCGAAGATCGAGGAGCTTATGATCGAGCTTAAAAAGAGATACACCGTTATTGTTGTTACTCACAACATCCAGCAGGCTGCGAGAATAAGTGATTATACTGCATTTTTCTGGATGGGCGAGCTTGTTGAATACGACAGGACGGAAAAAATATTTGAATATCCTGAGAACGAGCTTACAGAAAGGTACATAACGGGGAGGGTCGGATGAGAGTGCTTTTTGTATGCAGGGAAAATACATGCAGAAGTGTGATGGCAGAAAATGTATTCAGAAAGCTTTCATCGGGAAGATTTGATGTGATGAGTGCCGGTGTTGAGATCGCTGAAAAATTTGATGAAACAGCATTGAAGGTGCTTGAAAAAAAGGGATATCCTGCTGTAAGGAGAACTCCAAAAAAACTGGAGGATGTGAATCTGAATGAGTTTGATATACTGATTTCTGTCTGTGATGAGACTGAGTGTGTTGCTGTAAACCATCCAAGAATTGAGAGGTGGAATGTAAAGGACCCAAAGGGTAAGGAAGAGAAAGAGTATTACCGGACTCTTGAAATTATTGAAAAAAAAGTTTCAGATCTTGTGAGGAGGATTGAAAATGAAGGTACTTGAAGAAAGACTGGAAAAAATAAAGAATGAGCTTCTGGAACTTCACAGAATGTCTAAGAATGCTGTGGAACTCTCTCTCAAAGCTGCACTGAATGATGATGTTACCAGATATCAGGTTGAGAAAATTGAAAAGCAGGCTGATGTGCTGAATACAGATATTGAAAACGATTCTCTTGCTGCAGTTGCACTTTTCCAACCTGTTGCAAAAGATCTGAGATTTTTGAGTACCGTTATGAGGCTCTCCGGTAATTATGAGAGAATAACCGACCTTGCCCTGAAAATCGCAAGATTCAGTATTTCAGATAATGAATTTACTGAAAAGCTTCTGGCGATGCAGGCTGTGATTCTCGAAATGTTTGACATCGTTGAAAGAGCCATTCAGGGAGATACGGACAGAATGAGAGATGAGCTAATATCCAGGGATGACAGGCTGGATATGATGAAGGATGAGATAATCGGCGGACTTCTGGGAGGAGAACTCAGCCAGGAGAATCTGAGCATACTGCTTTCAGCAATACATTTTGAGAGAATTGGAGACATTCTCAGTAAAAACGGTGCGAGAATTATTTTCATAAATGAAGGAAGGCGTGTATGGATCAAATGAGGCTCAGGTCACCTCCAGAAAATTATTTATTTATTTTTTGTTCATGATGTATCATGGAATACATCGTTAACGGGAGATTCTACGATGAAGTGGACAGAGCAGTAAAGACATTTCTGAGAGAAGAGGATGGAAGAAAGATTACTGTTATTCATCACAACGACGCAGATGGGATATGCTCTGCCGTGCTTCAGAAGGTGATGCTTGAAGAGCTGAATGTCGATTATGAGCTCATCTGCGTCGAAAAGGTTTATCCTGAGATTATAGATAAAATCCACAGGGAAAGAGACGGTATCTTTATCTATACCGATCTCGGAGGTCTTGCCAGTGGAATAATAGCAGAAAAAACAGGTGAAGACTGCTATTCATTCATAATCGACCATCATCCTGCAAAAGATATTCAGAAAGATAATGTCACAATTCTCGATCCGGAACTTGCGGGCATTTCCGGAGACGTTTTCATATCTGCATCCACTCTCAACTACATATTTGCCCAGAGAGTTACTGAAAAAATCAGAGATTACGCTTATGTTGCTCTTCTTGGAGCTGTTGGAGACTACCACGACAGATATGGTGGCGTGCTGGGATTCGACAGATACGTGCTGAGCGAGTCAGTCTCACTCAATCAGGTTGAGATAAGGATAGAGGGCATGAAGGAAAAGTACTACATCAAAAAATTCGGAGAATATGCAGACGTCTTTTCAAAAAGGCTCACAACCCTGGGTTCGGTCGGTTATCTCAAGAAAGGATATGCTGATGGACTGAGAGCCTGTTTTGATGGATTCGACGAAAAAATGATGAAAAAGGTGAAGAAACTTGAAGAAATGAAGCAGAAAAAGTTCAGGGAGGAGATTGAAAGACTTAACAATGGAATGAATGAAACCGAAAGTATCCAGTGGTTCAGCGTTGATAAAAGATTTGATCCGATGGGTGTGAAAACAATTGGCGAGTTCTGCCAGCAGATAAAAGACATGAGCTTTATAAACCCCCTGAAGTATCTCATAGGATTTCAGGACATACCAAAAGCCGTTCCGGATCTTGGTTTGCTGGAATGTGACTGTGTCAAGGTTAGTGCCAGAGCCCCATCAACACTTGAGAGAATGATCCTCAATGGAAAGGTTCCGGGTTATGACTTTCTCATTCCAAAGGCAAGTGAGCTTGTTGGAGGCTATGCAGACGCAACCCACAAGATTGCTGCCGCTACGGTAATCCATAAGGGAAGAGAGGAGGATTTTGTAAATGCTATGGAGGAGGTTCTGAAGAATGAAGATTTTAAGGCTTGCTGATGTTGAGAAGTGTGTCGGCTGCAGCCTTTGCATGCTCGCATGTTCAAGGAAAAATGTGAAAAATCAGAGGATAGGTCTGGGCCATTCAGGGATAAGGGCTGTGAGCCTGAGTGGTTTTGAGAGAGGTGCAACCGTGATCTTCTGTCATGCATGTCTGGAACCCCCATGTGCTGAGGTATGTCCCTCAAAGGCGTTGAAGCCGAGAAAAGGGGGAGGGGTGACATACAACGAAAGAGTCTGTTTCTCATGCCACAACTGCATATCGGCATGCAAGATCGGTGCCATATTTGAAAGAGATGATGAAAAAATTGCTGTATGTATCCATTGCGGTTACTGTGTTGATTTCTGCCCCCATGGAGTTCTTGAGGTGGTAGAGGCATGATCAGCAGGGTTCTGACGATTGATCTCTCAGACTACACTTATGAGATTCAGGAGAGGGAAGATCTTGTTGAAAAATGGATAGGCGGTGTGGGAGCAGGTATTCAGATTTTGAAGGAAAGACTGAACCCATCTGCCGACCCTCTCGGCCAGAAAAATGTTATCGTTTTTTCCACGGGACCGTTCACTCCGGCATATCCCTACGCATCAAAAACAGTTGCTCTCTTCAAGAGCCCCCTCACAGGAGAGCTGGGAGAAACCCATGCAGGTGGAAGGACTGCTATGGCCATAGCCTCTGCAGGATACATGTCTGTGGCCATTGAAGGGAAGAGTGAAAAGCCTGTTTACATTGTTATCGATGGAGACAGAGTCCACTTCAGAGATGGCAGGTCAATTGTGGGTATACGGGATTCACTCATTCTTGGGAGAATTCTTGCAGAAATTGAAGGTGGCCGGGGAATCAGAAGCATTATAAGGGCCGGATATGCCGGTGAAAAACTTGTCAGATATGCCTGTCTCACAACCGAAACGTACAGACACTTTGGCAGACTCGGTCTTGGTGCGGTTTTCGGAAGCAAAAACCTTCTGGCAGTTGTTGTCATCGGTAACAAAACCTATCCGCCAGCAGACCAGAAACTCTACAGGGAGATTTACTCTGAGATTTACAGAATAGGTGTGGAATCCGAGGCAATGAAAAAATACCATCTTCTCGGAACTGCAGAAAATGTGCTCCCTCTGAATGAGCTGGGCGGGTTGCCTGTAAAAAATCTGACAGAACGTAGATTTGATTGTGAGGACATCAGCGGTGAGAAATTTGCAGATGAGAATCTGGGAAGAAGAATTGCGTGCAGTCACTGTCCAACAGCCTGCATACACATCGCGGCCCTGAGAGAGGAATATGAGGATGAGAGGTACTTTTTCAAAACTGTAATGATAGGATATGATTACGAGCTTATCTACGCTCTTGGCTCCATGATAGGTGTGAAGAACAGAAGAGACCTTCTGAAGCTAATCCACAGGGTTGAGTCATTTGGGCTTGATGCAATAAGCACTGGTGTGTGCCTTGCATGGGCCACAGAGGCATTCAAAAGAGGTTTTGTAAGCAGGGAGGACACAATTGTTGATCTTGAATTTGGGAACTCTGCCCCCTATCTGAAAGCCATAAACTGGATTGTGGAACAGCCAAATGAGTTCTACTCCGATCTTGCAAAAGGAGCAAGATATGCTGCAGAGAAATATGGTGGAACTGAATTTGCCATGACATTTGCAGGAAACGAGATGCCCGGCTACAATACCGGATATGCCAGTTACATCGGGCTCACCATCGGACTGAGACACAGCCACCTTGATAATGGAGGCTATTCCCTGGATCAGAAGGTTAGCAGCCTGAGCCCGCAGGAAACAGTTGACAGACTTGTAAAGGAGGAGATGTGGAGACAGGTCCTTTCAAGTTTGGTTGTATGTTTCTTTGCGAGAAACGTCTTCAGACCTGAGCTGGTTAGCAGGGCATTTCTGCCAATTGGCTTCCAGTTCACAGAGGATGAGCTGGAGAAAATTGGGGAGAGGATATACATGGAGAAATTAAAGCTTAAAAAGGCTATGGGCTATGAGCCTGACCTCTCCCAGATTCCTGAAAGGGTGTTCGAGGTTGAAACCCCTCATGGAAGACTGGAAAGAGAATTCTTTGAAGATGCTCTGAATTACTACAGGAGGACCTATTTCCTAAAAGCTGACTAAAACAGAGCGTCAATCACCTCCTCTGCATTTCCATCGTGATAGAGTACATCATTTATTCCATTTAAAAGCTTCAGCTCTTCAAGTCTGATCTTACCCTTTTCATCAAGTTCCTCAGCAAGTCTGTATGCTCTGCTGGCATTTGTGTATCCTTCTATAACTCCAACACCTCTCCTTTCAAGCTCTTTCAGAGCCGAGTTAACATCATAGCCCTTTCCAAGAAGCTCACCGAACATTCCATTTCTTCCACCCCTGAACGTTGCTATGAGGTCTCCGATTCCTGTGAAACCGTAAACAGATTCCCACCTGCCACCTTTTGCAGTGACAATTTGGGAAATCTCTCTCAGTGCCATTGAGACAATTATTCCCTTGAGATTGTTCATTGTTACGTTTCTTCTGCTTTCTATACCTCTTATCCATGAAATGGCTATTGAATAAACATTTTTGAGAGCTGAACCAACCTCACAGCCTATTATGTCTTTTGAAGTCTCTATTCTGTAGAAATGAGTTGCAAGGGTGTTTTTGATTACATCAAGGGTTTTCTCTGAAATTGAGGAGTATGTAACATGGGTTGGAAGTTTCAAAGCAACCTCTTTTGCAATTGAGGGTCCAGTTACAGCCACAACCCTGTCTCTGAGATCTTCCCTCTCATGCCAGATTGCCTCCGGGATGGTCAGGATTCCATTTTTTTCTATGAAACCCTTTGCAATCGTGATCAGAATCTGACTGTCAATCATGTTCTCAATCTTTTTGAAAATGCTCATCACTCCTTCTGTGCTCACACCTATCAGAATTATGTCAGAATCAAGAGCCCTTTCAATTTCATCCGGAAACAGTATTTCCTCTGCATTCACTTTTGTTCCAATTCTCGGATGATCCTCACCCCTTTTGAGTTTATCGAGAATGTCTGTATCATACTCTGTACCCCACAGTATGACCTGATTTTTTTCAGAATACGGGATGGTAAGGGCTGCTCCCATTGCACCAGCTCCAAGAATTGCGACCCTCATGGAATTCTTTACAGAATCCCGCTTATTTATATTTTTTCAGACAGCCCTGCACAAGTCTGCTGATTTTTTCAGCCTCCTTTTCAGGACTGGGTGAGCTGTATATTGCTCTTCCGACTATTATTCCATCAGCACCTGCTTTCATGATCTCATCTATGCTGCCACCCTGAGTGATTATACCGGGACAGAGAAGCTTGAGCCTGCCAGCTTTCTCCCTTAGCTCTCTCACCCTTTCAGCTCTTGTGGCTGGTGCAATAATTCCATGAACACCGATTCTTTTTGCCATCTCAACTATCTCGTCAGAATGCTTTGCCATGAACTCAGTTCCCCCCTCACTGCTGAGTTCGGTTACAACATACACCTCCCCATCATGCCTTTCTGCAACCTTCTTCACCGCGGAAACAGTATCACTGCCTGCAAAACCGTGAACAATAATTCCATCTGCACCACTGTCAAATGCTATCTCTGCAATCAGTGATGATGTGTACGGAATGTCTGAGATCTTGAAATCTGCAATAACAGGTTTGAGTTCAGAAAGCTCCTCTATTATCTGGATACCGGCAGATAGCACAAGAGGATAATTTACCTTAATCGCCGAAATGTATTTTGAAGTTATCTCGGCAATCTCATTTGCCCTTTTCCTGTCTGTTACATCAAGTGCAAGAACGAGCATTGGCTGATTTTATCGGGAAAGATTTTAAATCTTCTCACCATGCCTAACCCAAAATTTAATAGCAATTTGTCAAAAAATTTTCAAGGGGTCTGACATGACGGGGGAACAGATGTACAAGTTTCTCACAACACTGGAGAATCAGATAAGAGTGATGAAGGAAAACATGGACATCACAAAGATCGAACAGGTGATTGAAGCTCTTCAAAATGCCAAGAGTGTATTTGTGCTCGGTGCAGGAAGAAGCGGTTTTGTGGCGAAATCCTTTGCAATGCGTCTGATGCACTGCGGATTTAATGTTTATGTTGTTGGAGAGACGGTAACCCCCAGAATTGAGAGAAATGATGTGCTCATAGCCATTTCAGGTTCAGGTGAAACAACATCTGTCGTGAATATCAGCAAGAAGGCAAAGGAGCTGATTGGCTCGAAACTCATTGCAGTCACAAGCAATCCATATTCATCCATAGGGAAAATGGCGGATGTTGTTCTTGTCGTCAGGGGGAAGGTTAAAACCGAGAGAAATGAAGAGCTGTCAAAAATTGCCCCCCTGGGTACGATGTTTGAGCTTGCAGTTATGATATTTCTCGATGCTTTAATCGCCGAGCTGATGAGTGTGAGAAATCTGACTGAAAAGGATCTTGAGGACAGGCATGCCGTTCTTGAATGAGGTGAGATCATGTCCGAGCTGGAGGAGCTGGTTTTCAGACTGAGCAATGCCCATGGAATATCGGGTTATGAGGATGAAATCAGGGAGATTGTTAGAGCAGAACTTGAGGAACATGTTGATGAGATTAAGGTTGACAGAATGGGGAACATAGTGTGTGTAAAAAATGGAAACGACTTCACCGAAATGATTGCGGCACACATGGATGAAATTGGTTTCATGGTCAAGTACATCGAGGAGAATGGATATCTCAGGATAACTCCAATTGGTGGTTGGTTCAGTCAGACTGCAGTCAATCAGAGGGTGATCCTTCACGGGAAGAAAGGAAAGGTTCTCGGAGTTCTGGGTTGCAAACCACCGCATTTCATGAAAGACGAAGAGAGAAAGAAGATAATAGAGATAAGGGACATGTTCATTGACATCGGGGCTGAAACCAAGGATGAGGTCAGGGAGATGGGCGTGGACATCGGAACACCTGTAACCATTGACAGAGTGTGCAGAAAAATTGGTAAATACATCACTGGAAAGGCCATGGATGACAGGGCAGGTGTGGCGGTTATGGTGGAGGCAGTTAAAAGGACAGAGACAGATGCGACAGTCTTTGCTGTCGGGACCGTTCAGGAAGAGGTTGGATTGAAGGGAGCGAGAACGTCGGCATACAGCATCACCCCTGATGTTGCAATCGCCCTTGACACAGCACCATCAACGGACTTTCCGGGAGCTGAGAATGTGAAAATTGATGTGAAGCTTGAAAAGGGACCTGTGATCACAGTCGCAGATGCATCGGGAAGGGGGTTAATAGCAAGCAGAAAGGTACTTGAGTGGCTCGTTGAAACGGCCGGAAATTACAAAATTGAGCATCAGCTTGAGGTTGGAGAGGGTGGAACAACAGATGCAACAGCAATTCATCTCACAAAGGAGGGCATACCTACGGGAGTGGTTTCTGTCCCTGCAAGATACATACATACCCCTGTTGAGGTAATATCCCTGAAAGACGTAGATCTCTCGGCAGAGCTTGTTGCAAGAGCACTGGAGACAGCTCCTGATTATTTCAGGGATGAGTGGCACCAGAAGATGAAAAAATGACAGTCAGGAATCTGATGGGAGAAGTTGAAAAGGCATCAAAAACTGCAGCAGAAAACAGACACAGATACATGGTTTTTGTATGCTCAAAAGAGCTGGATGAAAGAATTATCAAGCTTGTCAGAAAGGTGTACAGACATCACCTCAAATGTCAGGGAAAGAAAACCTCAAGATTGCTGATTGCCGGGAGAAGCAAATTCGGTGAGATTGCTGAAAGATATCTGGATGGAGAAATCATTCATTACAGGGAAAGCAGCAAAGTACTTGGTCAGACCTATGATGATCTTGTGGTTGATTTCACAGAGGGTTTTCATCCAAATGATCTCGGAATTCTTGCCGAAACTGTCAGGGAAGGGGGAGTTATAGTGGCCATATCCCCCCCGCTGAATGAATGGTACAGCCTTAAGGGAAGATGGCATGGGGATCTGGTGAGCGAGCCGTACACTGTCGGAGATGTTGAACCGAGATTTTATCGGAGATTTATTGAAAAGACACGCAGTGCAGAGGGAATAATCATCTTCGATGCAGACAGGAGAAAGCTGATCAGGGAGTACCGGTTTGAAAAGAAATTTGAATCAAGAGAGAAAATACTGATTCCTGAAGAGAAAAAGGAGATAAAGAGAAAGCTCTACAAGCTGTGTGCCACTCAGGATCAAATAAGAGTACTCGAGCTCTTCGAAGATTTTTTTGAGAAAAACAGAGAAAAAAAGGCCGTTGTTATTACTGCCAACAGGGGTAGAGGGAAAACTGCTGTTCTGGGTATTGTAACGCCCCATATAATTTCAAAACTTGAAAGGACACTGAAAAGACCTGTAAGAATACTGCTCGTTGCTCCAAATCCTCAATCAGTCCAGGTTTACTTTGAATTTCTTAAGAAAGCGCTTGTGAGACAGGGTATGAAAAATTTTACAGAAAAGAGGAGCGGAGACCTTGTAACTGTGATCAACAGCAGATTTGCCAGGGTTGAGTATGCCGTTCCAGCAAGAGCCATGGTTGAAGGTGAATTTGCTGATGTGGTTATAATTGATGAAGCAGCAGGCATAGATGTTCCCGTACTCTTCAAAATTGTTGACAGGGTGAGGTATGCCGTATTTTCATCAACAGTACATGGCTACGAGGGAACGGGAAGGGGCTTTGCCATAAGGTTTCTGAAGAAGCTCGAGCAGGACGAGAGAACAGACGTTGAGAAAATTGAGCTTAAAGAGCCCATAAGATATGGATCCGGCGATCCTATCGAGGAATGGCTCTATGATGTTCTTCTCCTCAATGCTCAGCCAGCTGAGCTGAATGAGGAGGACATGGAGAAGGTAAATAACGGAGAACTTGAATTTGAAGAAATAGACAAAGATGAGCTTATTGAAAATGATGACCTTTTGAGGGAATTTTTTGGAATCTACGTTCTTGCCCACTACAGAAACCGCCCCTCTGACCTCGTTATACTTCTGGATATGCCAAACCACATCCCTCTCAGGGTTAAGGTAAACGGAAAAACTGTATGCGCCCTGCACGTTGCAATTGAGGGAGGAATGGACCAGGAAACAGTTAAAAAGCTTGCAGATGGATATAAACCGAAAGGTCAGATAATACCTGACCTCATTCTAAAGCATTACTGGGATTACGAGTTTCCAGAGCTGAAAGGAGTTAGAATTGTCAGAATAGCAACTCATCCTTTGCTAATGGACATGGGTATCGGGAGCTATGCCCTCAGCATGCTTGTGAGGTGGTCTGCTGAAAGGGACATGGACTGGGCGGGAAGTGGCTTTGGAATTTCTCCAGAACTTCTCAGATTCTGGATAAGAAACGGATTTGTTCCGGTTCACATCACACCTCAGAGAAATGAGGTTTCCGGAGAATACACTGTTATCGTTCTCAAAGCTCTCAAAATGCACATTGAATCAAAGATTGAAGCGATAAACTCTGAATTTGTCAGAAGGGTGATAGAATACCTGGGCGATGAGCTGAGGGACATAGAAGTTGAAACAGCAACCGGACTCCTCAACTCCCTCAAAAAGGATGTGAACGTTCTGCATCCCGGATACACCAGGATTGAGAAAAGAAGAATGAAGAAGTACTTTCAGGGACACAGCCTTTTTGAATACATTTCAGATATTGCAAGACCTCTCGTCAGATATTACTATTCAAAAACATCAAGGGCAGATCTGGATGAAGATGAGGAAAAAATTCTGGTTGCAAAATGTCTCATGATGAGGGACTGGAGAGAGGTGGATGGAGGTAGAGCTTACAGGGGTATGATGAGGGCTCTTAAAAAGATATGGGAGTGGTATTATGGAGCAGAGGAGGATTAACTTTGATTCTGAGTTTGTCAGTGCAATAGTGAATGGAAGAAAGGTAACAACAGTGAGGAAAGGGATCAAAAGATATCCTGTCGGCAGGATAGTGGATTTAACTGCCAACAATCAGCCATTTGCAAGAGCGAGAGTTGACAGGGTGGTTGTGAAGAGGGTTAAAGAGCTCACAGAGCGTGATGCATTGCTTGATGGTTTTGAAAGCAGAGAAGAACTTATAGATGCTTTAAAAAAAATTTACGGAAATGTAGAGGACGAAGAGCTTGTAACAGTTGTTCATTTCACAGTTGTTGAATAAATGGAATAAATCAAAACCAGCAAACTATATATTTGGGCCTTCAACTTTAATCATGGAGCTTGAATTGAATGGTGTGCCTGTTGTGGATACCTACTGCGAGGCTTTTGATGGGATCTATTCAAGGATTTTGATAACTGCCAAACAGAAATGGCTCCTTAAAAAAGCAGCATACGGCTCAACAGCCCTTCCATCAACAGTTTTTGGTGAATCGGAAGGTGGTGTGGAGAAATTCATCTCACCTCAGGAAACACCTGATGGAAGACTCGGGGCAATCGCCCAGGTATGGGTTGCCAAAAGCAGGAACTTTGAAAACGTGCTGATGAGGGAGATGGGCAAGAGGATCAGACAGGGTATCCTTGTTGTTCCTACCACCAGGGTTTTCAATGCCACTGAAAGTGACACGCGCTTTGACGCAGAGCTCAATGTTGGCAGATGTGGTGATGGATACGAGTGGGAGGAGGAAATGTGGGGCAGGAAGGTGATAAGAGTCCCCATAATGTTTGGAGAGTTCATAATTGAAAGATACATAGGATACGCTGAGGGTGTTGCTGGAGGGAATGTCTGGTTCTTCTGCGATAGCGAGGAATCGGCACTGGAGGCTGGGGAGGCTGCTGTGGAGGCTTTGAGAGACATGGACAATGTGATAATCTCATTTGATATATGCTCTGCTGGCAGCAAACCAGAAACAAAGTATCCTGAAATAGGTCCCACAACAAACCACTACTTCTGTCCCACATTAAAAGACAGAATTCCCGACTCAATGGTTCCGGATGGTGTGAAGAGCATTCCAGAAATTGTTATTAATGGCACGACCATCCATGACGTCAAGAAGGCCATGTACGTATGCATGGATGTTGTAAGCAGAATAGATGGTGTTCTCATGGTCTCAGCAGGGAATTATGGTGGAAAACTTGGCCAGCACAAGATATTTCTGAGAGATATTCTGCAGGAATTCGGTGAATGATAGATCAGAACATTCTCGAAAAATTCTATTCAAAAATTTTTTCTGTACCGAAGAAAAGGGTCAGCATAGCCATAGGCGTAACAAGCATCATTCTGGCATCATATCTTAATGGAATTTCAGGCAAATCATTTTTTGCCATGAGATACTTCTTCATTGGACTTGCGCTTATAGCAATTCTCATAATTTTTGGCAGGATTGTCGGTTCAGGATTCAACAGCAGGAGAATCTTTTTTCTGGCTCTCTTTTTTCTCATTCTGATTGAGATAGGAGACATTATAGCAATTCACTTTCTATCTCCCGAGCTCATCATGGTGACACCTTCCGCAATTGCGTTTGTTCTCACAGTGGCTCTCTTCTTCACGTCCGAAAGGTTTAATTTTGCCTATCCTTTTTTGACTCTTGTTCTGCTCCACCCTGTGGATTTTTACTTCTCATTTAATGCCCCACACAGAACCGTTGCCTACATAATTGCCTCTCTAAGCGGCATCCTGCTCGGTTACCTTTTTATCAGGTTCCTGAAAAAAAGGGCAGGAAACATTGTTGTTGCTGACATTCTGAAAGATTTTGTGCTGTACTGGCTTAAAGGGGATCCTGGGATTTTTGAGAGAAGATTGAAGCTATACTCTAAGGTTTCTTCCGGAAATGTTTACCTGATGAAGTTGGGCAGATGCTCAGTTTTTGTCCCTGAATTCCACCCCGGACCGTTCAGGGATGTTGGAGGAGCGGTTCTCGTGAGAAAAGCCTTAGAAAAGTACGATCTCTTTCTCCATGGAGTATCTGAACATTCAAAAAATCCTGTGACAGGAGAGGATGTTGATGCAATTGTTAACGTTCAGCCGGATCTGAATATCTGCAATGCCTTCAAACCATACACTGTTGAAGGAGAGAAATTCTGGATAAAGGTCTACCCATTTGAATCTTTCAGCATTATCATAATTCACGGAAAGGAGAGATTGGATGATCTTCCTTCTCAAATAAGGGAATACGCTGAGACTTTCTTCAGAAATCCAGTTGTTGTGGATGCTCACAGTGCTTATGAGGAAAGGTATGTGATCTCGTCATCAGATATGGCCGAAATTTATTCGCTGATAGGAGAGGCTGGAAAGATCAGAAGTGAAAAGGTGCAGAATTTTAAAACGTATCACAGCTCCATTGACTATGAGAATGAAAGGATCTGCGGAAAAATTGGAATGATACTGATGGATTATGATGGCGAGAGACATGCAATTCTGATGGTTGACTCAAACAACATGAAGGTTGAGCTGAGGGACTGGATAGTCAGGTACGGGAAGAGATACGGTGTTGACATAGATGTTATCACAACAGATAACCACTCAAAAACAGGGGTTTCGCCAAAGATAGGATACGAACCTGCAGACATGAGGGATGTTGATGTTATCGAGGAGTTTCTGAAAGGTACACTTAACAGCAGAACTGAAAGCAGTCAAGTTCAGTTTGGATGGAAGAATGTTGCAGTGATGGTGATGGGGGATGGATTTTTCAAGGATATAGATCTTGCATTCAGAAAATACGGAGAGAGGGGGATATATCTTTTTGGAATTTTCTCATGTTTTAATTATCTGACAACTTTCTTACTGGCAACTCTCATAATCTAAAAATTTAATAGCAAACACCACATCTGGAAACTCATGGATGTGATCGTGGCACTTTTTGCATCTATTTTCATAATACTTGCACTCATAAGGTTTGAGATAACCATTGCTGTTTTTGCCGGAGCAGTTTTCATGGCGCTGACAACTTCACCTGAAAGTATATCCCACACCCTTATGGCAGTCCCAACCTGGAAGATAATTGCAATAGTAATCTTTGCTTTTTCCATAGGATACGGGATGGAAGTTACAAAAATGATGGAGAAAATCACCGGCTCTGTTGAATCATTTGCAGGGTTTTTCAGCGTAGCACTTATACCGATGCTCATAGGTCTGCTGCCGATGCCCGGAGGTGCTCTTGTTTCGGCTGTGATGATTAAGGACTTTGCTGAAAAATTTAACATCCCACCTGAAAAGGCTGTTTTCATCAACTACTGGTTCAGACATGTCTGGGTAACTTTCTGGCCCCTTTACCCCAACATTGTCATAGCGATGGGCATTCTCTCAGCAGACTACCTTGAAATTGCCAGGTCGACCTATCCTATCTTAATAGCATCCCTTATCTCGGGGGCTTTAATTGTTGGTTCCGGAAAAAGGGAGATCAGGAAACAGTCTAAGGACTTCAGGGGTCTTCTTTACATGTACCCCGTACTTGTTATCGTGATCTTTACAGCAATCACAGGAGATCTGCTTATAGCCCTGATCGCAGCTTTTCTGAGCATAATTGCATTCAACAGTGCCTATAAAAAGATACCTGAAATTTTCAGAAAGACTGTTGATCTCAAAATAATATTGCTGGTCATAGGTGTCCTGATATACAAGAACGCCATTGAGATGAGTGGCGCATCACAGGCATTTTATGAGGAGGTCATCACACTGTCCAACCCTTACATAGCCGGATTTGCCCTACCATTTGTGATTGCCTTTGCAACAGGAATCGAGCTCAGCTACACCTCGGTAGCCCTGCCCCTTCTCACATCCTTTACAGGGACGGTGAATGTTGTTGAAAAGAACCTTTTTGTCGTTTTTCTTGGAGGAATACTGGGAGTCCTTCTTTCACCGATGCATCTCTGCCTGGTTCTCTCAGCCAAGTACTTCAAGGCCAGACTTTATCTTGTCTACAGATACCTCATACCAGCATCCTTAATAGCAGTGCTGATAACACTGCCATTCCTGAAAGTACTTTAAAGTAGCTCATTGCTTTTTTCACATCATTCATCTCCGGATCTTTTCCACAGTCTATCCTGTAATAACCTGGTTTTTCCAGTTTTATCCCAAGCAGACCGGCCATTGCAGAAACTGAGCTACCATTCAGCTTTGGATTTAACCTTACTCCGCAAACAAATGCTCTCCTGCTTAAAATCAGATAATAGAACAGTGATATTCTTGAAGGAATAAAATTAATCACATCATCGAGTCTCGCTGAAGCTTTTCCGAATTTCTCGTATCTCCCCTTTCTGTAACCGATCATCGCATCGCAGGTATTTACCGCCCTGTATATCAATGCACCGTGAAGACCGAAGATTGAGTAGTAAAGCAGGGGAGCGAGAACACCATCAACAAAATTCTCTGCAATGCTTTCGATAACAGCAGAATTCATCTGCCATTCCTTTAAACTGCTCAGATCTCTGCTAACTATTCTTTTCAGGCCATCAGGATCGATTTTTCCATCTTTTATGCAGGCTTGTGCATGTTCAAGCATGCTTTTTATCGATACTGTGGTGTAAAGCAGAAATCCCGAGAGGAGAATGGAGGCAGGATACGGCAATAAACCAGGGATTTCAGCCAGAATTATCGCAGCGATAACAGCAGAAAATGGAACGGATATACCATAAAAAACACCCTCTGGCAGTTTTTTATCAAGAAATTCTGCTATTTTGCCAAACCATACTGTTGGATGTATTTTTTCGGGCGGTTCCGATCTGATAGCTTCAAATACCATCGCCACAATCAGTTCAAACACGATGGATGTGAGTGATGGATGATAAATCTTTTTTGATCGTTTTAAAAATAAATCATGAATCGGGATCAGATAATGCCGTTTTTCTTCAGGTTTTCAAGGTCCTCTTTACCAAATCCCAGCACTGTATGGTAAAAATGCGTGTTATCTTCCCCTACATCCTTGCAGATCCACCTGATTTTCGGTGGAGTTCTGCTGAAGCGCCATGGAGAATTAACCATAACGAGTTCGCCATACTTTCTGTCTCTGTATCTCCTGAAAACTGCCTTATCCCACCAGTATCTTTCCTTGAGAACCTCTTCAGGACTCAAGACCTTTGCATAGATTGCAGTACCCCTCTCTCCTTTTTCCTTCCATTCCAACATCCTTCTTGCAAGCTCATCAAATGTAAAATTCCTTATTGCGTCCTGTACATCCCTGTATGCCTGCTTCTGCTTTTCCAGGGGTGTTCTGTCAAATACCGTTGGATACCTTTTCATGAGCTCAGGAACGCCTATCTGGGTTACTAAGGCCCTGAAGTTATCGTCAGTGTAGCCGGATGCAAAAACGTATCCATCTTTTACCCTATAGTATGCATAGCTGAAAACTCCAGCGTCAAGAGGTAGAACACCAACATCAACAGGCTCTTTGAAGAAGTGGACCCACTGAAGCTCCATCGTTATCTTCATCATGACCTCGGTAGAAGTTATGTCAATCATCTGGCTCACTCCAGTCCTGTTTCTGTGAATAAGTGCAAGCAGTACACCTGAAACTGCATAGATGGCAGTGAAGTAGCTTGCCATCCAGAAACCCGGAGCGGTTGGCAGGCTGTAGGGCTCTCCAGCATCTTCAAGCTCCTTGCATGAGTACATGTAGCCTGAATTTGCGAGTCCAAGAAGATTTGAGTCTGGAATTTTTGCGAACTCTCTTGCATTTCTGCCAAATTGCCCGTGAGCGGAGAGTGCAAGGTAAATTATCTCGGGATTGATACTTCTGAGCTGTCTGTAGCCTATGCCCAGTTCATCTGCATATCCGGGTGGAAACGACTCAATTACAACATCTGCCTTGCATGCAATCTTTTTAAAAATCTCCCTTCCCTCTTCTTTCTCAAGATTCAGAGTTATGTACTCCTTGTTTCTTCCCTCAACCAGGAAGTTGAGTCCTGTGTTTCTTAAATAATGCTCCCCAAAGGGAGTGATCTCTCTCAGCGGATCTCCTTCTGGAGGCTCGATCTTTATAACTCTCGCACCAAATTCAGCAAGGATTGAGGAAGCTATGTGTGCAGATGGAGATGAACTGCTTATGTCGAGAACAACAACATCCTTAAGAGCATCATCCATGAACCTTGCATTTTCAGGATCGGTAAGCTTTCTGGCATACTCAACCCATTCCTCCATCCATAATCACCTCACCAGGTGAAAACCGGGTCTTTTTCAGGATCAAAATCGACAGGAGGTTTTCTACCAATTATGTCGGCCCAGTAAGAGATAACACCTTCTCTCAAAAGCTCATCAATTTCGTCATCCCTCAGACCAAGCACCTTCTTGAAGACATATCGATTGTGGTAGCCTACAGGGTACACAGACCATTTTATCCTCGCGGGAGTTCTGCTCATTTTCAGCGGATTTCCAGCTGAAACCATCTCCCCAAAGAGCGGGTCATGATATAACCAGACGCTTCTCCTGTCCCTCAAATGCTTATCGTGATACACATCAAAACTCCTTCTGACAGGTGATGCCGAGAATCCATGGTTCTTTGCGGCATCCATCACCTCATCAAGAGTTCTGCCAGCCACCCATTCTGCAACGATTCTGTCAAGCACGTCTGAATTTTCCCTTCTGAGTCTTGCAGATGTGGTCGAGAATCTTTCATCATCAAGGAGGTGCTCAGAATTCATGGCATTGCAGAGGCTTTCAAATTCTCTCTGGGAGAGGACAGATATAACCACAAGCTTCCCATCTGAAGTTCTGTACATGTTGGCCGGGGAGAGATTCGGGTCTCTGTTCCCCATTCTCGGTCTGCTTTTGTTTTTCAGACCCACGTACGTGTACACCGAATCCATAATTCTTGGAAGAGTTTCCACCTGACTGATGTCGATGTACTGTCCATTTCCTGTTCTGTCCCTGTAATACAGAGCAATAAGAACACACATAAAGCCCACCGTTGCGTTGATAAAGTCTCCCGGATAATGGGGCAGCCTCAGGGGAATTCTTCCTTCATAACCCGAGACTGCTGAGGCACCGCTCATTGCCTGTCCGCTTGCATCGAAACTGGGCCAGTCCCATCTCTCGCCCCACTGTCCGTAACCGCTGAGAGAGATGTAAATTATGTCAGGTTTCACATTTTTCAGGTATCTGTAGCTCAATCCGAGCCTGTCCATGACTCCGGGCCTGAAGTTCTCCACAATTACGTCACTTTTCTCAGCAAGCTTCAAAAACAGATCTCTTCCTTTCGGATTTTTCAGATCAATGGCAACGTGATATTTGTTTCTGTTAACCCACATTGCTCCGAGGGAATTTTCCTTCCAGAATCTTGCCCAGAGGCTGACACTTCTTATCAAATCTCCCATTCCAGCAGGCTCTACCTTTATCACCTCTGCTCCAAATTCAGCAAGGAGGGATGCTGTTTCAGGACCATGTATGACCATTGTGAGATCAAGAACCCTTATACCTTCAAGAGCCTCA
The DNA here is from genome assembly GCA_015522195.1 of Geoglobus sp. GTDB lineage: Archaea > Halobacteriota > Archaeoglobi > Archaeoglobales > Archaeoglobaceae > Geoglobus. The sequence goes on along the minus strand of WAMS01000048.1, from coordinate 4,946 downwards.
GGCTTTTCATACTCCCTTCCAGGACTGAAAAGCTTCTCAGTCCATTCAAAATAATCTCCCACACTTTCACCTCCCGGAATGAGTATTTAAAAATAAAAGTTCAGAATTTACGCCTCAATTGCTGCCCTTATGTCTGGGTCAAGATCGTCTTCTGCCGCTCCTTCTGTGACAAGAGATACGGCAATCATAACAAGCAGCGCCACAATTATGCTGACAGCGTAACTCGGCATTGCATAGGGAAGCTTCATTCCCAGCACTTTCTCGTAAATAAGAAATCCTATGTTCAGGACAAGAGCAGTTATCAGGCTCGCCACTGCACCCTCTCTTGTGGCTTTTTTCCAGTTCAGTCCAATGGCAAGAAGCGGAAGTGTTGCTGATGCAAAGTATCCCCATCCGAGGGCTCCGAGAATTGCCACAAGATACTTCCCAAAGTAGCCGAAGATAACGGCAAATATTGTGAGCAGTATTGTTACAATTCTTCCCCACCACACCTGTCTTGAATGATCCAGCTCCCTTCCAAGAGCCATTGGTATATCTCTGACTATCGCTGCAGTTCCTATGGCTATGAATCCGCTTGCAGTCGACATTATTGCAGCAAGCAAACCGGCGTAGACAACAGCACTCATCCATACAGGTAGCTGTCCGAGAAATGCTATCGCTGCCTGATCAGGCTTTTGCAATGCCGGAATCTTGCCCCCTATCACAAGCCAGAGTGCAGCATAGCCAACAAATATCCATAGTAGACTTGAGAGCATGTAGCTTCCCCCGCTTATAAGTGCCCCCCACTTCAGATCCCTGTGACTTCTCAGAGCATAGAACTTTGTAGCGAGATGTGGCTGTCCAAGTCCACCAAGGGCAAAGACGAAAAACCAGAGAAGCACAAGAACCCAGGTTCCTTTTCCAAGAGGATCGATCAGAATCGGATCCTTCTGACCTATGGTTGTGAAAAGCCCTTCTGTACCTCCTGTCATAATTAATGCAAAAATCAGCACTCCTATGGCAGCAATCAGCATCACGAGACCCTGAAAGAAGTCCGTTAGAATGCTCGCTGCCATGCCCGCTATGGCAGTGTAGATCATTGTTATCCCGAAGATTATGATTATCGCCGTCTCAAGATCGACTCCAAGCAAACCCGAGACAACGTATCCTCCAGCCATTACCTGTGTGCCGAGATATGCAATGACCCCGAGAACCAGACTTGCTGCAAGCAGTCCTCTCACAGCCTCACTCTTGAATCTTGCTGCAGCAATGTCAGGAAGGGTTGCAACAGGTCTTGTTTCCGCTATGAGTCTGATTCTTTTTCCAACTATGAACCAGCCGAGACCAAAGCCGAGAGGAGCTGCTAAGGTAATCCAGAGGGAGGTTGCACCGAGAGCATAAACAAGTCCCGGACCCCCAACAAATCCAAAACCACTCATAATGGATGCAAATGCTGCAATTGAGGTGATTATGGCGCCGAAAAGCTTGTGAGCTCCAAAGTAGTGTTCGGCAGTTTTCACTCTCTTGACTGCATAAACACCTATAATAAAGGTGAGAACGAAGTATCCGATTACAACAGCAACAGTGATGGCATTACTCACTTATCTCACCCCCCTCTATCTCTCTGACCCTGGTCTTGAATTCGTTCCATGTTTCATCACTCAGAATCCATCTGTCAAACAGAAGTGCATAGCTCAGAGTTCCAGGAATGAAGAGAAGGAGCCACATGACCGGGAACAGAACAAAGAATCCCGGATGCATTCCTGCTACTGTAAAATCCGGAAACTGTCCTCTGAATTCTGCCCAGTACCTGAATATAAGGGTTATGCAGACAGCCCAGAACGCAAACAGCATCGCACCAAGCCATGAAGCAGGTCCAAGCTCATTTTCCCGCATCACACCAAGCACAAGCCACAGCGTCAGACTCAGACCCACAAGATATCCAAGGATCTGCCAAGAGTTTGTGAATGCAGTCAGCAGCATCAGAAGCATCACCACTCCATTGACTGCCAGAACCTTTTCCCTCAGGCTGATCTCAACCACCTCCGAAAATAGTAGGATTAAACATGATTTAAAGTGTGAAGTTAACATGTTCACGTCAGGGTAAAGTAACAGGGTGGTTGAATTTGGGATCACTTCTTGGAAATTATCTTTTCAATGTGGGTGAATATCTTCCTCTCAGCCCTTCGTATGTTTTTTGAGATTCCTGCCTTGGAAATTCCAAATTCCTGAGCAAGCTTTGTAACATTGACTTTTCTTGGATCTTCATAAAACCCGTGCTTTATTGCTGCACTGAGAATAGATCTCTCTGTTGGAGTAAGGCTGTCAATGGCTTTCATCAGATCTGCAAGAATGGATGAGTGATTTATCATTCTGGAAAGATCCTCCACGGTTATTCTGTTTCTGTTCTTCACAACAAACTGATTGCTTCTCTCAAGATCCCTGAGAGCATTTTCAACATCAACCTTTCTGTCAAATCCAACCTGCCAGAGTTCGCTCCCGTTTTTAACATGAAACGGGCCCACAATGTACCCTCCATTACCTCTTACAGCTTTCATTGCTTCTGTGTAATCAATTTCAACCCTAACAGTTGCTTTGTTTCCCTCTCTTGAAAGTATGTCAATTCTGTGAAATTTTGGCTGATTCTGCAGGGAAAATATTGAGTTTTGAAGCTCATCGGAGTCCTTGGCAATTATGTATCCCCTTACAACAAATGAATCCTTTTGGAAGTCCCAGTAAGTGCCGAAATAGGAAACATCAAGATCGTCTGAGGTTGTTACAAAAGGACAGTCATACTGCAGCATGTCAATTGTAAGGACATACATGGCAAATTCATTATTATTTTTTGTGATATATAAACTTAGCGAGACACGGTTCTGTGTTGCATAAGTCAGAATGAGAATCAGAAAGTGTTATAACTCTCCATGACGATAATCCCAGTTATGTCTCTATTCAGTAAGAGAGTGCAGAAAATCATGTTCTTTCTGCTGTTCACTGCAATAGCCCTTGCTGGATGTGCGGGCAGTGAAGAGAAAGAAAAGGAAATTCGATTTGAGATGATGTACAATGAATACTACGCCCCATTTCCAGAAAAAAAATTTATAATAATTCAGGATGAAAAGGACTTTAAGGACTTCATAAACGAAACCGGAATGATATTCAAACCTGTAGATTTTGAAAAATACACCGTAATTGCTCTGTTTATGGGCGAACAGAAAAAGGGAGGATATGCGATTACAGTTGACAGGATAGTTGAGGAAAATGGAGCTGTAAAAATTTACGTGAAAAATCTCGTCCCTTCTGAGACCTGTCTTGTCACCCAGGTCATTACAAGACCGTTCCAGATCATAAAGGCAGAAAAGATTACAGGGAATATCGAATTTGTCGAGAGTGTGGAGGAGGTTAGCTGCTGAAACTCAGACCAGCCCATCTTTAAATTCTGTTATGATCTTTACTTTTGCATGGGTATAATCAAGAATCCTTTTTATTTCTCTTTCTATCTCCTTTTTTGTCATTTCTTTTCTTGCCAGCCCGTCTTTCACTGCTTTTTCTGCAGTTCTGACAGCAACCATTTCATGAACTTCAAATTCATCCATATGTGGGATTATGTATTCTTCCCTTAAATTCGGTTTTGCGAATTCATAAATTGCTTTTGCAGCTTCTATGGCCATTTCATCTGTTATTTCTCTGGATCTGACAGTAAGAACCCCTCTGAATACTCCTGGAAATACGAGGCTGTTGTTAACCTGATTTGGATAATCACTTCTGCCCGTTCCAACAATCCGTGCTCCTGCCTGAATTGCATCCTCGGGCAGTATCTCGGGAACTGGATTTGCCATTGCAAAGATTATGGCATCATCGTTCATCTTTCCTATCCACTCTTTCCTGATTACCCCTGGTCCTGGTCTGCTTGCCGCTATCACAACATCTGCTCCCTTCATCGCGTCTGCCAACCCTCCGGTTCTTTTTTCCAGATTTGTTTTCAGGGCAATCCACTTTTTATAATCTCCTGAAGTTATATCGCTCCTGCCATCGTAAAGTATTCCTTTTGAATCGACAGGAATGATGTTCTCCCCGCTCACGCCTGCTTTAAGCAGAAGTCTTATGGTTGCTGTGTTTGCTGCTCCAACACCTATGACAGCTATTTTGATTTCCTCAATTTTTTTCCTGACAACGTCAAGTGCACCAAATAACGCTGCAAGTGTGGCTGTTGCAGTTCCCTGCTGGTCATCATGCCATACAGGTATTTCAAGACTCTTTCTAAGCTTTTCAAGAATGTAAAAACACTTTGGACTCTCTATGTCCTCAAGGTTTATCCCTCCAAAGGATGGAGTGATCTTCTCAACAATTCTCACAAATCTGTCGGCATCATGCTCATCTATCGGAAGTGGAACAGCGTCGACACCTCCAAAAAGCTTGAATATCAGTGCCTTTCCTTCCATAACAGGCAGAGCTGCAAGACTTCCAATATCACCAAGACCAAGGGTTCTTGAACCGTCAGTAACGATGGCAATGCTGTTTGATTTCCAGGTAAGCTCATAAGCCTCATCGGGATTTTTCCTGATTTCCTGACAGGCTTCAGCAACTCCCGGAGTGTAAAGGTATGTAAAGTCCTCAAGCCCTCTGTACGGGATTTTGGGTATGGTCTCAACCTTCCCCTCGTATTTTCTGTGAATCTCAAGTGCTCTTTCATAGATCTCCCGATTTTCGCTCATATCTGGAATAACTTTCGGCAAAATTGATAATTTTTGCTGAAAAATCAGAAATGAGCTGGGCTGAGTATCGTCACTACCAGAAGTGTAATGATCCCCGCAATCACCATTCTTGCTCCTGACTTGATCAGATTCTCTCTTGACACTCTCCCCATGGACATTCCTACCAGAAACAGCAGAAGAAATCCGGTGCTGAGAGACAGGAGAAATGCCTCGGATTCGTTTAAAAGCAGATAAGGGATTATTGGAAGAATG
>WAMS01000047.1 GCA_015522195.1 Geoglobus sp. | reverse complement strand
TAGCCCCGCCCGGATTCGAACCGGGGTCGCGGGATCCAGAGTCCCGCAGGATTGACCACTACCCTACGGGGCTTCGTTTCCTGCTGATTTATGCTGTTTATGAACATTGCGGTAATCAAATCTCTGGGATAATGACAGTTATAAATCTTTCAAATCTGATTTCCAGCCTGTCATCATTGACTGAAGGCTTTAAAAGAGCTGACAAAACCTCAACTCCCTGCTCTACCGCCTCTTTCAATGCCTGAGCAAACTCAGGATGAGTTTCTGCATTTGGCATCATTTTCTCAGCATCTTCTCTCATTACAAGAAACAGAACGATTCCGCCAAGCTCTGCAATTTTTTTGATATGCTTCACCCCTCTTTCCGTTGGCGCATCAGGAAAAAGTGCTATGCCATTCTTTACCAGCGTGCAGCCCTTTATCTCTGCAAAAGTTTTTCTCAAGTTCTTCTCAACCAGAAGATCAATTCTGCTGTCCCCTACTCTAACTTCTCTCCTCAAAATCCTGTATCCTGTGAACTCAAGCACCTTTGCTCCAATGTCTGAGTGGATGGAAGAATTGACAATCACCGGAATTGAGTCATCGTATATCACAAAAATCTCAAATTCTGTCTTTTCTCTTCTTTTTGGCCTCATCAAAACCCTGTTGTTTGTTTTCATCAGCTCTGTGAGCCTTCCGGAGTCTCTCAGATGTGCCATTGCAATCCTGCCATCCACATCCACTTCCAGAACAAATCTGTTAACCCTTTTTACAAGCCTCCCTTCAACAAGTCCATCAATCTCCTTTAGCAGCACTGAATGCATTTTCCACCTCTTCAAACAGCTCATTGCTTCTCAGGATTTCATCAACGTATTTTCTCCTGAGTATCTTCCATCCAACCACAAAGCCCCTATGTTTTTCTATGAGCTCAGCATACTTGGCTGTGTAACTCTCTGCTCTCCATCCACCACAAGCCACAACCATGAAAACCCTTTTTCCTTTGAGATTTCCTGATTTGATGAAAGAGGTGATGGGAGGACAGTTGAACGTCCACTTTGGAAAGCAGAGAATTATTTCATCACCATCTATGTTTTCGTGAAGTATCTTGACCCCCAATTTGGGAATAAAAGACAAAATCAGCCACTCAAGATAAGAACGACTTCTGACTGGTTTAATACCGACCATACTGCAGTTTAAATGCGATGAGAAAGCTTTAGCAATTTTTTCCGACGTTCCGGTGTATGAGAAATAAACAATCTCCTTCACAGGACAAACTTCCTCTCCCTTCTAATTTCAGGCACATCAGCCAGAGCATTTCTTTTTATCATCCTGATATACTCTCTGCCAAAATCCTTTTCAATTTTTCTCAAATTTACGATGAAACACCCAGGAATCCTGACATCCCCAATTTCAGAGAGTTTTTCATAAACCTCCACAAACTCCAGAATGCTCTCGGTTCTCTCCATGTCAAGCCCATAACTCTCCATCAGCTCTTTATCGTAAACCGAAAGGGGCTGAAGGAAAACCTCCATGTTCAGCCTGTTCGCAAGCTCAGCAAGCTCGAAAACGTCCCTGTCATTGATTCCGGGCATGTAAATTGTTCTGATAACACCTTTGATCGAAGACCTGCTCAGTGCTCTGAGATTATCCATCAGAATGTCAAACCCGTCGAAGCCCGTGATTCTGGCGTACTTCTCCCTTGAGGAGACGTCAAGGCTCACCATGGCAAGCTCGAAGTACTTCTCAAACCTCTCTATCGCCTTCTCGCTCAGCAGAATTCCGTTGGTCTGCAGATCGAGCCTCGTCTGCGGGAACATGTTTTTAAGCTCCTTCGCTATCCTCTCGACCTCATCTATTCCCGCAAGCAGCGGCTCTCCGTACTGGGAGAGTGTTATTGACCTCACGTCATCAGTTTCCCCATAGTACCCGGGCTGGGGAGCCTTCCCCTTTTTCAATGCTACGTTGGAGTAGCAGTATATGCAGTTCAGGTTGCATTTTGGTGTTATTTCGTAGGTTGGGTGGTGCACCGGGTTGGGTATGCTCTCATCACTCCCCTGACAGTGCGTGCAGTGCGTTGCGGGAAACATAAAACGGTTTTAAGATGGGGGTTTAAAATGGTTGCTGGTTGTATGATAAAAATAATCAACGTATCTGATGAAATGTACGGGTCTCTAAGGAGAATCAAGGGAAGGAGGCGAAAATCCCCTAAGATTAAGGCCTGACAACCTCTGGAATCTGGTATTGACCGATACTGTTGTAATAGCAATAGCCTGCGATTTTTAGGCATTCACCAAATTCGAGCTGTAAATGGAATTTTTTTGGTATTTTGAGGACTCAATTTCTTCAGCATGTCAAAAGCAATGG
>WAMS01000046.1 GCA_015522195.1 Geoglobus sp. | reverse complement strand
GATCTCGTTAAAACCTTCCTTTCAGGCAGCGGAACTGTAGCTCTTTTACCTGGCAAGAACACGTCGACTGTAATCGTGTGGAAGAACTTGCATACTTTCCTCCACCGGATTATCATAATTCGGGATACTCAATCCCAACGGAAATTTAAGGGGTTGCGCAGATCTCTGTATCTCCAAGACAGTAAATGGACGGAAAGGATCTGCCAGCAAAGTTCTATGAACATGGAGATGAGAAATGAATTTTTGAGTTCCATGAAAGTGATTTCAGATGATTGGCTAACATTTCATTTTTCTCCAACCTCACCAAGATTCTCTATCAGCTTTTTCAGTGCTCTCAGATAACTTCCAACCTCCTCAGCTCCTTTTTCTGTTATTTCAATCACAGTTCTTGGTCTGTCGGCTATGATCTTTTTTATCACAACATAGCCCTCTTTTTCAAGCTTTTTCAAATGCGAATCGAGATTTCCGGGTGTTATCTCCAGAATGGTCATCAGCTCTCTAAAAAGAACCTTTCCCCTTGGTAAAAGGTAAAGCATTATGCTCAGTCTGACTGGATTTCCAAGAGCATGGTTCTCTATGAGCTCCCGAAACATCAGCTCACCCTAAGGCTCTGAATGCATTGTAAAGATAGGCAAGCACTGTAAGGCTGAATCCAAAACCCACAACAAAACCCGCATAAACCATGTCTTCAGGAGCAGCTATTAGGACTGTTAGAATGCCAAGAGCTGGAACAAGGAATGCCGGTATCATCTCCCTTTCCAAGCTCTCTGCAAGATACAGGAAAGTTATGAACATGCCAAATACTGAGATGGAGATGAACGAGAGAAAACCAATTGCATGAGCACTGTTGACCCCCATCTTCAGCAGTACTCCGGGAATAAATCCCCATCCCAGAACTGCTCCTGAGGTCCATGAAAGAAATATCCCTATTCCAAAAGATGGTTTTTCCCGTATATCTTTCCCGTAGCTCCTGAACAGATTGCTCATTCGTTTCCATATCTTCATTGAAGAGTAAGAGAAAATTGCGAAAGCCGAGACCCAATACGCCATGGTAAGCTGCCAGGGTACCGTATCGAGAGGAGCTATCACAATGTAGTACAGCAGCATTGCAACGAGCCAGATCTGAAACTGAATTGCAGAATATATCTTTCCAGCAGATATCAGCTTTTCCTCAATCCTCTCAAGGGTTTTTTTGAACTCAGAAATGTTCTCTCCCATAAGGATAAACTGATCCATTATGTTAATAAAGTGGGATGTTTTTCTGAAACTCAGAATAGATCGAATGCATTGCTCCAGCCTTCATCAAAAAAGAATTATTAAAAACTTTTTGCAGCCTCTTTCAACCTTTTCTGAGCTTCATCACTGAACCACAGATTGACAAAAACATCCACGTCTCTTTCAAGCCTTTTAAGACAGAGTTCCTTTATTTCTCCAGTTCTGTTATTCTTTACAGCCGCAAATGCCTTTGCAGGCTGTCCACCAATGATTCTGGCTTTTTCAATGGATTTCTGCAGAAGTTCTTCAGATGGGTAAACTCCATCAACAACACCCATCTCAAGGGCCTTTTCAGGAGAGTAAAATTCCCCACCATAGATCATTCCAGTCGCAATCCTCTCTCCTGCAATCTGCTCAAGTATCTTCTGAGGCAAATAGGGCACAGAAACTCCAAGCTTCACCTCATTCAGGCCAATGAGCTTCTTTCCATCTCCCATGTACCTGTAATCGCAGCAGAGGGCAAGAATGCATCCTCCGGCAATTGCATGCCCGTTTACTGATGCTATGACAGGCTTTGGAAGAGTGTAGATGTCAAGACAGAGGAGATTAAAGCTTCTGATGAATTCCCTGAACTCTGATCTCTCATAATGGATTAACTGAGGAACATCAAGCCCTATGGAATAGTACCTGTCGTTTGAGCTTGTGAGAACAATTGATTTAATTTCCGGATTTTCTCTGATTTCATCTATTGCATTTGACAGATCTCTGACAAGTTTGGGATTTATCGGGTTCTTTTTTCCACTTTGAAGCCTGAGAACAGCAATACCATCTGCATTCTCAACGTAAACAGACGCCATGGCACGATGTAAAATCAGGCATATATCAAATTTTTGGATTCAGGTAAACACGTGAAAGTTGAATCATGCGTGAAGCTCTTTTCTTATTTTCTCAGCAATGTCCTCTGCCTCTTCGTTCAGCGGGATTATATCAATTTCCTCAGGAGAACCTACACCAATTCCGAGCTCAGCAGCCCTTTTTATCTGCTCCTGTTCAAAAACCCTTCCCCTTGAAACTTCAGGTGTCGTGCCAAAAATCCTCAGCAGTGCAACTCCGGCAGCATCAACAGCAACCCTGTCTTTTCCTGCAATCATCAATTGCGGTTTTATCAGCTTTCCGCTTTCAGGACCTCCTTCAGAGAAACCCTCAATTGCGTCCATTATCACTGCGAAAGGTGTGTAGGCAAGGTTTATCTCTGCAATCATTTTTCTCTGGTTGGGCGAGGAGTGAAGCTCTGCCATGTAATCATAGCCATTCCAGTATCTCGCCACCATCCCAACGCTGTTTTTGAGCGACATTGTGAAGTGTCCTCCAAACCTGTGGGTCTTCAGGCAGCACGTCTGGATGATGTGATCCGAGCTGTAAAAGATACCAGAAAACAGAAATCCTTTTTTCCAGTGGTCAGCATCAATTCTGACCCACTCTATTTCCTTTTCAAGATTTACAATTCTAACGCCATATCTGCCTGCAATTTCAGCTGCTCCCATTTCACTGAGAACAGATCCAGTATCTCCCATTCCGCTTCTTTCAGCAAGAGTTATGCTGTCTGTGTAATTCTTCAGGATTTTGAAAATTTCTTCTATGGTCTCAGGATGGGTTGTTGCTGGAAAAGGATCAGCACTGTTATAATTTGCTTTGACAGCAACATCTCTGCCCTTCAGATCATCAAGGCTGAACTGACTGAGAAGCTGAGATATGCCCTCCTTTCTGCTGGATGTCTTTATTATGTAGACCCGTCCATCAGAATCCTGAGTGATTTTCGACTCTCCATCCCGAACATCCATACCATCTCCCTCCCTATTTTTCGATACATCCCTAAGAGTGCAGCCCGATATAACTGTCCCGCCGATAATCGCGGTTTTAATCATGAACTCCCTTCTTATCACATTCCATTTTCAGTTTCTAAAATCTTAAATCTGGTGGTCATGTGCAAAATTTTTCAAGGAAAAAGCGGTGGAAAATCAAGTCCTGTCATCTCATCAAGTCCAAACATAAGATTCATGTTCTGGACAGCCTGACCGCTTGCACCCTTTACAAGGTTATCAATTGCTGAGATGATGACCGCTCTGTCATCACCTCTGTGTATAGAGATATCGACAAAATTGCTCCCCCTGACGTAGCTGAGCCTGACACCCTCCTGAAATCTTATGAAGTAGCAATCTCTGTAAAATTCCCCATAAATTTTCCTGAGTTCACCTTCATCAAGTTCACCTCTCAGGAATACATGGGCATTTGTAAGGATGCCCCTTGACCCCGGGAAGACCTGGGGTGTGAATGAAATTCTTATGTCCTCCTGAAATTTCTTCAGCTCCTGTTCCATTTCATGGTAATGCCTGTGAGCTGTGATTTTGTATGGAACAATTGCCTCGTGCAGATTTGGATAATGTGTGAATTCAGTTGGAGCAGCTCCTGCACCACTTATCCCGCTTTTTGAATCAAATACAACCCTCTCAACAATTTCAAGCTCAGCAAGGGGGGCTGCAGCAAGAATTGCACCTGTGGGATAGCAGCCGGGATTTGCAACAAGTCTGGCCCTGCCTATCTCTTTCCTGTGAAGCTCTGTCAGTCCGTAAACCGCTCCAATATATGCCTCGTGTTTTTTTCCATAGACTTCCTCGTACCTCTCCTTTGAAAGCCGGTAATCTGCAGACAGATCTATTACCCTGATACCACTTTCATACAGATCCGGAACGTACCTCATTGCCTCACCATGGGGAACTGCTGTGAATACAACATCACATTCTGAAAAAATCTCTATTTTTGGTTCAACAAACTCTGTATCATAAAATCCCCTGAGGTAGGGATGGATTTCATGAATCTTCTTTCCTTTCTCCTTTCTTGAACTGACTGCAGTAACCTCAACCTCAGGATGAATTGCCAATAGCCTTAAAAGTTCTCCTCCTGTATAACCTGTCCCGCCTATGATTCCTGCCTTTATCATTCCTCCACCTCCCTACCACTTCATTCCAACCCCCGTTTCGGAGATCGATTTCAGTGCAAGTTCCTTCTCTCTCATCACATGTTTTTCTATATCTGGATAAATCAGCTCCTTGATGTATTTAAGTGAATTTCCCTCCATCCTTTCTGCAAGCTCAAACGCATCTTCAATTCCACCTATTTCAGTAACTATGCCCATATTCAGAGCCTCATCAGCCCCGAATCTTTCAGCAGTTGATAGAAGTCTCAATGCTCTTCTCAATCCCACAGTTCTGGGAAGAAAATAGGAAATTCCCATATCAGGAGCTATTCCGAGCTTTGCAAATCCTGTGGAAAATATAGCATTTCTGTCTGCCACAATGCCGTCACATGCCAGTGCAATGCTGAATCCTGCACCGATTGCGTATCCCTGAACAAATGCCACCACTGGTTTTGGATGTCTGGCAATTTGAAGAATGAGATCGTTTGCCACATCTGCAAATTCCACAATCTGAGTTTCCGAGGTTTTTCGAACAAAATCAAGGTCAAGGCCTGAACAGAAACTTGGCTCTCCCGTTATGATTACTGGATTTTCGCATTTACAGAATTCCATCTTTATCTCCCATATATGCTCGAGATCAAGAGCATTGTGTTTTTCCGGTCTTTTGAATCTGATTACATCAATTTCCATGTATTCTGTTGGAATGAGGCTCTATAAAAATCCACCCGAGAGTGGTCTGCATTTTTCTGATTTGAGATCATCATTCTCCCTC
>WAMS01000045.1 GCA_015522195.1 Geoglobus sp. | reverse complement strand
GCTTCATTTATCTCTGTTGTCAGGGAGTCTCTGAAAATCGGTGCAGGATTATTTATAATACCCTTCGTATTTTTCTTCAGACCCAGTCTTGTTCTCTGGTCCTTTCCGGAAACAGCTGCAGATTTTGCAATATCTGCATTCGCCATCATGCTGTTTTCAATGGCTTTTATTGGATACAACGGATTTAAAAAACTGAACTTATGGTACCGTATTCTGTTTGGAGTTTTTGGAGCCTTGTTAATAATCAAACCACAGCCATACCTTGAGCTGCCGGTGATTTTAATTGCGTTGGCCTTGCTCTCACTGGAGCTGACAAAAAAATTCTCAGATCATCCTGAAAGTGATTGAATCTTCTCTTAGACAGTTACAGACAACCTTAGCCGCCATTTTCAGCAAGACCATTGAATAACGTTTTCTGGATGCTTCACCCATCTGTTTGCAAAAATAATTAATAACCATCAATCCGCACTCTAACCTGAATGATAGTGGGCATTGATGTTGGCGGAACAAACACAGATGTTGCGTTTCTGTCTGATGGTTCCTTAAAAACCTACAAGTTTCCGAACGATATCGGAATTTCCAGGATTCTGAAGCATATATCGGAAAAATTGGACATTAAAAATGCAAAACTCGTTGTGAGCGCATCACTTCCAGTAAACGTTATTGCAAGCAGATTTGATGAGATCAGAACTCTTTCAATTTTATTCCCAGGTCCTGGATTGAATTACAGACCATATGGGGCTGTTCTCAGGGGATATGTCAACCACAGAGGAGATCTTGTTGAGGATATTGATGAAATGGAGATCGAAAGACTTCTGGCAAACTCAGGTTTCGATGCAGTGGCAATATCGGGAAAATTCTCTATAAGAAATCCTGAAATAGAGCATAGAGCTTTCGAAATTGCAAAAAAATATGCTGATAAAAGGTCAATATCTCTCAGCCATCACGTTGGAAGTATAAACTACCCTTTGCGAATAAACACCACAGTCGTGAATTCCAAGATTTCCAGGGAAATATGGGATCTGACAGAAGAAATAAGGAGATTCAAGAAAGAATTTTTCTATTACAAAGGGGATGGTGGATTCATTCCCTGGAAAATTGCAGTGAGAAATCCATCAGAGCTTTACAACTCAAGTCCTGCTGCCGTTGCACTCGGAGCTTACTATCTATCCAGAATTGACAATGCCCTTATTGTTGACATTGGCGGTACAACCACCGATCTTGTGGAGCTTAAGAATGGAGAGCCTGTAATGATGCTGAATGCCACAGTACACGGAATGAGAACACACATAAGGTGTGTTAAAAGCCAGTCCATACCTTATGGAGGTGACAGCTTTTTCAACGGAAAACTGAATCCATTCAGGAAAAGTTCACCACTTGCATTTGGAGGAAACTCTGCAACCTTAACTGATCTTTTGAATGCTGCTGGAAATGAAATTGGAGACTATCAGAAATCAAGGAATGCTGTGAAGAGGGATGCAGCCGAAAAAGAGATTGAGGCTTATGTTGATACGATTGCATCAGCAGTTGAAAACTATGAACCGAGAACCTTAATTGGAACCGGATATCTTGCAGGATACCTCCTTCCGGAAATTGCTGAGAGAGCCGGCAAAAAGTTCATCCTTCCAGATCACCATGAATCTGCAAATGCAGTTGGTGTTGCTGTTTCGAGGATAAGCCTCACGGTTTACGGAAGATTTGACACTGAAAGGGGGGTTGCAATATTTAACGGAGAACTTGACTCGGAGTACGTTGAAAAAGTATCGGGCGGCATGAGTGATGATGACTTCATATACCTGACAGTTAACAGAGCAAGGGAAATTGCTGAAAGATACGGTGCCTGTGGAAATGATTTGAAAGACGTGGATGTCGTGTACTTCAACTCATTCTCAATTGTCAGAGGTGGGATTGTGAGGGGCAAGATTGCAGATGTTGTGGTTCAGATAAAACCCGGAATTAGCTGTGATGCGTTATGAAGACGGGAATAATATACCATCCAAAGTATCTGGAGCATGAACAGTCTCCAACCCATCCAGAACGGAAGGAGAGACTTGCATACACTGTTGATCAGCTGAATGAGGAGGGTATATTCGATCTGGAAAATATAATTCTGATAGAGCCTGAACCGGCAGAGATTGACGATATCCTTATGGTTCATGAGGAGAGTTACGTGAGATTTCTCGAAAGAGAGAGCAAAACCGGTGGTGTGATAGATTTTGACACAAATATTCCGGTTGGGGTTTTTGAGATTGCACTGCTTGCAGCAGGTGGAGCAATAAGAGCTGCAGAGGCTGTTATCAGGAGAGAGGTGGACAATGCATTTGCGATGATTCGACCTCCCGGCCATCATGCAAAACCCCATACCGGGGCTGGATTCTGCTATTTCAACAACATGGCAGTAATGGTCAAACATCTCCAAAAAAATGGAGTTGAGAGGGTTGCAATTCTTGACTGGGACGCACACCATGGCGATGGAACACAGGAGATATTCTATGATGACAGCTCTGTTTTGTTCATATCAACTCACCAGATTCCTCTCTATCCGGGAACTGGATATCCTGATGAAGCAGGCAGGGGAGAGGGAGAGGGCTATACAATAAACATCCCTGTTCCGCCCGGAACATCAGATGAGGAATACCTCTACATCTTCGACAGCGTTATCGAGCCGGTTTTGAGAGAGTTTGAGCCTGAGTTCATAGCAGTTTCTGCAGGACAGGACAATCACTTTACAGATCCGATAACAGGTCTTGCCCTCACTGCCAGAGGTTACGGAACGCTTATGTCAAGGATAAAAAGCCTGGCTGAGGAACTATGCAAAGGAAGAGTTGTGGCTGTCCTTGAAGGCGGATACAGTGTGGAGCAGGCTTTACCATATACAAATCTTGCAATTATCTGCGGCCTGGCAGGAATCGATCTTTCAAACATCAGAGAGCCAGAAAATTACCTTGGAGAGCTTAGATGGAGAAAAAGAAGCTACGCCATGCAGAAAGTGAAGGATAATGTCATGGACGTGAAAAAAATTCACTCAAAGTACTGGAACTGTCTGAAGGGTCCTTAATTATTAATTTCGTTGAATAACGTATTTCTTAATTTTAAATCATTTAGGTGTGTTTGTATCCATCTGTGTGCTACTTTATGTTATACCGTAACAATTAAATACCATGGTCTGTTCTGACAAATCATGACAGTTTCCTTCAATCCTGAAAATTGCGTTGGATGTGGGCTCTGTGAAAGGGTGTGTCCTAAATCGGCAATAGTCGTGTACAAAACCGCCGATTCATTCAAAGCTGAAATTGAAGGCTGTATAGACTGTGGAACATGTACTGTTTACTGCCAGTACGGTGCCCTGAGTCTTGAAAACTCACCTTATGATAAAATTCTGAAAAAACTACATTACTCAAAAACAGATATTGAGAATTGTGTTTACTGTGGTGTTTGTGCTGAAAACTGTCCGAGAGATGCAATAGAGGTCAGAAAAATACTGAACAAGGACAGATTCAGAGTCGGGCACATCACCATAGGTGAGGGTTGCATAGAATGCAGAAACTGTGTGATATTCTGTCCGACAGATGCTATCAGAATAGTCAGAGGAAAACCCGAGATAGACGAGAGCAAGTGCATATACTGTGAGATATGCCAGGCTGTCTGTCCAAAAGATGTCATTCATGTCCACTGCGATTCATGCAAGCTCACGACCCAGTATTCAGTCTCGGGCTCAATCAGTGTTGATGACAGATGTTCTCTCTGCTTTACATGTGAAAAGGTCTGCCAGTTTGATGCCATAAAGGTTAACAGGCTGTTTGATGGCAATCAGGAATTCTACAGGGAAAAATGCATCGGTGTTGAATGTTCGATATGTTTCAACATATGCCCCAATGTTGCAATAAGCTACGAATACGATGAAGACGGAAAGCTTGTTCTCTTTTCAGATGCCTGCAACTATTGTGGAAAGTGCGAAAAGTACTGCCCGACAAACGCCATAAAGATAGAGAGATGGGTTTCTGAGAGATATGAGGAACTGCATCTTCCTGAGGTGAGGAGAGATTACCACGAAATAAATCCAGCAGTCAGAGTTAGCGATGCATGCATAGGCTGTCACTTCTGTGAGGCGGTTTGCAAGATATCAAAGGATGGTGAAATGTCACACATAAGAGGTGAGATATCCTGGGAATCGTGCACAGCATG
>WAMS01000044.1 GCA_015522195.1 Geoglobus sp. | reverse complement strand
TAACAAACGTGTCAAGCTCATCATCACTGAAAACTATGTTAGTCTTTATGTTCTGGTAATTCCTGTGAAACAGATAAACAGGCTTGTTGTACCCGTTACAAGAGATATCCTCAATCAGCCTGTCCTTCATGAGAGGGGTTATTGGTCCGTAAAAAACCGTTTCCCTGAGGGCATAGTAGAGAAGGGCATGGTAGTAGTATTCATCCTCAATTTTTATCTTCATTGAATCCATGATTCTGTCGAATGCGTCGATAATCAGGTCAGTTTTGGTCATCCTTTCTTCGAGTGATGGCAGTACAAATTCAAGCCTTCTCACTATCTCCTCTCTTCTGTTTTCGTATTGATCAAGGATAGGTTCGATTACGTGATATGTGTATTCCAGATCCTTCTCCAGAATTTTGACTCCAGCAAAAATGTGATCTCCATAAACAGGATATGCATCAACCTCTTCATACCCCTCTGGTGGTTCGGTTTCAAGAAGCCGTTGAGCATACTCCCTAAGCTCGCTCATCAGCAGTTATCTGATGGACTCGTATTTAATCCTTTTCATTATTATTGTGATAAATTCCGTCAGGATGATCGGGAAATGATGACATCTGATTCCAGAATTTTCTGCTTTGTGGCAGCCTGTCAGTTATTCAAAGGCAACGATATGCACACATCCATACAGATTTATTGATTTATCTGAAGTGTACTGAAGAGATTAAATTGGTAAGGTTGGTGATTTAATTTATTGTTTCAATTTCTTTATCAGAATCTCAAGATTGGGTATCATGGCTTCAGATACCAAACATTTTGAAGACTTGTTTACTTTTTAACGATAATGTCAGGTTTAACGGTGACTATGATGTGTAGAAAAATTTATTAAGTTTTGCAAAAAATGAGAATTATGACCAAGGTTGTGCATGTTATTGCGATAGGCATGAACAAGGACAGGATTATGGAAAGTTTGAAGACAAGCGGTTATCCAATTCAGAAGGCCTACTTAGTTGTGCCGGAATCCAAGGAATTTGAAACTATTGCAGAGGAGCTGGAAAGAGTGCTCAGCGTGCTTGTGGAAATTGAAAAGATAAGCGTTGTTGAAACAGAGGTGTTCGGTTCTGCGATAAAGATACTGCAGGCTCTAAAAAAGGAACTTGATGATGGAAACAGAATCTTCATAAACGCCACTGATGCACCAAGGACTCTGATGATCTCATTCTACATAACCGCCCAGCTGACAGGAGGTAAGATGTATGTTGCCCTTCCAAAATATGAGAGGGGCAAGGAGACGGGGATATCCGAGATAGTTGAGATACAGGTTCCACCGCTGAAGAGGATAGGTGTGGATAAGATAAACATTCTGAAGGCAATATACAATAACGGGAAGGTTGTGGAATCAATAAATAATCTCATAAAGCTTGTAGAAGGTAAGCTTGAGAAAGCAAAGGCATACATGGCACAGAGAGCAAAAATGAGCTACCATCTGAAGGGACTTGAAAATGACGGTCTCATTGAGATGAGAAGAGAGGGTAAGAACGTAAAAATTTACCTCACTCCTCTTGGAGAGGCTTTCTGCGCCATTAACTGAAAAAGTCAAACAGGGTTTTATTTTTTCTTTTAATTGTGCCTGTCAGCCTTCTGAAGTCCTCCTCAATTATCTCCTTCAGTGGTGGTTTGTAGAGGGCTGCAGCAGGATGGTATGTGGCCATAAAGCACATTTTTCTTCCATCAACCTCCTTCTCCCTTAAAACTCCCCGATCCCTTGTTATCGATCTGAACGGGATCTGAAAATGCTCAAAAATTACCCTTGCAGAATGTCTTCCAAGGCACACAACCACATCTGGCTTTATCGCATTTATCTGCCTTATCAGAAATGGAAAGCATGCATCTATTTCATTTTCTGCAGGGTCTCTGTTGTGAGGTGGTCTGCACTTGAGAATGTTTGTGATGTACACATCCTTCCTGGACAGTCCAAGAACATTTTCTATCATGGCTGTCAGAAGCTTCCCTGCATTGCCAACAAAGGGCCTTCCCTGCTCGTCCTCCTCCCTGCCCGGAGCCTCACCTATGAACATGACTCTGGCATTTTCACTACCCTCTCCGGGAACATAATTCGTTTTAGATGCATAAAGTGTACAGTTTCTGCAGTTCATGATCTCCTGAACTATCTCTGCCAGACTGTTCTCTCTCATTTCCGATCTTCCTGCCAATCTGAGATTAAAAATTTTTCAGAATTTAAGGACTCTTGCAGAAACCGTTACAGGGTCCCATATCGGTGTGAATGGTGGAGCATAGACGAGATCAGAGAAAAACAGATCCCTGGTGGTGAACTGTGCCTGAATTGCGACAGAAAACACATTTGTCCTCATTGCAACCATCTCGTAACCGGCAATCTGTGCACCAAGAACCCTGTTTGTCTCTGCATCCTTCACCGCCTTTATGAACGTCTTCACCGCCCTCGGATAGTAATGGACCTTGGTGTTTGCGGTTATGAATGCTGTTTTTACACTGAAACCCTCCTTAACAGCCTCTCTTTCTGTCAGTCCTGTTTTCCCGATCTGAAGATCATAAAACTTTGTTATCTGTGTTCCAAGGACTCCCGGGAACTCAATTTCTCCTCCAGCCATATTGACTCCTGCAACGTAACCCATTTTGTTTCCAGGTGGTGCGAGAGGAATCCAGACTTTTTTGCCTGTGATGATGTGCTCGGTTTCAGCAACATCCCCTGCAGCGTAAACGTCCTTTACGCTTGTTTCCATTCTTCTGTTAACCTCAACTGCTCCTGTTTTTCCGATTTTTGCCCCAACTTGCTCTGCAAGCTCAGTATTTGGCTTAACACCGGTTCCAACAATAACAAGATCGGCTCTGTACTCCCCTCTGTCCGTGATGATTCTTTCGACCCTCTCTTTTCCCTCAAATGCCTCCAGTCTTTCTCCAAGCCTGAGATCAACCCTCCTTTCCATTTCCTTTTTTACAATCTCGCCAATCTCTCTGTCAAAATTCGGTAAAGGCAGATCTGCCATTTCAATTACTGTGACCTTCTTTTTCAGAGAAGAAAATGCTTCTGCCATCTCTATGCCAACGTATCCCGATCCAATAATCACAACGTTTTCGGCATCCTTTGCAGCCTTTCTTATCCTGTCTGCGTCAGGTGGAAGGTCTGCGGTGAATATGTTCTGGAGATCTATCCCGTCAACATCCGGAACTTTTGGACTTGCTCCTGTGGCGATCACCATCTTGTCCCATTCGTAATCTCTGAGCTCTCCGTTTTCCCTGACAGTTATGCTCTCTCTGTCAGCTTCAACGACCGTTGAGTTCAGATGAAGGTCAATACCTCTCTCCCTGACAAAAACCTCAGGTCTGTAGTACATGAGTTCATCGCTCGGGAAATCAAACTCTATGGCGTAGGGTATTCCGCACGGAGCATGGCTGACAAAGGATGTTGCTTCAAAAACCCTGACATTCCATTCAGGTTTCATGGCCTTTATTCTTGAAGCCGCAGCCATCCCGCCAGCTCCACCACCAACAACAACTATTTCCATGGAACCACCTTCATAAAATTTCCTGAGGACAAGATAAACCTTCTGATCTCGCGGGCAACACATCACAATGTATGTCATCATCACGTATCAGGTGATAATCATAATGGAAAAAGCTTATATAGTGGTTGTTTAATAATAAAGTGTTGAAGAAGAGGTGATGGTAAGATGAAATGGCTCAAGGATGAGAAAGGTGTATCGCCTGTTATAGGCGTGATTTTAATGGTGGCAATAACCGTCATACTGGCGGCTGTGATTGCAAGCTTTGTTTTCGGGCTTGGAAGCAAGGGACCGAAGAG
>WAMS01000043.1 GCA_015522195.1 Geoglobus sp. | reverse complement strand
CTGTAGTCTTCCACCTCTGATCTCAGAATATCCCTGTAATCCTTAAGCGTATCGGCAAAAAGGTATGTTTCCTCTGCCAGTCCGGAGATTATCTCCACCTCACTCTCACCAACTCCGGCTCTTTCCATGAACTTCATGTTTGACTGCAAAAACAGTGCAAGTTCCTCCCAGTCTCTCGCATTCTCCCTGTACCCTCTCTCAAGCAATTCAACTTTGGGAAGGGCTATTTCAGGTTCATCTTCAATTATTTGATCCTGCAATGCATCATAAAGCTCCATGATATTCGCCGTTTTGTATACAACCATGGCCCAGCGGCGATTGTATTCAATAAATGTGGAGAGAAAGTAAAAATCTTCATCTGACAGATAGGGTTCTATTTCTTCCAGCACGTTTTCCGCATCACTCATCAGCCTTCCTGCATTGAGGGCACTGTATCTTGCAATGTCATAATTGCTATCAACAAGTCCGGCCAATGCTTCGTTAATCTGCCCATCTGATTCCTCAAGCATTGAGACAAGCCTCTCTACTCTCTCACTTACTTCATTTTCAGAAAGGCTGTCATTTTCTTCAGAGCAGCCAGAGATAAATATGGAGAACACAATAACAAGGAAAAATAACAGCAATTTTCTGAACATCTAAACCACCATCCCGGTCATCATCCTGAAGTTAATCATCATCCTGGCAAACCACCCTGCAGATTCTGATCCTTGTAAAAGTCCATATTTAAACATTTTCAACATGAACATGACGGTAAGGTTAAAAATAACGGTTGCAGCTTCGGCTCTGAGCTTTCAGACAAATGGAAGAGTACTGAACAATTTTCTTCGAACAGCATTGAAAATCTTGCTGCAACCATGGAATATTAAAAACCCGGCAGGTCATTCAAATATCAAACTCTGCTATCAGGGGCAGATGATCGCTCGGTCTGTCGACCAATCTCGGACTGAGGTCTGCATAGCAGTTCAAGGCTTTTTCAGCCAGCCTGGGTGTTGCAAGGATTGCATCAACCCTCCATCCCAGACCTTTCTCCACTGCATTCCTCACCCTGTAATCATAAAAGGAGTACACCCTTTCGTCAGGATGGAATTTTCTGAGCAGATCCACAAATCCAAGCTCCAGAATTTTTCTGTAGGCATTTCTTGCATCGATGTGAAAGCAAACGTGATTTTTAAGCCTGGCGGGACTGTGGACGTCTATCTCTTCCGGAGCCACATTCATGTCTCCGCAAACTGCCCAGTACTGTTCAAAATCGATCTCGTTTCTAAGATACTCCCTGAATCTCTCAAGAAAATTCAGCTTGTACCTGTACTTCTCAGATTCAATGCTCTGACCCTGAGGAACGTAGACGTTCACAACACCAATTCTGTCAAATCTGGCTGAAATAACCCTGTCCTCCTCATCTCCACCCATTCCAATCACCAAATCCTCTGGCTCAATCCTTGTTGCTATTGCAACCCCATTTCTGCCTTTCACTCCTGAGAAATACACCTGATATCCCGCTCTTGAAAACTGATTTTCTGGAAAATTTCTGTTGTCAACCTTTGTTTCCTGCATGCACAGAATATCAGGATTGTTTTCTTTAAGCCATGGAATCACAACATGCAGTCTTGCCCTTATGGAATTTACATTGAAAGTAGCAACCTTCATATCATACCCTCCTGAAAGAGCTCAAAACACCGTGGCACCTGCAGGCAGTTCCGACTAAAATTCTGTCCCTGCCTTCTGCCCATTCTATCAATTCATTCAGATCCTCTCCCCTCACTGCCCCAAGTCCTGGCTTTAGATAGACACTTTCAACAACAAAGCCATCTGGGGCGGCAAATCTCAGCATTTCATACATGGTTGCGGGTTTTTTCACTTTCGTTACGGGGCACACATCTGGAGCCCTGCAGTTTGGAATGCAGTCGTGATCCCTGTTATAGCTAACAACAACTGTACCCTTTCCTGCTGAAAGTATGATTTTCGGTGGTATTCCTGAAAGAACAGAATCGATACCATCGGCCCATGATTCAAGTTCAATCATCTGGGTCAGAAACGATGCTGCCATATGCACAGGAGCGGTTGGAAAGATAAATTCGGGCTGCAGTGTAAAGAAAAGCTCTACAAGCTCCTTAACACTCCCCTGTAAAAATGAGTTTTCTCGTATGTTTTCATTAAATTCAGGCAGCCTGATTTTTTTCATAACCATGCAATTTTTGTCTGGATCGATTACCACGAATCTTCTGCCTTCTTTGATAAGATGCTCCACAGCCTCAAGTCCGTATCTTCCACCTCCAAACACAATATCCACAGCATCCATTGTCCTCAATCTTAGATAAACATTACCAGTCCGTAACTGCATTTTCGGAAAGTTAATATATTTTAAATCTTTAATTAACTCAATGAAAAAGTCTCCGATCTTTACTTTAATCATATTTCTTCTTCTCATTTATCCAGCACACTCACTGGAGATAACAGTGGGCGTATATGACAACCCTCCAATGTTATTCTACAGTAATGGCAAACCGGATGGATTTTTCATCGAACTTCTTGAGTATATTGCAGAGAAGGAGGAGTGGGAACTCAGATATGTTTACGGTACTTTTCCCGAGCTGATTGAAAAATTGAAGAGTGGAGAAATTGATATATTGCCTGATGTGGCGTATACACCTGAGAGAGAAGAGGTATTCAGTTTTAACAGGGAGCCAGTTTTCAATAACTGGGGAGTTATTGTTGCGGGTAAGAGAATTGAAACAATCACAGACCTCGACGGTAAGAAAATTGCAGGAGTGAGACAGGATATTTATTTCAGAAAATTCAGGAACCTTGCAAAATCCTTTGGAATCAAAACATCCTATGTCGAGGTTGAAGGGGACTACAGGGAAGTATTTGAAGCTGTCAGGACAGGAGAGGCTGATGCAGGCATTGTATCCAGAATATACGGCAACCTCTACGCCGGAGATTACGGATTGAAAACAACATCTGTGGTCTTTTCACCGGTAGAGCTCAGATTTGCAGGAGCGAAGGGAAGCGAGTACTATCTTGAAAAAATTGATTATCATCTTGCAATACTGAAAGAAGATGAGAGCTCACTCTACTACAGTCTCATTGGAAAATGGACGGAAACTACCAGAACAGAAGTACCCTACTGGGTGAAATATCTTGCCTTTGCCACAGTTCTGCTTGGATTTTTGCTGGGATTCAGGGAGATTTACCTGAAAAGAGAGCTCAGGAAAAGAGAACACGAGATAATCAGGGTAAACCGGCTTCTCGAAAAAATATTGAAGATCAATGAGACAATCATAATAGAGAGGGATCCTGAAAAGCTGGGCTTAAAAACTTCATTAATGCTATCTGAATACAGAGAGAATGTTGTGATGTTCTCTCTGAATGGGGAAGTCATGACCTTTTCAGATGGAAGAAGATCAGATCCCAAGGACGTTTATGAATTTGAGTGCATAAAATCAGCAATGAAAAGAAAAATACCCCTTCAGATCCCTCCAGGATTTCATCCTGAAAGCTGCATTCACTGCAAAAGTGCGATGGACTCCTTTGGATATGCCTTCCCCATGGTCTACGGTTCAGAGGTTAAGGGACTCATATTCATATTAACCCAGGAAAAACTTTCAAGCAGGGAGATAAGAATACTCGAAACCCTTGCAGGAGATATGGCGTACGCTCTGCATGATTTTGAGCTTGAAAGAGAACGAAATCAGATTTTAAACCAGCTTGAAAAGAATATCAGGAATATGATGATGCTCGTTGACGGGATAAGAAACCCCCTGACGGTGATAAAAGGTCTGACCGAGCTTAAATGCAGAGAGATTTATGCCAAGATCGAGAAGGAAATCTCAGGTATATTGAGAGCTGTTCAGGAAATAGAAAAGGGGTGGATTGAATCTGAAAAACTGGAAAGGAAGTTTCAAAGAAAATAACACTAATCAGTAAAAACAAAAATCAATGAAAGATGCCGACAGTTTCCGCGCTTCCCGCCCCCTCTCGGAAGGCAGTACAACGCGGAACGGGACAGGGCTTAACTTCCGGGTTCGGAATGGGTCCGGGTGTTTCCCCCATCCCTGTGACCGTCGGCAAAACTTCATTTTGAAAATGGATATTTAAAAATTGTGGTGAGCTCAATCCCAGCAGTTCTGTATTTACAGACCGCATTTACCATCTTTCAGAGATCATATTTGGTCCCGCTATAATTTTCTTGGAGAGTCTCAGAGAGGATTTTGGAGAATTGTTTTCATGGTGATAGGTGTATTTTTTGCCTGACCTTTCAGTTTGCAAGATGGGTAGAAAAGGAGTCTCGTGTCTCCCAGCCAGGTTTTGACTGATTGTATAGCATCGTACTCCAATTCGAAATTATTTTATTACTTTTAAAGAAAATAAAAGATAATGAGATAAAAACAAACCATATATCATAAAAACGAAAAAATTTAAAGTCTTCTTACACAAACAGTAAATGGTGGTAATATGCGGGCAATCGTATTGCTGGCAGCTCTTTTGCTTGCTGTCGGCATTGTTCAGGCAACAGAGCAGTGCATCAACTGCCACAAATCAATCACTCCGGGGATAGTGGCAGATTACCAGCGTTCAGTGATGGCAGAGAAGGGCGTTGGATGCATAGACTGCCACGGGGAGCTTTCAGGACATGAGGATCGCAGTGTTGTAACCCACTACGGGAACCGAATAACGCCTGTCCCCTCTCCGAAGTACTATGAGCGGTGCCATGCACAGCAGGTTGGAGAATTCATGAACAGCAAGCACGCATGGACGGCTTTAATAGGTCCCTTCAAGCCCTGGTACAATGATCTGGTAAAGCAGGGGAAGTTGAAGGCCGGTGAGGTACCCAGCGAAAAAATAATGAGGGAAAATGATCCATATGGAGATTTCAGAAGCAGAGTAACCCCGCTTTATCCAGCAAGCGGAATGATGGACAGACTGGGGTTAAGAGAAGAACTCGACGGCTATGGGAACATCCTCTACTGTCTGGAATGTCACGGAAGTGCGGTAATAGTTGATGATGAAGGCAAGATTGTGAAGGGCTGGCCCAACAACGGAGTTGGCAGGCTGAACCCTGACGGGGTGCCGGGCTCATGTGCTTCGTGTCACACCAGACATAAATTCAGCATTGAAGAGGCGAGGGCACCTGAGACCTGTGGGCAGTGTCATCTTGGGCCAGATCACCCGCAGATCGAGATATATGAGGAGAGCAAGCACGGGAACATATTCTTCTCTTTAGAAAACAAGAGCTTCCTGAAGGAGGAGAGGCTCACACCGGAAAACACCCCTGCACCAACATGCTCAGTTTGCCACATGAGCGGCTTTAATGGAGTACCCACTACCCACGACGTTGGAGAGAGGCTTTACTGGGAGCTCCAGCCCAAGATAAGCACTCCCCAGTGGTATCCTGCAAATCTGGTTGCAGTTGGCCAGCACAGCCCGAATGAAGCTAAGGCGAAGGAGAACAGAG
>WAMS01000042.1 GCA_015522195.1 Geoglobus sp. | reverse complement strand
TCTGCCAGATAATCGATCCCATATAATCAAAACCGATATCCTCGCACTGAGCAATGAATTCTGCGTGCAGGGGTATTATCTTGTACCTCCCATAAATCACAGATCTGGCAAATTGATCACCGATGTTTATACACAGCCTTCTTCCAGGCTTTAAAACTCGGTAGCATTCCTTCCAGACTCTGTAAAGATCTTTCAGATACTCATGCAACGACTGTCCATATCCTATCTGCCCCGGAACGCCATAATCCTTGATGTGCCAGTATGGAGGTGAGGTGACAACGAGATCTATGCTGTTGTTTTCCACTTCAATCATTTTTCTGCTGTCTCCAATGATTACCTTTGCCCAGCTGCTCATCATCTCAGCATATTACATCCCTTATAATAAACATTTTTGATGAACAGTTTATGTACTCTAACCGAATAACTGCAATCTCACATCACAGATCTCTGCTTCTCAAAACCCTCACGTATTTTCCGGCTATCCTGTAAAGTTTTTCATCATCTGTGACCAGCGAAAGATCATTCTTGATTGCCAGATACAGATATGCAGAATCGTAAAATGTAATGCCATTCTCAACAGCAATCTTCAAAACATCCTGAGGCTCATCTATCTCAAGTTTTTCAAGACTCTCCAAAACTTCCTTCATAACATTCAGAACCTTCATGCCCTCATCTTCATTCAGTCTTTTCCTCTGGTATACCTGCTTCCAGATTGCATTTCCAATTTCAAAAATGGCCAAGGATGATGTGTATCCTTCCAGTTTTTCCAATTCTCCTCTGCTGCAAATGTTTACTATGGCAGAGGCATCAAACAGCATCATCTCTCCTCTCTGCTTTCCCTAAGCGCAGAAACCCATTCCTCCTCTATCAGTTTGTTCAGCAATTCCCGAATTTCTTCCACTCTGGTTTTGAGGATTTCTATCTTCTTTTTTCTTATACTCTCTTCAACAGCCCGTTTTATCACCTCTGATGGCTTAATCCCAAGTCTGTCCATCTCTTCTTTCAGATCCTTTCTTATTCTTGCTGAGATCGTGACATATTCCATGTCCTTTGTATTGCAATTTTGTATTAATAAACATTACTACGAATACTGTCAACAATATGAATTAGCAATTATGTCCTCTGTTCTTCTTTTTCCAGCTTCTTCATCGTTTTTGCCTCGAATCTGGAAATGTCTATTACAAAGCGTGTATGTTCTGCATCACTTATCTTTTCTACCTCATCAAAAACCTCAACCCTGAATTCAAGCCTCCTTCCATCCACCTCCATCAGCTCTGCTTTTGCAGTGACCTTCATGCCAATCGGTGTTGGGGCGATATGGCTTGCGTTTATGTGAACTCCAACTGTAGTCTGTCCATTTTTCAAGTAAGGCTGTGTCATATCCTTGCATGTCTGCTCTATCAGCGCAACCATCGCTGCTGTTGCAAAAACATTGGGTGTGCCTTCAACAAATTTTGAGGCAGCCATATCGGGAGTTACCTCAACCGTCAGTTCATGTTTCATTCCCGGCTTTAGACCGTTCATATCAATTCCTGCAATTAAAAATATATAACTTTTTCTATTTTAAATAATATTTAAATTTTAATAATTTTTGAATTTTTAATAATTTAGGCTCAGCTTTGAGGATATTTAGTAAACTGAAAAAATTTAGTAAATTCCTGATAGAACTGAGGAAAATGAATAAATAATCTAAAGAAAATTTTAAGGGAACGAAAGAGCAAATTCATGTATGCCAAAAAGGATATCTGATTTTGAGAAAAAAGCCAGATTCATAATAGAAACTGCACAGAGAAAGGGAGGCAGAGTTGATTATGCATCACTTTTCCATCAGGTGAAGGAACTGGGTGTGTGGCGCACGAACCCTTCTGAAGCTGTCACAGGTGCCCTGATCGGCATGGCGAGAGAGGAGATGATCGCCTTTCTCGACAGTAATGGGAGAGATATAACAGAAAACGTCCTCAATTTGCCTGATGAAAAAAAGAGAAAAGCTGTGAGAGTCGAAAATTTAACGATTCAGCTAAACATTGAAAATGAGTATGTTGAGAATGTTATCGAATCATTTGGTGTGTTTGAAGTTCCTGCATATCTGGATAGAAAAAGATACGATCTGATAGCATCAGCAGATGTGCTTGCATCAAGATTTGGTTCGATTGCAGTTATGTGGACGAAAACAATAATCGTTGAGGTTACAGGATACAGAATCTGGATGGGGATTAGCAGGGGTTCAAAGAAAGAGATGGAGTTCTTTTACGTGACAGATGGTGAATGCATCTCAATTCCCAGACTGGCGGATATTGTTCAGAAAAACCTGAATTTGACCGAAATTCCAGATTTAAACTTTGACTCCTACTTTGAAAATTCCATAATTCATTTTTACTCTGAAGTTCCCTACAATTCCGGATTTATCATGTCATCAGCAATAGCTGTTTTGCTGATGGTTGGGGCAGAATATCTGAGAGACAGCAATTCTTTCAAAGATGCTGTATCGGAGAGCAAATGCATAACCAATCGAAGCTTTGAGAAATGCTTTGACAGGCATGAAATACTGGCCGATGCCATTGCACTGGCAGATAACATGCACATTCAGGACAAATGGCCCATTCCCTCAACCACCAGCACGAGTGCAGAGTATCTCCTTCTTTTTGGCTCACCAAAGCCCGCAAATGTTTTTTGTTACAGAAACAGAGGTGAAACTGCCGAAAAGATGAAGCCGGAAGTCCATTCCTACCATTTTGATAGACCACTCTTCACTGACATCTGGACGGGAGTTGGTCATGATTTTCCTGAGATCCTGAAATCCATAAGAAGGCGTTCATACCACCTGCCAGAGGCAGAGAAGTTTTTGAAAAGGATTGCAGAGGATCTAACCGAATCCGTCTGGAATTACGGAAAAACAGGGCTGGATCTGATACAGGAGGGAATGATAAGGGAAGAGGTAGAAGATGAGAAAATTGCTGAAGGGTTCAGCCTTCTGAAAGTGGCAATTTACGAGCAATTATGGAATTCCCTGAGATTTACCTATGAATACCTTTCCTATCCACACATAGCCAATCTAACGCAAATTCTCGCCCAGCATGGTAAGTACGGCTCGCCTGTAGGTGTGGGTGGTGGAGGATTTTTCCAGCTCCTGAATGAAAACTTTAAAGAGGACGGAAACTTTTCAGAGATGCTTCTTGAAGTCTGCAGAGACTGGTGTCTCTATCATGGAGGACGGATTGTCAGAAATCTCCCTTACATTCTTCCGAAAAAGGAAAACAGATTTTTGTGGGGTGTTATCATCCACAAAGCAGAATAAAATGAATT
Organism: Geoglobus sp.; assembly: GCA_015522195.1. Taxonomy (GTDB): domain Archaea; phylum Halobacteriota; class Archaeoglobi; order Archaeoglobales; family Archaeoglobaceae; genus Geoglobus. Next base: position 43,302 of record WAMS01000042.1, on the reverse strand, counting down.
CCAGTGGAAATAATATCTTTCTCCTTAGCTTGGATGACTGCAGCTCAATTCTTTCTATGAATTCTCTCGCAGATATTATTTCAGTATCTCCAAATTTCCTGAATTTCAGCAGATGTTTATCACCACTCACAATACAATCTGCTCTGCTTTCGAGTGCACATTCCAGACTTTACTAGTACGTCCTTTATTTTCGGGTATTCCAAAACTCTGGAAATTTCTTTCAGAATTTCTTCTGAAACAAAAACCTTGATCCTTCCACTCTCTAAGAGTTTGCCAAATTCCTTACTCAGAGTTTTGTTCAAGAATATCGACACCCAGATATTTGTGTCAAGAACTACTTTTGTTTTCTTGCCCACTCAACAGCCTCCGTGACAAGCTTGTTCACGTCAATATCCTCTTTCTCCACAACAGAGGATATTCTGGAACTAATTTCCGAGAGATTCAGTCTTTCAATTTTCCTCAGAATTATCTCGTCATCTCTTACGATAACTGCCAGCTTTCCACCAGCTTTTATACCCAGCCTCTCTCTCACTTCTTTCGGTATCACTATCTGTCCCTTTGAAGATATCTTCACGATGCTTTCCAACTTTTCCATAATGTTGGATTGGTTGGAATTGTATAAATAGTTTAACCACACTTTGAAAACCTCGCCATAGGTGCAACATTATGAGATCCAAAAAACATCGAGATGATCGATTTTACACCCAAAAACAATAATTATTCTATTTTAACCAAAATCAGTCCTGTAATTTATTTCCCCAACCAGATTCTCTCTCACAAGCCTTTTCGCCTCCTCAAGCTCAAAGTTGCCCAGAAGCCACATTGTTTTGATCAGAGCAACTTCAGGCAACATGTCCTCACCCTCTATAACCCCAGCTTTGAGCAGGTATCTGCCAGTGTCATAAACCCTATCGCACACTCTCCCCCATAAACACTGGGATGTCATCACCACAAGACTGTCTTCAGCGACTCTCTTCACAGTTTCAACCCAGTCAGTTGAGACATGTCCAAGTCCAGTTCCTTCAAGAACAAAACCCCTGAATCCCTTTTCATAGAAGAAATCGAGAATATCTGGACTTAAACCTGGATAGAACTTCACAAGTGCAACCTTCTCTTCAAGCCTGTCAAACAACTCCAGATTTCTTTCTCCACGGTTTACTCTATCCCCAATCCACTCTATTCTACCATCAGGCCACACCCTGCCAAGAGGAGGATAGTTTACGCTCTGGAACGCATCCCTTCGTGAGGTATGGTTCTTCCTGACCTTTACACCTCTGTGAATGTAGCAGAAATCGTCGCTTGTTGATGCATGCATCACAACAGCCACCTCTCCGAGATCGCTGAGGGATGTGTGAGCCGAGCATATCATGTTTACTGCAGCATCACTGCTGGGCCTGTCACTGCTTCTCTGTGCTCCAACAAAGACGACTGGCACCGGAGAGCGGAGCATGAATGCCAGAGCTGATGCTGAGTAGTGCATCGTGTCGGTTCCGTGAGTGACTATAACACCCTCATAGCCCTCCTTCACAGCTTCATAAACCCTTCTTGCAAGCTTTACCCAGTACTCAGGCTTCATGTTCTCGCTCAGTATGTTGTAAAGCAGTTCCGCATCAATTCTGCATATCTCCGCAAGCTCCGGAATGTCTGAGACTATCTCCTCAGCTGAAAACTGACTTGTAACTGCTCCCGTGCTGTAATCAACCTTGCTTGCTATCGTTCCGCCGGTGGATATCACCTTTATTTCTGGCAGTTTGTCTTCCCTTATCCTGCACTCAGTTTCAGGATATGTGATCTCCATCTCCTTTTCCTCAATTACCTCATAATCGTAAAATCCTACATTGTAGCCACTGTCAAGTTTGAGCACAATCTTTCCTTCTTCAGACGGGAGGGCTATTCCCTCGAATATCCTTCCCTTAGCTTTAATTTTCACCCTTTTAGCCCTCATAGCTCCTCACCATATCATAAAGCCTGTTTACAGATTGAATGATCCTGCTTTTCATCCCGACCAGTTTTCTCTCATCCTCCTTAATCGCATTGGCTCTTGAGTCAATCATCCTGAGGATGTTTTCCTTTGAGACTGCACCAGAACTCCTTCTTCTTTCCACCGAAAGTTCGGGAATTAGGGCATTTCTAAGCTCATCATCATCAAATGTTATCTCAACTCCATATTTTCTGCAAACCTCCATAATCTCATTTGCAGAAGGGGTGCAGTTTCCTTTTTTTGCAAGCTCTCCAACTATTCTGTGGGCAGTTCTGAAGGGTACGCCTTTTTCGGCAAGCAGATTTGCAAGATCTGTTGCTGTAGAAAAATCCTTTCCAGCCTTATCCTTCATAACCTCAAGGTTAAACTCGATTTTCTCAACCATTCCCACCATAACCCTGCAGGACAGCAGGGTTTCGTTCATTACATCAAAAAGAATCCGGTTCATCTCCTGAAAATCTCTGTTGTAGGCAAAGGGCATGGCTTTATAGATCGCCATTGCAGATGTGAGCATTCCGATAATTTTTCCTGCCTTTGCCCTTATGATCTCGGCCACATCGGGGTTCTTTTTCTGTGGCATTATGCTCGATGACGATGCATATTCATCGGGAAGCTTCAGAAATCCAAATTCCGAAGCCCAGAGTATAATCTCCTCGCAGATTCTGCTGAATGAGAGCATGAGAGATGAGCATGCAAAAATGCATTCAGTCAAAAAATCTCTTGATGAGACCGCATCCATCGAATTCTCAACAGTTCCATTAAACCCCAGCAGATCTGCAACAAAGTCCCTGTCAACTGGAAAACTTGTGCCTGAGAACGCTGAGGAGCCAAGTGGTGATAGATTCACCCTTTTGAATGCATCCAGAAATCTCTCGAAGTCCCTCCATGTCATGTCATGCCATGCCAGCAAGTGATGTGAAAGCCTTGTGGGCTGAGCATACTGCAGATGTGTGAAGCCCGGCATAACTGCATCCACATACTCAAATGATCTCTTGACCAGAACGGATCTGAAATTCAGTATTTCAGCAAGAATGTCGAGGATTCTGTCTCTTGCAAATAGTCTCAGACATGTTGCAACCTCATCATTTCTGCTCCTTGCAGTGTGTATTCTCCTCCCATGCTCTCCAGCCATCTCTATGAGCTTTGCCTCGATTGCCTCATGAACGTCCTCAAATTTCCTGCTGAGGTTTTCAAATCCATCCTGTTCGATCTCTCTGAGAGATGAGATTATCTTTCCAGCCGATTCCCTGCCGATTATTCCCTGCCTTTCAAGCATGATCACATGGGCATAGTCAACAAGCAGGTCGTAATGGAATATATTCCTATCAGAATCCATGGAGCTTGTGAGCCTTAAAGCATCCTCATCCATCTCCCTGTCAAGTCTGCTCCTGACAACCATTGAAAAAACTCACAGAAGATATTTTAATAACTTTGCCTTTTCCACACAGGTCTGCCCTCATATCTGATCTCAACGATCCTGTGGTGGGGTATTGCTGCGGTAGATGTATAGACAAATTTGTGTCCAATATCCTGAATTTGACTGCCTGAAATCTCTGAAAAACCCTTCGGTCTGTCCACATATCTCATAGAAACCTTTGAAAAATCGTAGTCAGGATGCCATCTGAATTTATCAAGAATGTTTTTTATGTTATATCTCTTCATGTTTTACAGGCTCAACAAGCTGTCCTTTCAGATTCAGCCTCAGTGATTTCTTTGCAACAGCTCTTACAAAGAGACTGTCAAACCCCGTTTCCCTGCTTATATGCTGAACCGACATTCTGCCTCTGCTTATCTGTTCCATTATCCTTTCAACCACTTCACTCTCCTCGTCTTCAGCCATAAAAATTGCATTGAGAATAACATTGAAATCCTTGAGCGAAATGTAGACATTTATGCTGAGATGTGTGTAACTTACATGATATTCCTTTTCAGGCTTTGAAGATGGGTTTTCCGGCATTCTCCACTTTACCTCAAGCATTCCTGCATTTTTGAGAATCTTCAAAGCCTCATCAGCACCATCACCGAATAAAGTCCTGAGCTCACTCAGAGTTTTCCATTCAGTAAGAAGGGTTTCGTAAACCTTTCTGTAGGTTTCCGTTGAGAATAACTGCAGAACAGGGACAAGTTCCACAACATCATTGACCAGTTTGGCTCTTCTGACCATCCTGTATTATTTTCTGATTCTCGGTATTTATTATTTTGCATGATCTATTAAAGGATTTTTCCGGTTACTTGCCGTGAAACATCCGCGAGAACTTGGTGCTGTTACCAAAATTTTTTTAAGTACTTCACCGCTAGCCTGACCATGGGTAAAACAGGAACAACACAGTGGATTAAAATAAAGAACAGAAAGGGTGGCCAGAGACTGGTCCCTCCAAAATATCAGACGTACAAAAAGCCAGGCCCCAATCAGAAGTACACTTCCGATGGCCTGAGAAGGAGAAGGATAAAGAGGAGTCCAAAAAGCATAGCAGGAGCGAAGACCTGAGCCTGAAGGGTACTGTCTGTGGCGTGCCAATCCAGCTTGCCTGCTCCTTGCAGAAGGGTTTGCGTTTGTAACTGTGTTTTTTCTTTTCTCTGAACTATCTGTTTCTCATAATGACTCCCAAAAAGATTTTAAAACAGGAAAACAAACTGATCTTCAATGGAAATAGCAAATCTTGTCATCTCACACAGAAAAGCTTCAATTGAAGATATTCAGAAAGCCTGGCATGGGGATTTTAAACAGCTTATTGGCAGGGTGATGTCATATCCTGAAATCAGGGAGTGTGCAATTCTTCTAACCTGCAACAGGGTTGAGGTTTACGTTTATGGGAGAAATGTTATCGAAATTCTGAAAGATTTTGCAGGAAAGATGGGGGTGCCTGAAAGGATTATTGAAATCCACAGAGGCAGAGATTCCCTTGAACACCTTTTAAGGGTAGCTTCCGGCCTGGAATCCATGATGGTTGGAGAAGATCAGATTCTTGGCCAGGTTAAGAACTTTTACAACCTCGGAAAGGAATCAGGAAGCATTGGAGAGGTTCTGGATACTGTTTTTACAAAGGCAATACAGGTGGGAAAGAAGGTAAGAAGAATGACAAAAATAAATAAAGGAGCTGTTAGCATCGGGAGCGCTGCTGTCGAGCTTGCAGAAAGAAAACTTTCCAGCCTCATAGGAAAAAAAGCCATGCTGATCGGTGCAGGTGAGATGGGGAGGCTTGTTGCAAAGGCACTCTCACATAAAGACCTTGAAAAGATATACATTGCAAACAGAACCAGAAAAAGAGGTGAAAGGCTTGCAGATGAGATCGGGAGAAATGCAAGGGTAATACCCTTCGATAGAATAGAAAAATACATGGTGGAAGTCGATCTTGTGATAACTGCCACGTCAGCCCCCCATTACGTTATCACAAAAGATATGGTCGAAAGAATTATGAATGTGAGAAAGGAGCAGCTTCTTGTTATAGATATAGCTCTTCCGAGAGATACCGAAAATTCTGTTGGAGATGTCAACGGAATAATGCTTTACACAATAGACGATCTGAGAGAGATAAGCAGGGAGAATCTCAAAAAAAGACTTAAAGAGGCAGAAAAAGCTGAAAAAATCGTTAAAAAGGAACTTGACCATTTGATGGAGATGTTAAAGGAACTGAAAGCAAAAAATGCAATATGCATGATGTACTCCCATGCAGATTACATCAAAAACGAAGAGGTGCTCGAACTTTACCACAAACTCAGGTCAAGATATGGAATAGATGAAAGTGCTCTCCCCATCATAGAGAGTTTTGCAGGCTCTCTTATAAAAAAATACCTGAGACAGCCCACAGTCAGAATAAGGATGGCCGCAAGAAATGGTGGAATTGATGTAATTGACGCAGTTGAGTATCTTTTTGGAGGTGACACAGGTGGAGTTTCCGAAGCTCAGAATGAGGAGATTGAGAAAGACAAAGCTGAGACCCCTTTTAAAGGAGAGCGCTCTGTCAAAAGATGATCTCATAATGCCTGTTTTTGTTGATGAAAACATCTCCTCAAAACAAGAAATTCCCTCAATGCCGGGTTACTTCAGAATACCTCTCAGTCAGATTTCAGATGAAATTGGGAAGGCAATGGAGGCTGGCATAAGGGCATTCATCTTTTTCGGAATCCCATCCAGCAAGGATGAAATCGCCACATCAGCCTTTGATGATGATGGTGTTATCCAGAAGGCCTTGAGAAATGCAAGAAAGGAGCATGGGGATGCTGTCCTCATAACAGATGTCTGTCTGTGCGAGTACACAACTCATGGACACTGCGGGATCGTGAGGGATGGAGAGATTCTGAACGATGCAACACTTCCAGTTCTGGGAAAAATAGCTGTCAGCCATGCAAAGGCTGGTGCGGATATTGTAGCTCCTTCCGGAATGATGGATGGAATGGTAAAGGCCATAAGGAACGCTTTGGATGAGAACGGATTTGAAAACATTGCAATAATGAGCTACTCAGCCAAATATGCCTCAGCATTTTACGGACCCTTCAGAGAGGCAGCGGATTCTGGCTTTAAATTCGGGGACAGGAAGGGATATCAGATGGACATCCACAACAGTGATGAGGCTTTGAGAGAGGTTGAACTCGATTTAAAGGAAGGAGCAGACATTGTTATGGTGAAACCAGCCTTGAGTTACCTTGACATAATAAGGAGGGTGAAGGAGAGATTCAATGTCCCGGTTGCAGCCTACAACGTGAGTGGAGAGTATTCGATGGTCAAGGCCGCCGCCAGGATGGGGTGGCTTGATGAGATAGACATTGCCTATGAAATCCTTGTTTCAATAAAGAGGGCCGGCGCTGATCTGATCATAACCTATCACGCAAAGGATATTGCGGAGGTATTGTGATGTGGGAGAGATCAAGGACTCTTTTTGAAAGGGCAAAAACCCTGATGCCGGGTGGTGTGAGCAGTCCTGTCAGGGCAGTAAAGCCATTTCCCTTCTACACATCCATGGCAAGAGGTTCAAAAATTTACGATGCTGATGGAAATGAATACATAGACTACTGCATGGCCTACGGGCCATTGATTCTCGGACACAGAGATCAGAGGGTTATGGATGCTGTCAGAGAAAGGCTTGAGGATGGATGGATCTACGGCACCCCTGTTGAGCTTGAAATCCTGTATGCAGAGCTGATATCCAGCCTGTATCCATCCATAGATATGGTGAGATTTGCCAATACTGGAGCCGAGGCTACAATGACTGCTTTGAGACTTGCAAAGGGATTTACAGGAGGAAAGAAGTTTATAAAGATCGAGGGAGGTTTTCACGGAGCTCATGATTCCGTTCTTGTAAAGGCGGGAAGTGGAGCAACAACCCATGGCATTCCGAATTCAGCAGGCATTCCTGAGGAGTTTGTGATCAGCACCCTTCAGGTTCCGTACAACGATACAGAAAAACTGGCTGAGATTATTGAAAATCAGAAGGAGGAGGTTGCTGCACTCATCCTTGAACCAGTCATGGGCAACGCATCTCTCATACTTCCTGAAGAAAATTATCTGAAAGATGTCAGAAAGATTACCCAAGAGAACGACGTCCTCCTCATATTTGATGAGGTCATAACAGGCTTCAGACTGGCCCTGGGTGGAGCACAGGAGTATTATGGAGTGAAGCCCGACATCACAACCCTCGGAAAGATAGCGGGAGGAGGCTTTCCAATTGGGATTGTTGGTGGCAGGAGAGAGATAATGGAAAACCTCTCCCCATCTGGAAAAGTCTATCATGCGGGAACATTCAGCGGAAATCCGATAAGCCTTGCAGCAGGATACACAACCGTCAGAATACTTCAGGAAGAAAAGCCTTACAGAGAATTGAAAAGGAAGACGGAGAAGCTTGTCAGTGCTGTGATAGATTCTGTTGAAGATAGGGGCGTGAATATCAGTGTTGGCTTCATTGAGTCGATGTTCTGCATCTACTTTGGGGGGAAGCCAAAAGATTACACCTCCGCCCTGAAACTTGACAGCGAGAAATTCATGAAGTTCTACTGGAAGATGCTTGAAAAAGGTGTTTTTCTCCCTCCCTCCCAGTATGAAACGTGCTTCATGAGCACTGCCCACAGCGATGAGGATGTTGAAGGAACTGCAGAAGTGATGGCATCATGCCTGAAAGAGTTGTGATCGGAACAAGGGGAAGCAGATTAGCTCTGGTACAGACTGAAAAGGTGAAGAAGATTCTTGAAAAGGAGGGATTCGAGGTAGATGTGAAAATTATCAGAACATCAGGTGACATAAAGAGAGACAGACCTCTGCATGAATTCAAGGGTATCGGTGCCTTTGTTAGAGAGATAGATCTTTCGTTGAGGAGAGGGGAGATAGACCTTGCTGTTCACAGCCTTAAGGATGTTCCGACTGACAGAGTTGAGGGGACAGCCATTGCAGCAGTGCTTGAAAGAGAGTCTCCGTGTGATGCGTTCATCTCAAAAAATGGAATGAAATTTGAAGACCTTGAAAGCAATTCTATCATAGGCACATCATCCCTGAGAAGAAAAGCGATGGTTAAAAAGCTCAGAAGAGATCTCAGAATAGAAAATCTGAGGGGAAACGTGGACACAAGACTCAGAAAGCTTGATGAAGGAGTATATGACGGAATATTTCTGGCAGAAGCTGGACTTATCAGACTGGGCTGGGATGTTAAAGTCAGGTACGAGAGAATGGATCCTGAGGTATTCGTGCCTTCAGCAAATCAGGGTATAATTGCGGTCGCATCGAGAGAGGAAGACTCGGAAAGGTTCAGCTTCATGAATCATGAGAAAACATACAGAGAAGCAGTGCTGGAGAGGTTCGTTATAAATAAGCTTGGAATCGGGTGTGCCATACCTGCAGGGGTTTTTGCCAGGGTTACTGGCAGAAAAATAAGACTTCTGTGCGAGATCCTCCATGAAAACGGTACTGTGAGGTTCAGAACCGATGAAAAGCTTGATTTCCATTATTCGTATGAAGAACTTGGTGAAATTCTGAAGGGTGTTGTGATTTGACCGTTTACATTGTAGGCGCCGGCCCCGGAGATCCGGAACTTCTCACTTTGAAGGCATTGAAGCTCATAAGGGAGGCCGATGTCATACTCTATGATGAGCTCATAGGTGATGATATAAAAGAGCTTTTAAAAAAGGAGAGCAGGGCTATGCTTGTAGATGTTGGCAAGAGATCAGGAAAACACAGAAAAAAGCAGGAAGAGATCAACAGACTGCTTGTTGAATACGGCAGAAAGCATGAAAAGGTTGTAAGGCTAAAAGGTGGCGACCCTTTTGTTTTCGGAAGAGGTGGCGAGGAGATAGAGATTCTGGCAGAGAATAAAATAGAGTTTGAAGTTGTTCCCGGAATAACATCAGCTATAGCCGTTCCGGCCTACGCTGGCATTCCTGTCACTCACAGAAGATTTGATCCAGCCCTGATTTTTATAACGGGAAAGCAGGAAAGGGAAAGACTGAACTGGGATGCTCTTGCAAGGCTTAACGCCACCATAGTGATGCTGATGGGGGTATCCAGCCTGAAGGAGAATGCCGAAAGACTGATCAAACACGGTAAAAGCCCCGATACGCCTGTGGCAGTGATAGAGAAAGGAACAACGGAAAAGCAGAGGGTTATAAAGGGAAAACTTTCAGATATTGCTGAAATTGCTGAGAGAGAGAAAGTTGAGGCTCCTGCCATTATCATCATCGGAGAAGTTGTTGAGGTTCACGAAACTGTCAGGGATTACCTGAGAAACCTGAGAACTCCGTAGAACTGAGCATATTTCCTCATGTTTTCCTCAATTTTTCTCTGTAACATCGAAAATGCTTTCTCTTCCCTCTCGAACTCGAAGGAGTACCTTACATCCAAGAGAATCAGGCCATAGGGACTTGCTGGTTTCAAAGGGATTGAATTTCCCTCAAGAATTCTTTCAACAATCTCAGCGTTTGCATCCCGTCCAGCCATTTTCAGAGCCGTGACAATCTTCCTCACCATGTTCCATGCAAATGCATTCCCCTCGACAGTATATACAACAAAATCACCGTGTTTTGTTATCTCGGAAACATAAATTTCCCTGATACATGGTCTGCATGCCTTTGCAAACCCTGAAAAATCATGTCTGCCAGCAAGAATTTTTGCAGCATCTTTCATCGCATCAAGATCGTATCCTTCGTCTAACATGACGTACCTGTAGACCCTTGATTCAGCATTTCTGGGATTGAATTTTTCATCAACCAGAGCATACCCCCAGACAGCTATGTCATCGGGTAGATTTGCGTTGAGGGCCCTGATAAACCATGGATCGAAGGAATCGAGATTTAAGGAAAATACATTCCCCAGTGCACTCACTCCAGCATCTGTTCTTCCAGCAATTCTGTATTTCCTTTCTCTCGCATCCATTCCCATCCTTTTCAGGGCTCTGAAAATCTCACCATCAACCGTTCTGATGTGGGGCTGGTACTGATTTCCGTGAAAATTCCAGCCAAAATAGGCGTGCTTGAATGCCGCTCTCAGCATTCAATTCCTCCACCCAGCAGATCTCTCAGAGCTTCTGGATTTCTGTCTCTCAAGGAGTAATTAACTTTCCTGAATTCTTCAAGCTTTTTCAGGTCTATCTCAGCGCTTACAATCTCCTCCCTCTCCTCATTACTGTATTTTGCCACGATGCCGTCAGGCATGGATATCAGGCTTCTCCCAACACACATCTCCCCCAGGAAGGTCTTTCCAAATCCTCCTGCCTTTACAATGGCATAGCTGTTGTCAAATGATCTTGTGAAGTAGAGGCAGTATCTGTACTCCTGGGCTGGCAGTTCGGATTTCTTAAAAGATACTACCGGATTGAGAACGATGTCAACTTTCCTTAACCCCGGAATTCTGCAGAGTTCGGGGTAGAGTATGTCCGCACATATCAGGACCGAAATCTTAACCCCTGAAATTTCAAATATTTCGAGCTTTTTCCCGCACTTTATTCCAAGCTCCCTCTCGCTCATCGTTGGATGAATTTTGTCCTGATAACCGATCAGGTCTCCGGAGTGAAAAATATAGAGTGTGTTGTAATAACCATCATCACCCTTTCTGATGATGTTTCCAGCAATGACTGTGGAGTGTTCTCTGCTCATTTTTTCCAGCCACTCAAGTGTTTTTTCTGAAGTTTCAAGACTTCTATCACCAACAGGATATGAGAAATATTCCGGAAGAAGGTACAAACTGGACTTGGATGTGGAAATTATCTTTTCTGCACTTTTAAAGCTATCTCTTCCACCTACTCTGCACTGAACAGCTGACACAGCAAACCTCATGGTTCAGGAATGGGAGAGATAATTTAAATTATTTTTCGAAGCCCTGATGCTTCTGATTTTCATGTTTCCGATGCAGTTCACTCCACCTTTACCATGTACTTTCTGCCCTCAATCTCAACTTCAAATTCTCCTCTGACATCCCCGGCAACAGACGGAAACGGTTCCTCCTTTGCCTCACCTTTCAGGAATTTGAGACCTGTTGATGGGAAGAGTGCATAAATCAGCACATCCTCATCGCTCGGATTGTTTATTCCAGCTTCAATGAGCTCCTGTCTTGCCTTTTCAAATTCAGGCTCAATGAGATCTGCAGGTCTCACAGTTATTGGCTTTTCGTCCTTCAAAATGAGCCTGACAATCTCATCACTTATTGGAGCAGGTGTTCTGCCGTACATACCCCTGACCAGATCTTTCGTCTCCTTTGTGACCATCTTGTATCTTCCAAACAGGACATTCAGCACAGCCTGCACACCCACAATCTGAGATGTTGGGGTGACGAGAGGCGGATATCCAAGATCTGCCTGAACTCTCGGCACCTCTTCAAGTACCTCCTCAAGCCTGTCAAGAGCGTTTTGCTCTTCAAGCTGCGAAAGCATGTTGGAGAACATCCCACCTGGAATCTGGAACTTCAGAACTCTCGTATCTGGAATGGTTGAGAGCATCTTTATGTACCCTGCATACTTTTCTCTCACCTCAAGAAGACGTTTCCTTATCTCCATCAGAACATCCATGCTGACTCCAGTACTGTATCCGAGTTCTTCAAGAGCGTAGACAAGAGATTCTGTTGGTGGATGTGAGGTTCCGCACGCCCATGGAGACATGGCAGTGTCTATCATCTCAGCCCCAGCTTCAACAGCCTTGAGCATCGTCATTGTCGCCATACCGCTTGTGTAGTGGGAATGCACATTAACAGGAATCCCCACCTCCTTCTTCAATGCCTTAACAAGCTGGTAAACCTTGTGTGGGGAAAGCATGCCTGCCATATCCTTTATTACAATTGAGTCAACTTCAAGAGCTGAAAGTTCTTCAGCTGTTTCTATGTACTTTTCAAGGGTGTGGACAGGTGAGATTACATAGCAAATTGAACCCTGAACATGCTCTGCACCATACTTTCTGGCAGATTTTACTGAAACCTCAAGATTTCTAACATCATTCAACGCATCAAATATCCTGAAGAACGAGATTCCATTCTCAACAGCCTTGTGAACAAATTTCTCCACAACATCATCTGAATAGTTTCTGTAGCCCACAAGATTCTGGCCTCTCAGCAGCATCTGGCAGTGAGTTTCCCTGACATATTTTCTTACAGTTCTTATCCTTTCCCAGGGATTTTCATTGAGGAAGCGGTGCATTACATCGAAGGTTGCTCCTCCCCACATCTCTATGCTGTAAAATCCAGCCTCGTCAATCAGCTCAAGAACAGGGATCATGTCTCTCGTTCTCATTCTCGTTGCTGCAAGAGACTGATGGCCGTCTCTGAGGCTCAGATCAATAATATTGACCTTTCCCATTTTTCAAACCCCCAGGAGGCAGTTTTCAGCTCAATTATTAACCTTTGCGGTTTTGAGAACAAGACACAGTCAGCCCTGAAAAATATCTTCATGTCAGTTTTTCGGTCGCTTCTTGCTGAATCTTCAGCAATCATCATCCATAGAACAGCCTACTGACTTTCTCCACCACTTCTGACGGGTTTCTCCCAAAGACGACAGCCATTGGTTCCTTTCCGTAATCACCCGAGTGATATATGACATCTGGCCTTACCTCAGATTTTTCAATTGCATTCCCTATCCCCCATGGAATTGTTGCACCCTCCTTCCTCTTTATTTCCTCAGGCTCCTCTCTTCTGTCATAAAATGAAACAGCAAAACCAGTTTCACTGAATTTCTCAACAAGTTCATCGCTGTATCTCAGATTTATGGCAGATCTGAAGTCAGGGTAATGCATCATATACCTCAGCACAGCCCGTGCGAGGTGACGGGATGCACCAAACTCAAATCTGCCAGAATGAACTATTCCAGCCTTGCCTCTGAATATTCTGCCTTCAACGGCAAGAACATCATCGGGTGTTTTTGAGTAATGGAATGGCATTGCATAAACGAGATTCATGCCAACCTCAGGAATCAGACTTTCAATTCCCTCCAGATTTTCAAGCTTCCTGATTGCATTATTCATTTCCTGAATCATCTTGTAAGCAAGGGCTCTTCGTTCCATTACAGCAATGGAATTTACAGAATCACATTTCCTTCCTGCAGGAACAGAGTAGATGATTCCCTCATAAACAGCATTTCTGGCGGCTTCAACAGCTTCCAAGATATTTTTCCCCAAGGCAAGATTTGCAGCTATACCTGCTGAAAGCATGCACCCTGTTCCATGAAAACATCCCTCTTTTCTCTCTGATTTGAATTCGTAGACTTTCCCGTTATAACAGAGAACATCGACAACCTCTTTTCCTTTCAAATGGCCTCCCTTGACAAGAGCAGATGCACATCCGAATTCATCAACGATCTTCTCTCCAGCCACAACCATGTCATCAGCATCCCTTATTTTCATTCCTGTCAAAATTTCCACTTCCTCTGTGTTTGGTGTTACGCAGAACGCCTGCGGAATTAGTTTGTTTTTCAGAGCTTCGATTCCTCCATCACTAAGCAATCTGGCTCCGCTCTTTGCTATCATTACAGGATCGACAACGAGCGAAAATTCATATTCTTTGATAAATTTCACAACACTCTCAACGACATCTTCATTTCCGAGCATTCCTGTTTTTCCGGCATCAATGCCCGAGTCATCTGCAATGGCCTTGAGCTGATCATAAACCATTCTTCCTGGAAGTATCACTGAATTGGTAACACCAAAAGTGTTCTGGGCTGTTATCGCGGTCACTGCTGCAGCCCCATAAACTCCAGATGATGCAAAAGTCTTCAAATCAGCCTGTATTCCTGCTCCACCAATGCTGTCGCTTCCTGCAACTGTAACAGCAACCCTGACATGTCTCATGAACCGAAAGAGAGAAAAGGAGAAGATAACCTTTTTGTTCATGAAGGAAATCGCAGCATTTGAGGTCGGAATCAAGCTTGGTGCGCTGTTTCACCAGTTTACAGGCATGCCTGTAAACCTGGAAAATGCAGATATTGTTGAGAAAGCCATGAAAAGCTGCATCCTGCTGCAGCCTCATGTTATCGATGCTGAGGTGAGGATTGACAGGACAAAGCTACTGGAAAAGCTTTCAAAATTCAACTACTGTTCCTTAGAAGGCGATATGATTTACGCAAGGGTGGAGGTAGAGATTGAAGGTTCAAGGGCTGTGGGAGTTCTCGAGTGGGACAGTGAGAAAAAATACCCTCTGATGAAGCTTGTCACTGAATGAATTCTATTTCAAAATAATCCCTTTCAACGAATATGGCATTTATCCTTTTTGCGAGCTCGAACCTTATTCTTTCATTCACCCTTTCAGAACTGAGGCCCACTTTTGAGTAGATGAAAGCATAGAGTAAATTACTGTTGCTGAAAAAAAGAGAGGGAAAGCCCGATCTCAGAAATGCATCAATCCCCTCCTTTCCCATTCTCTCCCTGTATCCTCTCTCCTCAAGCCACTCTCTGAATTCCTGAATCTCTGCCCTGATCCTCATCTTACCCGTACTCCGGGTTCAACATCTCTTTCAGGTTTAAGAAGAACCGGTTTTCCACCAACATCGGCGGCAAGTATCATCCCATCACTCTCTATTCCCATCAGCTTAGCTGGCCTGATGTTGGCAAGAACAACAACATGCTGTCCCACAAGGTGCTCGGCCTCATATTCCTCAGCAATTCCAGCAACAACCTGTCTGATCTCATTACCAATATCAATTTCAAGTTTCATCAGCTTTTTGCTTCCCTTGACCTTCTCAGCTTTCAGAACCTTCCCTATTCTGATGTCAAGCTTCTGGAAATCCTCAATCCCAATTCTTTCGCTCATTTTTATCCCCTCCCCTGCACCATCCTTTATTCTTTCCATCATGATGCCTTCAAGCTCCTCCATTTTCTCATCATCTATTCTTTCAAAAGGAACATCAGGCTTCCCAACCTCAACATAATCAGGAATCTGAAGAACTGCTTCCAGAGTTGCATTTTCCAGATCAATCCCTACGGTATCAGCAACGGCCCTCATTGATCTCGGAAGTACCGGATAGGCGAGAACGGATAAAGCTCTCACCACAGCGAGGGCCGAGGCAATTATTCTTTCAGCCTCATCTCTGTTACTCTTTATCACCTCCCATGGCTTTAAGGACTGGAAAAAAGTATTTCCAAATCCAGCAAGCTCCATAAATGCATCACTTGCTTCTTTAAATTCCCATCTCGCAATGGCATCCTCTATCGTCTCCTTCGCTTTCCTGATTCTTTCAAGAACATCCTCATCAACATCCATCCTCACTCTTCCAAAGTTCTTCCAGGCAAAGTGCATGACTCTGTAGATGAAGTTTCCAAGGGTTGCGATTAGCTCATTGTTCACCTTATCCCTGAAAACATGCCAGGAGAAGTTTAGATCCCTTTGATGTGATGTGTAATTGACCAGATAATACCTCAGATAGTCAGGATTCAATCCGGATCTTAGATAATCCTCCTCAACCCACACAACATATCCCCTGCTCTTTGAAAATTTCCTGCCCTCAACCTTCACCATACCGCTTGCAACAACAGCGTCAGGCAAAGCGTAGTCAGCTCCTTTAAGCATTGCAGGCCAGAAAATGCAGTGATGGTAAACAATGTCCAGGCCAATAAAGTGAACTATCTCTGCCCTTCCTTCAATCCATATATCCTCCCAGTTTCTGCCCAGCCTTTCACATGCTTTTTCGGTGAAGCTTATGTAGCCTATGGGTGCATCAACCCAGACATAAACAACAAGCTCTTCATCTCCGGGGAATTTAACACCCCACTCAAGATTTCTTGTTATGCACCAGTCCCTGAGCTCTCCTCTAACCCACTCTCTGGCATAGTTGAGTGCATTTTCAGTTCCTTTAAGGCGTGAGATGTAACCATCAAGAAAGTTTTTGAAGGATGAGAGTCTGAAATAATAGTGTTTCTGCTTTCTGAATTCAGCAGGAGTTCCACATATCTTGCATCTCGGTTCAAGAATTTCACCAGGTTCCAGATGCTTTCCGCACCCCTGATCGCACTCATCCCCCCTTGCGATAGCTCCACAGTATGGACATGTACCCTCAACATATCTGTCAGGCAGAAACCTCTCACATTTCGGACAGTAGGCAAGTTCTATCTCTTTCGGATAGATGTATCCGCTGTCAAGAAGCCTTTGAACTATTTCTCTTGTTCTTTCATGATGATATTCGCTGTCAGTTCTGCCATAGTAGTCAAATTCAATGTCAAGCTCCTTAAAGATCTTTTGAAAATGCTCGTGATAAATGTCAACAAGGTCCTTTGGCTCCAATCCCTGCTGCTCTGCATTCACAACAATCGGTGTGCCATGGCTATCGCTTCCACATACAAATATCACATCCTCCCCTTTGAGCCTGAGGTATCTGACGTAGACATCAGCAGGTATGTACGTCCTGAGATGCCCGATGTGGGCTTTACCGTTAGCATAAGGCAATCCACATGTAACAAGCTTCATGGTGGTGGAAAATGCGATGGGGTTAATTTAGTTTTTTCTTCTCTGCATTCAATCCAGATCAAGTAACTCAGGTTAGTTCGCTGATAACGTGGCATATTATGGTGAGAAAAACATTGAAGTGACTACAGCTTATGAATTTTTTCACCTTGAAGGATTTATTCCTCCTTAAAAGAAAATTATACAGTGTCTCTCTACACGGGAATGTTGGATTATTCTATGGAGGTGTAAAAAAACTGGGTTATTGACTTGGAAGAGCCCTAAATTTTATATATTTTGGTATTTTATTAGGATTTGATATGGTGCTGACCACAACAAGATATTACCAGCTCTTCCAGAAATATCTCGATGAGAACATTTCTGAAGAAATGATAATCGAAGATCTGGAAGAGGTGGAGAGAGGCGAGATTCTGGATTCATACTGGATTTTCAGACCGATGGTTGCTGTGAAAATAATAAAGGATTTTGAAACAAAGGGAATCAAGTACATAGCCATGGAACCAACCCTGACCATAGATGAGTTCCAGCTTATGGAAAAGATTTATGTGGAACTGGGAAACACGCTCATACTGAAGGACATTACTGTTGATGTATTCCAGAAAGAAAGAATCCTTGTTGATGCTTTCAACGAAATAGTGAAGGAATTTCTGATAGAACTGGACCCGATTTTGAAGCTGAAGCTGCTTTACTATCTTTACAGAGATTATATCGGCCTGGGACCGATTGATCCCATGCTTAACGATCCATATGTTGAGGACATAAGCTGCGATGGATACAATATTCCCGTTTTTGTCTATCACAAGAAATATGGAAATATACCGACAACTGTTTCGTTTTCAGATCTGGAACTTGACAGATACGTCCAGGCACTTGTTCAGCAGTCAGGAAAGCATATAAGTTTTGGAAATCCAATCATCGATGCTTCCCTCCCAGATGGCAGCAGACTTCAGGCAACATACGGAACCGAAATAACTCCGCGAGGGTCCTCCTTCACTATACGAAAATTCACGGAAGAGCCGCTGACACCGATTGACCTCATGAGGCTCGGAACGTATACAGCGGAACAGATGGCATATTTCTGGCTTGCAGTGGAAAACAAGCTGAACCTCATGGTTGTAGGTGAGACAGCTGCCGGAAAAACTACAACACTGAATGCAGTTTTGATGTTCCTACCCCCTGATGCAAAGGTTGTCTCGATTGAAGACACAAGGGAAATTTCGCTCAGGCATGAAAACTGGATTGCCGGTGTTACAAGAGAGGTCACAACGGGAGATGAGAAATCAATCTCGATGTATGATTTGCTCAAAGCAGCTCTGAGACAGAGGCCCGAATACATTGTTGTCGGGGAAGTGAGGGGGATTGAGGCCCAAACTCTGTTTCAGGCTATGAGCACGGGACATGCAGCATACTCAACGCTTCATGCTGGGGACATACATCAGACCATTTACAGGCTTGAAAGCGATCCGCTAAATGTTCCAAGAAGTCTGATACAGTTCTTAGACATTGTTCCAATCCAGACTCAGTGGACCAAGGCCGGGGTGAGGAAGAGAAGGGTGACAGGTGTTTACGAATTTCTCGGGGTTGATCCAAACGACAAGAACCTTCTGATAAATGAGGTGTACAGATGGGAATCCTATGAAGACTCGTATTATCTGATCAATCAGCCCAAAAAACTGGAAAAAATTGCCGTGATAAGGGGAGAAACCTACGAGGAAACCCTTGATGAGCTGAGAAGAAGGGCAGATTTTCTCAGATTTCTTGACAGACAGGACATAAGAGACTACGTGCACCTGACACACATAATTCATTCCTACTACAGAAATCCTCAGGAAACATTTGAGGACATAATGAAAGAGGGAATGAAGTATGAGATCTCTCTTGAATGATGATCGGGACGATATCGGGTTTTTGAGAGAGAAATTTTCAGTACCTGTGCCTGAATTTCTTGTAAAATTTTACAGAAAAAGGTATCAGAAAAGCATGGAAAAATACGGTGAACTTGAGAGAAATCTGATATCAGCAAGAATTCCGGCCTCTGTTCCCAGATATCTTGCAGTTTCACTTTTTTATCCAATCCTTCTTTTCCCTGTCTTTTTTGTTGTGGCCTTTGGAATTTCAAGGATAATTGCTGTGTGGTACGCAAGCAAAACCGGACCATTTTTCACATGGCTTCCAATTGATGTGTACGTTTACATGGACACCCCAGCCGGAATTTTTTTCCAGAGACCTGATGTTTTTGTGGTTGAAATTGCCTCACTTTCGATTCTGACAGTGCTGTTTTTCTATCTCGCAAGAAAGGCCATCTTGATCTATCCTGTTCTCGTTAAATCCCAGAGGAAGTCTAAAATCGATTCTGCACTGCCACATGTTGTCAACATAATGCTGGGCATGTCCAAAGGGGGTACGCCTCTCCTTGACATCATAAAAACAATTGCAGAAGAAAGAACAATAACAGGGGAGGTTGGAAAGGAATTTGGAATAATATTCAGGGAAGTCGAGGTGTTTCACAAGGATCTGATCTCAGCAATGAGATATGTTGCCAATACAACACCCTCCTCAAAGCTTTCAGAGTTTCTGGAGGATCTTATAAGCGTTGTTGAAGGAGGTGGAAAGCTCAGCGAATTTCTTGAATTCAAATCCACTCACTATCTGGAAGAGAGAGAAAGGTTCCATGAAATATTCATAAACTCACTTGAAATAATGGCCGAGGTTTACGTTGCCATATTTGTCGTTGCACCCCTTTTCACGCTGATCGTTTTTGTGGTAATGGGGATGCTCGGTGAAGACGTGGAAGCACTGTCCAACATGATAGTCTATATTTACATACCCCTGGGAGGCCTGATGTTCATCTGGTTGATAAAATCCATGCTTGAAGAGGAGAAAGCAGGATGGCTCACAAGAAAAACAATACCGATGTTTTTCAAGGCAAGGGTAATTGACAATGGAAGAAATCCCCAGTTTAAACAGAGAAAAGGAATTTTGGCAGTGATAATCAGAGGTGCCAGACATCTCAAGCGAGTGCTCAGCCTCAGATTCGTCATAAGGCATCCTGAATACATTCTAATCCTCACCGCCCCTCTTTCAATTGGTATGGGCATGTACCTCTTTTACGTATTTGATTTCAGAATTGAAACCATACTGGGATCTGTTTTTTTCATACTGTCTTTTCCCTACGTGATTCTTTTTGAATACAGATCTTACAGACTGAGAAAGTTTGAAAATGATCTTCCTGAATTTCTCAAGCAGCTTGGGAGTCTTAACGAGAGCGGACTGACTCTTGTCAATGCACTCAAGGTCCTCTCAACATCCGACCTGGGATCTCTGACAAAGGAGGTAAGAAATATACGCAAGGACATTGAGTGGGGAAAACTTATAACCGAGGCTTTTGAAAGGTTTGATGAGAGAATTGGCAGCCCTGTGGTATCAAAAGTTGTTTCAATTCTTGTGAAGGCACTTGAGGCAACGGATAACGTCAAGGCTGCAATATTCACCGCAGCAAGTGATGCGGAGATATATCTCGATTTCAGAAAGAGAGTTGCAAATGAGATGTTTGTTTACACGGTTATTGTGTACATAACTTTCAGCGTTTTTCTGTTTACAATTGTTGTTCTCAATCAGAACTTCATTTCGGTTTTTGGCAATGTAACAACCCCTGGTGGGCTGGCAGGAATTTATTTTTCTTTCCCTGATCCAAACATGCTGACAAATCTGTTTTACCATGCTACACTTCTCAATGGCTTGTTTAGCGGCATTGTTGCAGGTGTTATGGGCTCAGGCAGTGTGAAAGCGGGCTTAAAGCATTCACTCATCATGGTTGTTGTCACGATTTTTGTATTCAGGCTTTTCCTGGGGGTGGGGTTCTGAGTATTTTTGGAATCTCTCCCCTCAATGACATGAAGATAACCGCAGATGAGATAAGCATTGAACTCAGGAAGCACGAATCTGGTTTTTCCTACATCCGTAAATTAAAAGATGAGAGAGTTGAGAAAATAATTTCATCCAGTGAAGGCAATCTTGTGGTTAATCCAATTGAACCGGTTAATCTTCCGTCACATGTGACCAATTCTCTTCTCATCAGTTTCAAAAAAAATGTTGTAATTGCACCTGAGACTGAAAGGACAGTATATGTTAAATTTCCTGTGGAAATCGGTGTATTTGTCTCAGGAAAGGGCGATATAGGATTGATTGATGTTTTCTCTCTCGCAGGGCAGAAGTACACACTTTACGGAGACCCGAGATATGGGGTTGTTTGCAGGCTGTGGGAAAGCGATGTCCATAATTCAATTCCAGAAACAGACATTCTGAAAGAAGGAGTAATGGAGCTTTTTTTAATCAACAGATTTGATGAATGGGTTGAGTTATCGAAATGCGTTCTGAACGTTTATCTCATGAAAATATTCTACAGTGACAGCATGGTGTATTCCAAAGTGAAAATGGAAATAAATTCCAGAAAGACGGCAGAAACAAGATTTCTAATGGAACCCGCACACAGGGACATGAAAAAGGCGGTTGAAATTTTCACCCCGAGAAAGGTGCAGATAGCGGCAAAGAAATTTTTCATGGAGTGGGGGCTATGATTGATTTTCTGAATACGGTGATTTACGGAGAGACCACAGCTGGAGAAATCATTCTTTCGGCAGTCATAATGATGCTTGCCGTTGGACTTGCAAAAAGCATAACTGTATATCTCAGAAGGGCAATCGGAGATAGAATTGAAAAGAACTACAGAGAACTTATCCTGAAACTGATCTATTACCTGGTGGTCTTCATCGGTTTCCTTACAATTCTTCCCATTCTTGGACTCAGCCCTTCTGGATTGCTGGTTGCAGGAGGTATTACGGGCATTGTGATAGGATTTGCAAGCCAGAGTGTTATTTCAAATCTGATTTCTGGCATATTCATTCTCTGGGAAAAGCCAATAAGGATCGGGGATCAGGTTCAGATTGGAGGCATATCGGGCTTTGTTGAGGACATAAATGTAATGTCCACCATAATCAGAACGTATGATGGTCTTTTTGTTAGAATCCCGAATCAGACGCTCTTCACAGGAAACATAACAAACTACACAGGAAACGTTGTAAGGAGATTTGAGTACAGAATAGGGGTCAGATATTCAGATGATCTGGAAGAGGCAGTCAGGATAATCAAAAGGGTTATTGATGAGGAGCCATTTGCTCTTAAAAATCCGGCTCCGGCCGTTTTTGTTGATGAGTTTGGAGACAGCGCTGTAATAATTTCAGTCAGAATATGGTCACCGGTACAGGTATGGTATGATGTGAAAATGAGATTGCTTGAAAAAATAAAGGTGGAGCTTGAGAGAAATGGAATTGAAATTCCGTTTCCTCAGAGAGTTGTATGGTTTGCAAATGAACTTGAATTCAGAGGTTCTGAAAGACAGGCCTAAACCGTGAGATGAGATTGAGGAAATAAGTTTTAAAGCCGTCGGTGCGATCTGTATGCTGTATGAAGATTGCGGTCGTATCTGACACTCATGTGAGAAAATTTAAGGATCTTCCGAAAAAGCTTGTGATGCTGATGGAATCTGCTGACATGGTTGTTCATGCCGGAGACTTCACATCTGTTGATGTTCTCGAAGAATTTGAAAGAAAATATAATCTCAGAGCTGTTTTTGGAAATGCTGACGATTACAGGGTAAAGGAAAGATTAAACGAAACAGAAACATTCAGAGCAGAGGGAATCAGGTTTGGAATAACACACAGGGGAAATTTTCTGAACGAATTTCATGATCTTGGTTACATGGCCAAGGAGATGGGTGTTGATGTCCTTATTTTCGGCCATATCCACAGATTCGTTGTTGAAAAAATGGGTGACGTTATTTTAATCTGCCCCGGAAGTCCCACAAGCCCAAGGCTTTCTGCATCAAGCTGTGCCATTGTTAATGTGGAGGATAGTGAGATGAATGTTAGCTTTGAGCTTGTGGGTGAGTTTGCATGTGGTGCAGATCTTAGACTGAAGGAGATGATGAAATGAAGGTATGTGCCATTAAGGAAAATGCAGACAGAATCCTCAATGAGCTTAAAATGAAGGGGAGCACAATTCTGATTGAGAAGGGAGGAGACGGCGAAGAGAAGCTTGTTTTTGGAGAGGAGTGCATCAGATTCGGAATGGAGCCCAGAAATCTCAGAGAGGTTTTGGAGATGCTTGCAGATATCGGGTATGAGTATGCCCTGCTTAAGGGATTTGATGACCGGGAACTGAGCAACCTGGGCATCAGAATCCCCAGAATATCAGAGGCTGAAGAGGTGGAGATGGCTGAAGACTGTGAAGGCCTCAAAAGCCTTATCAGAAAGCTAAAAGAACGGGAAGGCTCAGAGGTCTGTGGGGCGATAGGTGTTTTTATAGGTTTTGTGAGAAAGATGCAGGAAGGTAGAGAAGTTATAAGGCTGGAGTACGAGAAGTTCGAGGACATTTACGATAGAGTTAGAAGAGAGATCGAATCGGAGGTTGAACAGATGACAGGGGTGAAGGCTGTCAGAATTTACCACAAAGTCGGCACGGTTGTGCCAAAGGAGGACATTGTGTACGTTCTGGTGATGGCGGAACACAGGGAGAATCTCTGGGAGCCTTTGAAAAAGGCCGTTGAGCTGTTCAAGGCAAAGCTTCCTGTATGGAAGAAAGAGGTATATGTTGACGGGGAAATCTGGGCACATGACAGGGATCTAAAGAAGTGATCTAAGTTTTTCAACCAGAATCTCGCCCTCCTCTCTGTTTTTTGCATTGGTTATTATGTATACCTGCTGAACTGTGCCCCCATGAATCAGCAGAGCCCTTACATTTCCATTTCTGTCACATCTTGTAATTTTCAATCTGACAGAGCCTTTGGATGTGCCTTTGTTTTCAATAACTCCCGGAATTATCTTCTTTACATACGGGGATCCGGCAAGTTTGCTCAGCAGGTCTTTCCCCTCTCTTCCCCCTATGATCGTGGAATGGGACCCCCTGATTTTATGTTTTGGATCGATCTCGTAGTTTGTAGCGTCAGTACCTTTCATGTGTTTTCCACATCCTTTAATTTTCTCAGATTTCATGTTAAATTTCCCAAAATTATTTCTTCACGGCCATTCTCAGTATGTTTCTGAACATGTAAATGCCGTCACCTATGATGCTTACCTTCGACCCTTCACCATGTTCCCATCTAACAGGTATCTCCACAACTCTGAACCCTTTTCTCTGTGCAAGAACCAGAAGCTCGGTGTCCCAGAACCAGTGATTATCTTCAATCATGTTCAGGATCTCCATAACCCTGCTTTTTCTGAACCCCTTGAATCCGCACTGGTGGTCGTGAATTTTTGACCCGAGAAACAATCTGACAAGTAAATTGTACACCCTGGATGGCAAATCCCTGCTAAGCGGCCTTTCTGTGATGCTATCCTTCAGAAGCCTCGAGCCAACTGCAATGTCATATCCTGATTTCAGAGCGTCGTAGACATCTTTTATGTGCCTTAGGTCGGTGGAGAGGTCGGTGTCCATGTAGATGACAAATTCGTACCTCGCCATTCTTATAGCGTTGTTCAAAGCCATCCCCCTTCCAAGCCTCTCATCGCTGTGGAGGTGGGTGACGAAGGGATATTTTTCTGCGAGATTTTCTGCTATCCTGTCTGTGCCATCTGTTGAACCGTCCTCGGCCACTATTATCTCAAAGTCGTCGAACTCAGACATCGTAAACTCCATCACTCTTTCTACAGCATTCCCTATGGTTTCTGCCTCGTTGTATGCTGGAAGAATTATGCTCAGCATTCATCAGCCATAGAATGGATGAATATTTGAATGTTGCTGGGCAGAGGATAAATCCCGTGTTCTATCAGGGCACATATTCTCTGCAATACTGTTACCCAAGTTTTTTATTGAACTGAAGATTTGTAGATTGGAGAAAACGAGGTAGGGTGAGGAAGATACCATGGGAGATGAGGGGAAAATTGGATTCAAAGAGGCATTCAGCATAGGCGTTGGTGGGATGATAGGAGGAGGGATATTTGCAGTTCTTGGACTCAGCATTCAGCTATCGAAAAGTGCAGCTCCACTGGCATTTCTTTTGGCAGGAGTGATTGCTCTACTGACAGCATATTCCTATGCTAAGCTAACAGCCAGATATCCAAGTGAAGGAGGAACAACAGAATTTATTGTAAGGGCATTCGGTAATGGTTTGTTTTCAGGTGGATTGAATATACTGCTGCTGGCAAGCTACATTGTGATGATTTCCCTTTATGCCTACGCTTTCGGCAGTTACGGAGCAAATGCACTCAATTTATCAAATACATCAATTGGAAAACACCTGCTTATCACATTCATTATAACCATTTTTACAGTCGTAAACACACTGGGGGCAGTTGTAAGCGGAAAAACGGAGGACGTACTGGTGGCATTTAAACTTGCAGTTCTACTGATTGTAGCTGGAGCGAGTATGGGTTTCGTTCAGATCAAAAAACTCTCCCCCTCTGATTGGGCAGATCCGGTAAGTCTAATCGCAGGAGGAATGATAATCTTTCTTGCATATGAGGGTTTCGAGCTAATAGCCAATACAGGCGGTGATATAAAAAATCTCTCAATCCTGCCCAGAGTGTTCTTTTCCTCTGTGATAACTGTGATATTCATTTACGTGATGGTTGCAGTTGTTGCAGTTGGAACTTTGCCATACGACGCTATAATTAAATCGAGAGACTATGCGCTGGCTGTTGCAGCCGAACCAGCCTTGGGAAAGGCAGGATTCTGGCTTATAACGTTTGCTGCACTTGTATCCACCAGTTCAGCAATAAACGCCACTCTGTACGGCACTGCCAGAGCAAGTTACATGGTGGCAAAGTATGGTGAGCTCCCTGAAACCATGGAAAAACCATTGTGGAGAAGAGCATACGAGGGGTTGCTCGTTATAAGTATGCTTTCACTAATTCTCGCAAATACAGCAAGTCTTGAATCTATATCAACTGCTGGCAGTGGGGGATTCTTGCTCATATTCCTTTTTGTAAATCTTGCGGCATTACTGCTTCGCAACGAGCTCAAAATAAACGCTTTAATCCCCATTTCAGGAGTAGTGCTAACTTTGACCGCGCTCCTCACACTTATATACAGCATGTCCCTCACAAGCATCCAAAACCTCGGTGTTTTTGGTGGTCTGATTGTTTTGTCATTCGCGGCAGAGGGGCTCTACCGAAAAATCACAGGAAGAAAAATAAAAAGTGTTCTTGACGGTAAACTCAGAACAAGGGAAGAAAACATTAAAAACTGGCACAGATGGATTGATGCAGTCGTACATCATGTTGCAAACATGATTGAGGATGCCGAGATATATCTTGTCGGGAGTGTTGCCAAAGGTGATGTTAGGAAAGCAAACGATGTCGACATCCTCATTTTTACTTCCAATCCACCATCAGGGAAGGAACTGGACCGGTTGAGAGAGAACATCATAAGGAAAGCAGGTCTCAGCCAGTTACATCCCGTAGATATCCATTTCGAGAATAAAAAGGTAAAGAATGAGGCTCTGAACAAAGCAAAATTCTACAAACCTTTAATGCTCTGAAAACACAGGTTTTTTACTCATTAATTTTTACAGGGTACTGCTTCTAAGTGCCTGAAATTTCTGAGCTAAAATTTCTCGAAAATTTCCACAGCCAGACCACACATTTTATATTTCATTTACCGAACCAAACTCAGAATGCGGGGATTGAAGATTCTGGCTGGAATCGGAATTATCGTTTTGCTTGTTCTGTTTTTCAGAGACTCTGCCAAGTACATTATTTCTGCAAACCCCCTGTTCTTTATAGGATCAATCATCTGTTACGAGCTTCTGAATGTGTTGCTTGCCTATCGAATCTACCATGTGCTTGAATCCATGGGAAAAAAGGCAAAGTTTTCTGATGTTTTAAGAGCACATCTTGCAGGTATGATTGCGGGAGATTTCACCCCGGGCAGAGCAGGATATTTTTCCGTTCCTGTCTTTGCAAAAGCCTACGGCATCGATTCTAAAGCAGTCATGGGTGTTATTCTTTCTTCTCAGGCTGTAGAGATGGTTGTGAAGGTGTTTGGAGCTTCTATCGGCATAGTATACCTTCTTGGTCTGAATGAGCTTTATTTGGTAGCAGTCCCCTTTCTGATGAGCTCTCTTGCTGTTGTATATTTGTGGACTGACATTCCACCGAACCTTGAGAGACTGAAAATGGTGAGAAAGTATGCAAGGGAGACGAAGAGGAATGCGCTCTTCATCCTCTCAATATCCCTGACCGGCTGGATTGTTGTTGGGGCCCAATGGTATCTCATTTTCCTATCACTTGGATTGAAAGTGAGCTTTTTTCAGGCAATGGTTCTTCAACCTCTTGGAACACTTTTGATGTTCGCTCCCCTGACCCCAGGCGGTATGGGGCTGTTTGAGAGTGGATCGGGATTCATGGTTTCCCTTGTAACAGGAAGTATCTCTGCAGGAATAGCTCATTCAATCCTTGTCAGAGCTTCAACAGTTCTTGCAGATCTTCCGGGGATCTCAGAATTTAAAAAAGAAAGCAGGGATATCAGGCTTCGAGAACTCTCCTCCTGAGTAATCCAGCAGAGATCTTCATTGCCTGCTCGGGATACAGCCTGAGTTCATCGACGAAAAAGTAATCTATCAGTTCATCGTCACTCATCTCTGACCTTATCATCTCTCCAAGTCTGACGGCCTCATCGTAAGCATTGCTGATCGCTCTGTCACATTCCTGACCTCTGAAAACTCTCAGATGCCCGACTCCAAGTATTTCTGGTCTGAACCCTGAAATTCTCTGAATTGAGTCAAGGTACTGCTGGTAATTGTAGAAAAAGAGTGGGACAATTCTCCCTGAAGAGGTAAAGTATCCGAGGCAGTCTGTCACAAGCAGGACATTTTCTTTCCTGCTGTAAACCCCTATGGAGTCAGGTGAATGCCCGGGAAATTCGAATATCTCGAGACCGTGAAACACGTCACCTTCCTTCAGGAGTCTGTCAAGTTTTAAAGAGGGTTCCTGAACTTCCTTCGTGCAGAAGTGATTGTTGTCAGAGTACCATGACCTGATGACCTTTTCCTTTTCTAAGAGAGGTGCTATTCTTTCATGCCCTGCAACCTCAGCCTCAGGATACTGCTCCAGTATTGTGGAAAGACCTGCAATGTGATCGAAGTGGGAATGGGTAACGATGACAGCATCCAGATCCTCTTCAAGCTCTTCAAGGAGCTTTTCAGCCGTGCACGTAAGGCCTGTCTCGATAAGAACATTTCCATCTCCTTTAAAGAGATAGTAGTTTATCAGACCAACCCTGTAAAGCCTGAAAGAGGGTGTGAGCTCCAGAACATCGACCTCCATGACTACTGATAGGCGGAAAAATTTGATATAGTTTGCGATTGTTATTTATTTTCTGAGGTAGAGTTAACTGTAACCCCGGCCGGGGAGGGGGTGAAGAAGGCATGGCCTGCGATGAGACTCCCTGCAAGCGCCGGGGTTACACCATGTCGCATGGTCCCTGAATGAGATGGGGCGAACGCTCTTCCGATGATTTCAGGGCAACCCCGATATGGAACAGCCCCGAACGGTCAGCCGTCCCGAGATGGCGCGAGCCTGCGATGATGGACGGTGTTGGTTCCGGGGAACACTACATGCTCATTTCAGAAACCCTTTCACAGCTGAAATACGAACTCCCTCGTTTGATATGGAGAATTGTGCCATCATTTCAGGTGGAGAAAAGAAGATAGAAATGTGATTTTGCCAGGTAAATTTTCTCCCGAAAAAATTTGTCGGTTAATAGCTTTTGGCCATTGCATTCAGTTTTCCGTTGCTTCCGCACACGATGCACTTTCCCGCTCTCTCCACCTTTATTTCCTCCGGCATCTCAATGATCTCCCCAAGCACTCCTGCTCTGACGGTTTCTTCGATCTTCTCTCCGCACTTAAGGCTGTTGCAGAGGTGGAATAGGGCAATGCCCCTTCCCATCCACTCCTCCATCTCATCAGCACTTTCAAAGAACTTTACCTTTTCGAGCATCGAGTCGATGGCTCTTCTCCTGAGCCTCTCCTGCATCTCTTCAGCCCACTCAACCACCTTCTCCTCGGTTATCTCATCAGCCGGGATCTTTCTCTTCATCCTCTCGTCCCTGAATGAGATGACAACCTCTCCGCTTTCAGCCTCTCTCGGACCTATCTCTATTCTGAGCGGAACGCCAAACAGCTCCCACCTGTAGTACTTTGCTCCCGGCCTTTCGTCGCTGTCATCAAGAATGGTTCTCACTCCCATTTCCCTGAGCCTGAAGAAAACCTCGTTTGAAAGATCGAGAACCTCCTTTTCCCTGCCCTTGTAGAGTATCGGAATGACAACAGCCTGATGGGGAGCGAGATGAAACGGGAGAATCAGGCCAAGATCGTCTCCATGAATTGAAATAACAGATGCAACACACCTTTCTGAGATTCCGTAGCAGGTCTGGTGGACGAAGGCATGATCTCCCGCAGGAGTTTCGTACTTTATGTCAAACGTCCTTGCAAAGTTATCTGCGAGGTGGTGAACGGTGCCTATCTGCAGGGTTTTTCCATCAGGCATAACAGTGTCAAAGGCAATTGTGTAATCTGCTCCGGGGAACTTATCCCATTCCGGCCTCTTTATGATGAAATACGGGACTGCGAGGGAGTCAAAGAAGTCCTTGTAAGCATCTACTGCCTTTCTGACGTTCTCTTCTGCCTCCTCATAGCTTCTGTGAGCTGTGTGCGCTTCCTTAAATGACGTTATCTCCCTGAGCCTTATCAGGGGTCTTGTGTGTTTTGTCTCGTATCTGAAAACGTTTACAATCTGGTAGACCTTCAACGGCAGATCAGCGTGACTCCTTATCCAGAGTCTGAACATCGGATACATAGCTGTCTCACTTGTAGGTCTTAAGGCAAGCTTAACGTCGAGTTCGTCCAGCCCACCATGGGTTATCCAGTAAACCTCATCTTCAAAACCCTTGATGTGTTCTCCTTCCTTTCCCAGTTCTGTTTCCGGAATTAAGGCAGGGAAGTAAACCTCATCGTGCTCCCTATCCATTACATCTCTGAGCTTCCCGTAAATCAGATTTCTTAGCTTGAAACCGAAGGGAAACCACACGTACAGCCCCTTAACAGGGTATCTTATATCCATGATCTGAGCCTGCTGGATTATTTCGTGATACCACTCTGAAAAGTCAGATTTGGGAGGAAGCATGATTATGGGCAGAGGTGAGTGTTATTAAAACTTTTTTGATTTGTCTGCCCGGGCACAGGTGAACTTATGATGGTTTATTTACCAGAACATGGCTCAGAATTTAAAAAATTCCGGATTATTCTTGAAGCATCTCCCTGAGTTTCTTAATAAAGTACCTGAGCTGACCCTCGATCTGCATTCCTGCCATCGGATTTATGATTGGAGCCATACTTCCAAGACCCTCCACAGATAGAACAACCCTCACAACACTCCCTTCTTTTTCCCCTATCACCTCGAATCTCCCCTTCCAGAGGAGATGCTTTCCTTCAGCTACCCACTCCACTGGATTCTCATTCAAAAGTCTCACCTGAAGCTCTTTTGTCTGGGTTATGGCAGACATGGGAGCCTTAACCTTCCATACCCTTCCATCCTCGCTCACGCTCCCCACAAACTTGAAGCACCTGCCAACAGCCCCCATATCCATCAATCTGGGCAAAATCTTATCGGGACCAACATTCACCGAAAACTCCATTTTGGCCTCGGCCATTCATCCCACCTCAAAAAGATCTTTATCAAAATTTGTCAGGTTCTCAACTCTCCTGCCAACATAACATGTATCTTCCAGTCTGAACCCGCCCACATCCCTTATCGAAAGCACAGGATGTCCAACAGCCAGAGTCATGCCCTCCAAAATGGTTTCCCTCAAGTCTTCCGGAAATATTGTGGGAAAAGGTGTCTCCTCGAACCCCAGTCCTATACCGTGAACGAAGCCCCTCACATACAGTCCACCGTATCCGCAACCTTTCAGGAATTCATCGTTTTCTCTTTCAATTTCAAGCACCGTTATCTCATTTTTCTTTTCGTCAATTAGTGTCAAAGCTCTTTCCTGCATTTCCAGATACGCTTTGCGGGCTTTTTTCTGTTCTTCAGTTGCATTTCCTACAACAAACGTTCTCGCGATGTCTGAGCAGTATCCGCCATACACAGGACCGATATCAATCAGAACAACGTCTCCATCCTTTATCGTCCTGTCGGTTGCCAGTCCATGAAGCCACAGACTCCTCTCTCCTGAGTTGACAAACATTGGAAACGACAGCCTTTCCGCACCCTTCTTCCTCACACTGTACTCCACCTCAAGGGCAAGTTCCATCTCAGTTATGCCAGGCTTCAGACGGTTCACAGCAACCTCCATTGCGAAATCAGCCAGCTTTCCGGCTTTTCTCATCAATTCAATCTCATACCTGTCCTTGATTTTTCTGAGAGGCCCGACAATCTGCTTTGCGTCAACAACCTCTACATGAGGGTTTGCCATTCTGAAACGCTCTATCAGAAACGCTGGTGTTGAGAACTCCATCTCCACCGCAACAACAGGCTCGTCTTTCTCCAGCTCATTTAAAAAGCCAATGACCGATGAGAGCATCTGAGGGAGAGACCTGTAGGTTTTTGCCTCAAGTCCTGTTTTTCTCTCAACCTCTTCCCTTTCACTTTCGAATACAATTGGTGCTGGATCGCCTTCAGAGGGGATTAACATTCTTGGTTGCTTTCTAACATCTCCAGTGAAATACCTGTAGTTCTCAAGAGAGAGAACAAGCAGAGCGTCAATCTCACTTTCCTGCATTAAATTCTGGACTTTCCTTACTCTTTTCCTGTAAACATTCCGTGGAATGTGCATTGTAGGTAATAATGTTCTGGATTTATTTTAAGCTTCTCCCGAAACATGCTGGAACTTATCATAACAGTCTCCCCATGCATTATCTTCGGTGAATGGCGGAAAAAGAAAAAGGAGAAATATTTAAATTAACTCCTGCAAAACATAGCCCAATGAGAATGCAGGACAGTCTTGTCACTCTGATTGCATTTTTTGTTGGGGTTATTCTTTTTGTCCTCTCCATCATATCACTGTACACAGATTACCAGCTTGAAAGGCCCCCTGAAAATATTGCAATAGACGTGCTGTTTCTCATTTTCTCATCCATACTCATAGGTGGTTCTCTCAATCTGAGAAAAAGGCTTGCAGGATATGAGGTCTCTGCAAATGCCGCATTCAATGAGATAATCTATTCAAAACTCAGGCCAGTGCTTGAGGAGGTTGCTGTTGCGATAGTCGAGATTAACAGACTCTCCAAGCGGATGGAAAGTGTGGAGAACAAGATCTCGGTTATAGAGGATCTGGCAACGACTCAGAAACTGACACCGGAGCAGAAAATAAACTTTTACTTCAAATCAATTGTGGTCATGGTTTTTTACATTGGAATCTTTATCTTCATAACCCAGTACGTCCTGCCATACGATCACCTTCTCTCCTCTCTTCTTTTCATAGTCTGGTGGGGATTCATAACAACAGAGTTCAGACTCTTTGACAGGAGTGAGGCCCTCATAATGCTGATAGCCCCACCGCTTGTGGTGCCCTCTCTTTATCTTATCCTCAGAACCCTCGCAGGAATAGCCATAACCCAAGGTGTTATTTTTGTGGCCTCGGCGGTTTATGCCTATTACTACTACATGCTCGCGAAAAACATCCGGTCTCAGGAAAAAGAAAGTCTGAAGGGAAAAATAAAGAACACCCTTTCAAAGATGTTCTCAAAAAGCCAGTAAAACGAATCAATATCTGATCTCCCTTACTGTAACGTAAATGTATGCAGAAATTCCGATAATGATTACTGCAAGGGCGTACTGTCTCATGGCATCAATCAGTTTTTTGTAAAACAGATATTCCTGCCCGTAAGGTCCAATGTCTCTCATCTCCTTTACATCAAGAATGAAGTAGTTTCCAACACCCTTGACCACAATTGGCTTCCCAAAGATCAGGATCGCTTTTCCAATAATGGCATCCTTGGCTATGGGATCGCCATCAGGGCCGGAAGCATCACCTCCCGTATAAACCTTATCGCCGCTGACCTTCAGAACTCTGTGGGTTACCGAGTAACCAAATTCCTCGCTTACAAACATGACTATGTCTCCCTCTTTTGGCTCCCTGAAAATCGTCTGAACCAGAACAATGTCTCCTCTCTCAAATGTCGGGGACATGCTGTTTGAAAGCACGGCTGCAAAAAATATTTTCATTGTGAGACCGAGATAGACAATAACAAGAAAAATGGCAATTTCAATACCTGCCATTACCAGTATGGCTCTCCTGCTTTTAAATATTCTCTTCACGATCTCATCTGCCCTTGTTCTGGTTCTTGAAATTCTCAAGCTGAGCTCAAGGTCGTCCCTGTGGAGATAAACCAGATATGCTCCAGCCAGTCCCATGATTATCAGGAACTCTATCACAGTCTCACCCTGCAAGCGCCATTACCAGCCTGAGAAGCACATAAAGAATTATCAGATCAATGAGCAGGGTAACTGAGTCTTTCGTAAACCGGATTTTTTTTCTGGTTTCAGGTTCTTTGAAATCATGTCTGTGCTCCCTTACCACCACTTCCACTATCTCCAACGGAATTCCCGTTCTGCCCGATATCCTTTCAGGATCCGATTCTCCCTTTCTCATCTCCCTGAGAATTTTCACCTCATAATCGGACATCATCTTCTCAAGTACATTCTTAGAATTATCAAAACCGCAAGCACTCCTGCCAGTGCTGTTATCAGTGTAGGATCCCGTTTTTCAGGTTCCTCCACTGACGGTGCTGGAGTTTCAGTCACATTCTTCTCTTCTGTAACATTTCTGGCAAAGAATACTTTGGAAATAGATGTGTCATCAAGCACTACCTTGTATGATCCTTCCTTCTCTGGGACATACTCAAATTCCACCTGTCTTTTTTCTCCCTGAAATATTTTGAGAGTCTGGTTGTAAACAATCACGTCATTAATTCTCACAAATACATCTGCAATTCCCGCTCCGCCCTCATTTTTTACATCAAATGAAATTTTTACAGGATTGCCAACCTCAACTATAAAATCGCTGACACTCAGGTTTGAGTACTTCAGTTCAGGCGGGAGCTTAAGCTCCGTCTTTATCCGTATGGATACTGTTTTATCTATTGTTGTCAGATCATAAAAGGTCTTTTCCAGCTCTGTTGCATTTCTCATGCTGTATCCTTCTGCAATTGGGCCTGTGTCAAAGTAATAATCATTTATATCTATGACCAGTTTGCCTCCGTTTTTCAGGTATTCCTGAAGTCTTTCCAGCTCTGGGTTGTTTGTAACATAAACCAAGATGTCAACACTGTTCAGCTCATAATCCGAAATTGCTCCTGCATATTCAACCGGAGCCTGGTTGAGATTTTTGATGTATTCTATCAGATTTCCGAGAGTTTCATCTGCCCTTGGATCACTCATATAGTAAAGTCCAATTCTCATGGGCTTGCTGTTGTTTCCATTTTTCCAGAAATAGGCAATTATGTTGGTGAGTATTTTTGCTGCGTTATCCCGGTTCATGTCGTACTTTCTTTCAAAGTCAAATTTGGGGTCTTTTTCATCAAGTCCACTTACCCCTCCACTTCCGAGAACGTAGTTGTTTGGAGATAAGATCAGGATACCTTTTCCGAAAGACCCCATCAGCAGTGGTTTTTTAAACAGATACGGTTTTACATAAACGGGCAGTGTTGAAACCTTTCGGTAATTTACCCAGTCTGGAATGAGCTCAAGTTTATGGTCTCCGACTTCAAGCTGTGGAACTGAAAATTCAATTCTTGTTGAGCTGTAGGGCTCAAGAACCACTCTTTCCTTGGAAAAAAATTCTCCATCAATGAGAAGGCTGAGATAAAAATCAGCCTTTTCGTTTCCGGCGTTGAATACACTGACCTGAAGTGTGTTGTTCATACCTTCCGGAAGTACAGAAGCCTTCAATCCCGAATCAAAGAGGTATATTTCTGGTCTCACATCATCGACAACATAGAATTTGGTATCCTTTTTTTTGTAATCCACCTCACTCCTCGGGAGTCTCAGGACATCGATCTTTGCATCTCCGCTTTTTATAAGCTCATCAAAAAAGGATCTGTAGTCTTCGTAGGTTGCTGAACTGTTGAGAACGTCAAAAACATACAGCTCTATCCTGTATTCTCCTGTTTTCCATCCATCTGGAATCCTGAACTGGTAAACTGCATAAACCCTGTCTGTCCAGTCTGCACCTTTCTTAGAGATGACCGTTCCTGCCACAGGATAATCTTCAGGATCGTATATCACAAAAACGAAATCCACCGCATAGGCTCTGTTATGGTTTATCTTCTCTGCCTGAGAATAAACCTTTACCGTGTCTCCAAGCTGGTAGGTGGCATTGCTGGGAATAAACTTCCCGTAATCATCAACATAGTCCACCAGAAAAACTGCAACATTTTCGATTGCAGATGCTGAGGTTATCATTTGAAAAAAGAAAAGTGCTGTCAGCAAACAAATTATTCCCCTCACAGTTACAGTTACTGAACAAAAGAAATAAATAATTTACCAGTTATGTCGAATATGTGAAAGTCAGAGTATTGGGCTTTGCATTCCTCCTCATCATGATTTCCGTTTCATTATCCAGTGGTGAAAATCCAGATAATCCCCTTTATGAAAAATACAGGGGCATTTTATCAGAGTGGCACAAGGCAAGAATATGCATGCCATGTCACATCAACACCCTTTCCGGCAAGGAACTTGAGAGATTTCTTTCATGCACACCGTGCCACAACCCAGATCTAAACCTTAACAGCCCAGAACAGCTTTCAGAAATCCATGATGTGGATGTGTGTATAAAATGCCATGTTGGAAGCCAGTACAACAGCAAAAATCTGGGTTTAAATGTCCACGTACCTCACAAAGACAAGGATTGCAGTCTGTGCCACGGTGACGAGGGCACGATTTCGAAGCCTGACAAGAATCTGTGTACAGACTGCCACGACTCAAATCCACACAATGTTCACAGCAGAATTCTCGACAGTATCTGCTTTGACTGCCATTCTGACAACATGAAGGACTACCTGCCGGAAATAAAAAAGACCGAGATCCTGAAAGCCACCCCTGCCCCAACTCCTGTTCCGGAAAAAAAGGAGATAACATTCAAAACCATCTCGGACTTCATACTCTGGATCGTGAATTTACTGTTCTGAAAATCAGTTTTGGAAAAGTTATTTAACCGAATTTGTTTCAGTTCTCTCCATGCTTTCACCCTTTGAGATAAAGCTCCTCAAGTCACTTGAGGTGGGAAAGGAGTACACCGTGGAACTGGCATCTGAGATATCTGGAATGAAGAAGGATGCTGTTCTGAAAGCCATTTACCTTCTTGAGGAGAAGGGACTGGTTAAAGTGAAGGAAAATGTCTGGAAGGAGTTTGAGCTTACCGATGAGGGGGTCAAGTATCTCACAGAAAATCTTCCGGAAGAAAACGTTCTTGAAGTGCTTAAAGAAGGTGAGAAAAGCATAAAAGAACTTGAGGAGAAATTTGGAAAGGATGCAGTTGGAATCGCACTTGGAAATCTCAGAAAAAAGGGTGCGATAGAGATAGAAAATGGTGTTGTGAGACTCATTAAATCTGTCGATTTTCCGGAAAAAAATGCTCTTGCCAAGATATACTCCACAAGAACAGCTGAAATAGATGAAAAAATGGTAAATGAGCTAAAAAAGAGAAAACTGATCAGAGAGGAGACTCTGAAGGAGATAAAATTCACGGTTATTTCAAAACCCGATGTTGAGCTCGGAGAGAAGGTGGCAGATATAACACCAGAGCTTCTGATTTCAGGAGGGTGGAGAGATAGAGATTTTCTTGAATACGATGTAACAATACCCTCGAAGGAGGTTTTCGCTGCAAAAGTCCATCCCTATGAGAGAATAATCAGGGAATGCAGAAAAATATTTCTGGAGATGGGATTCACTGAAATAAAGGGACATTACGTTCAGCCAGCCTTCTGGAATTTCGATGCTCTTTTCCAGCCTCAGGATCACCCCGCAAGAGACATGCAGGACACCTTTTACCTTGACAGGTACGTTGATTTGGAAGGGGAAATCGTTGAGAAGGTGAAGCTTACTCATGAAAATGGATGGAAAACTGGCTCAAAGGGCTGGGGCGGAAGCTGGAGCCTGGAAAAAGCCAAACAACTTGTTTTGAGAACCCATACAACAGCGATAACCATCCATTACCTGGCTCTGAATCCCGAACCCCCTGTGAAGGCTTTCTGCATAGACAGGGTTTACAGGAGGGAGAGCATTGATGCCACACACTTGCCTGAATTTGATCAGCTTGAGGGAGTTGTCCTTGACAGGGATGTTGGATTTGCGGATCTGCTTGGCTTGCTGAAGGAATTTTTCTACAAGATGGGTTTTGAGGATGTAAGATTCAGACCAGGCTATTTTCCATACACGGAGCCAAGCGTTGAACCGGAGGTCTTCGTTGAAGGTCTGGGATGGGTTGAGCTTGGAGGGGCGGGAATTTTCAGAAAGGAAGTGACAGAGCCTCTCGGGATTAAAGGTAAGGTTCTTGCCTGGGGCCTTGGCATAGGAAGACTCGCAATGCTCAGGCTCGGTATGAAAGATCTCAGGAGGCTGTATCTGCCAGACATTGGATGGCTCAGGAGTTTGCCTGCTGTAAAAAGATAGGCCCTTTCCAGCTCTTCACCCTCAAATTTATAAATCAATTGGTCTTTATTTTCAGTAAAAACCACTTGATGGATTGTATGCTGAGTAAAAGACCGATGTTCCTGATGCTGGGAATTGGTGGTATCGTCTCGTTCGTACTCAGCGTGAGCATTGGCTCTTCAGACGTTGGTCTGTGGGAATTGATGAAAATTCTGAGTGGAGATTATGGCACCAACATAGAGAGCATATTTGACTACCGGCTCAGAAGAACAATTCTCGCCACCCTTGTTGGCGTATCCCTCTCATCTTCAGGATGTGCAATGCAGTCTCTTTTCAGAAATCCCCTTGCCGATCCATACATACTGGGTGTTTCAAGCGGTGCAAGTGTTGGTGCGGCTGTGGCAATACTCACAGGCCATGGAACGTCTCCTGAGATAATTGCCGCAGCCTTCATCTCATCCCTAATGGCTGTTTATGCCGTGTATTCCCTCGGAAAGAAATCAACATATTTTCTTCTTCTTGCAGGAATAGCGATGGCAACCTTTCTTTCAGGAGTTACTTCTTTTCTGATATATATTTCTGGAGAAAGTCTTCGTCAGGTACTTTTCTGGATCATGGGCGGCTTCTGGACAGCCAACTGGACAAAGGTGAAGGTTGTGCTTGTAACAGCAGTAATGGGCACGGCTGTTATGATTTTCAATTCCTGGAAACTCAATGCCATTCTTCTTGGAGATGAGCATGCCATGAGTGTTGGGGTTGATGTTAAAAAGCTCAGAAGGGTTATTATCTCCACAACAGCCTTTTTAACAGCGGGTGCAGTTTCTGTGAGTGGTGTGATAGGTTTTGTTGGTATAATAATCCCTCATACAGCCAGACTTGTGTTTGGGGAAGATAACAGAATTCTGATTCCGGCATCGATCCTCCTTTCAGCAGCATTCATGCCTGCGGTTGATGTTGTTGCGAGAGTTTCTGCTCCGGGTGAGATACCTGTTGGCATAATCACATCCCTGCTTGGGGCACCCTTCTTCATCTACCTTCTGCGGAGGAAGAGGTATGAGGCTCAGGGTTGAGGATGTTGAGGTTGAGCTTAACAGCAGAAGAATTCTGAAGGGAGTTACCCTTGAAGTCAGAAAAGGAGAGATTGTTGCCCTGCTCGGTCCTAACGGAAGCGGAAAGTCCACAATTCTGAGAACGATTTTTGGAATTCTCAAACCTGTAAGAGGTGTCATATATCTGAATGGTGATGTGCTGAATTCCACAGATGTTGAGGATGCTGCAAAAATCATGGGCTATCTGCCTCAGGAGCATTCCGAGACAAACCTCAGTGTTGCTGATGTCGTTCTGCTTGGTAGAACACCGTACATTTCAATAAATCCTGAAAAGGAAGACTACAGAATTGCGTGGGAGGCGCTAAAACTTGTTGGAATGGAAGAATTTGCCGAAAGAAAGTTCTCTGAACTCAGTGGTGGAGAAAAGCAGAAGGTCATGCTTGCCAGAATTTTCTGTCAGGAAACAGATTTCATGCTCCTTGATGAGCCAACAGCACATCTGGATATAAAGAGCCAGATCGAGGTTCTTGAAATGATAAAAAGGATCACAGAAAGGGGCAAGGCTGCTCTTGTTGCAATGCACGATATAAATCTCGCTCTGAATTTCTGTGACAGAGTTCTCATGGTAAAAAATGGAAAAATAATCCATGCAGGAAAACCCGGGGAGATCATAAGCCAGGAAACCATTCGAGATGTTTTTGGTGTTAAAGCCGAAATACTGAAAGATAATGGCAGGATCTTTGTTGTACCGGTTGGGATAGAATGAGATACAGAATTCAGAATGAAACTCTGATCATAGAGGGAAATTTCAATGCCCTGAGTTCAGGTCTCTTGGGCGGGTGGAGAGATGTCAAGTGGATATTCAATCATACAGTGCCGGAAAACTTTGACATGCTTGATCCAATCGGATACCTGAGATCAATTGCAGAGACATTTTCAATGGACAGCTATTTCGGTCTTCTAACCTCGGTCCCAATGGAAAAACTTGCAGTAGTAAAAAAAGACGAGGTCACTGCCTTCGTAACTGCAGGGGTTAGGAACCCGAACAGGCCCATAGGAACGATAAACATAATCCTGATCGTGGATGCACTTCCGTCGGATGGCGCGATGATAAATGCAGTAATAACGGCAACTGAAGCGAAGACGGCAGCTCTGCTTGAGCTGGGCCACAATTTTACGGGAACAAACACAGATGCGGTAATTGTTGCCAGAACAGAAGGGAAGTGGTACGAATATGCAGGACCTGCAAGCCAGCTTGGAGAAAAAATTTGGGATGCTGTGAAAAAAGCCGTAATTGAAAGTCTGAACAGATGGTAGCAATTTTCAGTAAATTCTTCTGTATTTTTCTCTGTCTCCCTTGAAGGTAGCATCAATACCGAGCTTTGCGGTTATGTTGTCTCTTGCTGAGGGATCAAGGCTGCTTCCCCTGATGTTTGTTATCAGCAGCAGATCACGATCGGCCTGAAATCTTGTGGCAATTGCATACTCAACATCTTCGGTGCTGTAGATGTCTATATCACAGTCAACAACAATCACATGCTTCAGACTGGGGTGGGCTGAAAATGCTGCAAGAATTGCGTTCTTTCCGTCTCCATCTGTTATCTTTTCAATCTGAACCACCGCATGAAGATAATGTCTTCCTCCAGCAGTCATTACAACATTTTTAACCCTGCATACTCTTGAAACTGCCCTGTAAATCTCGGGTTCATGGGGGATCCCCATCAGAATCTGGTGCTCGTAACCTGCAGGGGTTATGGAGTAAAAGTAAAAGTCTTCCTTGGCATAGATGGCATCAACCTCTATGACAGGTGCCTCCCTCACCCTGTCATAGGTGCCGGTTATGTCAATGAACGGTCCTTCTTTGACCATTTTTTCGGTGATTCTGCCTCTGATCACCACCTCAGAGTCGGGGACCATTATTCCATCAACATCGGCAACCTCAAGCCTTCCCATGAGTGAAGCAGCGTAGCCATACTCCTCCCCATCCCCAACCTTCGTTGCTGATGCAAACATGAAAATGGGGTGGGGAGCTATTGATATGGCAATTTCCAGATCCTCCCCTTTTTCAATTGCATTTTTCCATCTCAGATATGTGTGTCTTGGAGGGACGAGCCTCGCAGCCATTCTTCGATTGTCGAGAACGAGCAGTCTGTGAAAGCTTGCATTGTAACTTCTGTGATCGTTACCTGTTCCAGTAACGATAATTCCTGCTGTTATGTACCTGCCGGCGTCCCCCTCAAAGTACTTTGGAACAGGCAGCTCTTTCAGGTTGGGGAGCTCGATGTAATCTGATTTGATCTCCTCGATGCTTCCAGTTTTATTGACATCTGCAAGAAACTTCGCAAGATTGTCAACAGAGATGCCAAGATATTTACACAGCAGTTCTCTCGTGGAAATGAAGTTTGTTGCTACCCTCTTGCCCTCTACATTCAGAACTGCCGGAATTCTTTCTATGCGATTTTCCGATATGAATCTTACAACATCATCGTGGGCAATTTCTTCCCGAAAAATTCTGTAATCTGCTTTCTTCATGGCATTTCTGAAGTTCATGGAGTTATTCAGGGAAAATTTATAATAATTTTGTTGTCCACTATCTGCCATGCCGTCATCAAGGATACCCGGCTTTTACAGAATGAGCGTTCAGCAGAGGCTTGAGAAAGTTGCCGAATTCGCAGGTTTGAATGAAGAGGATAAAAAACTCTTGATCAACAGGGGATTATCACTTGATATAGCCGACAGGATGATCGAAAACGTCGTAGGTACATTCGAATTACCTCTCGGCATCGCAACAAACTTTCTCATAGATGGGAAGGACTATCTGATTCCGATGGCTATTGAGGAGGCGAGTGTTGTGGCTGCCGCAAGCAACGCTGCAAAGATGGCGAGAGAGGGTGGTGGTTTTGTAACAGATTATTCCGGCAATATAATGATAGGTCAGATTCAGGTTGCTGGACTGAATGATCCTCAATCTGCAAAATTTGAGATTCTCAGGCATAGAAATGAAATAATCGAGAAAGCCAATGAGCAGGATCCAATTCTCGTCGATCTTGGCGGTGGGTGCAGAGATGTGGAGGCGAGGGTCATTGACTCAATCAGGGGAAAGATGCTTATCGTTCACCTGATTGTGGATGTGAAGGATGCAATGGGCGCAAATGCTGTGAACACCATGGCTGAAGCTGTCGCACCGATGATCGAGAAAATCACAGGAGGCAGAGTTTACCTGAGAATTATCTCAAATCTGGCAGTGTACAGGATAGCAAGGGCAAAGGCCGTTTTCAAAAAAGAAGCCATTGGAGGAGAGGATGTTGTCGAGGGTATAATGAACGCCTACGCCTTTGCCGAAGCAGACCCCTTCAGATGTGCGACCCACAATAAGGGAATAATGAACGGAATTTCTGCTGTCGTCATCGCAACTGGAAACGATTTCAGAGCTGTTGAGGCTGGAGCTCACAGCTATGCAGCTCTTCGAGGTTACAAGCCACTGACAGCATACGAGGTGGATGAAAATGGAAATCTGATCGGAACCATCGAGCTCCCGATCGCTGTCGGGACGATTGGCGGGGCAACGAAGGTTAATCCGCTTGCAAAGCTGAGCTTAAAAATTCTGGGCATAAAGACGGCGGATGAGCTTGCAAGGATTATGGCTGCTGTTGGTTTGGCTCAGAACTTTGCAGCTCTGAGAGCGCTGGCAACAGAAGGGATTCAGCGGGGCCACATGGAGCTCCACGCAAGAAACATTGCAATAATGGCGGGGGCAACAGG
The DNA here is from genome assembly GCA_015522195.1 of Geoglobus sp. Taxonomy (GTDB): domain Archaea; phylum Halobacteriota; class Archaeoglobi; order Archaeoglobales; family Archaeoglobaceae; genus Geoglobus. Next base: position 1,014 of record WAMS01000042.1, on the reverse strand, counting down.
AGATGAAGTGGACAGGGTGGCTGAAGAACTACTCAGAATGGGAAAAATAAGGATGGATGTGGCAAAGGACGTCCTTGAGAGATTGAGAGGCAGGTAATTGAAAAGGTATAGATTACATCTCTCCAATTATCTTTTGATCCATTCACTGAGATATATTCTGAAGGTCCTTCCAAATCTCTCACGGTATATCAGATCCTTTTCCTCAAGTTTTTTTATTATCAGTGAAACTTTTGAGGCAGAAAAACCGGTTTTGAAATGAATGCTGTCCTGGGTTACTCCTTCATTGTCGGCTATTATTTTCATCACTCTCTTTTCATCCTCTTCAAGAAGTTTCTCCACAACTGACAGTTTTTCCAATTTCCGATCAGACTCATGATTGACCTGCATCTGAGGCCTGTTCGGTGACTCTTCTTCCGGGATATTTCTTTGACCCACTTTAACAGAAATTGCAACTGGGGCAAGTATCAGAGCAACACCAGCAATCATTAAAAGTGCAGGAAGGAAGGTGTAGACAGATGAATACGGTGAAGATGGCATCATCGAACACCGATCCTGATAAACTTGAGATGTTGAGAGTGTGAATGAGTAGGCTATTATAATCAACCCGGTGATTGCTGCCATCAGGTATGTGCTCTTCATATGAATTATTTAAAAAATGGAAAGTTAAATGTTGCTCTCTTTTTAGTACCCTGCCCAAAACCACAGAACCATGTCTTAAATTCAGAATGATCTGAAACTTTTATAAACTGTTATGAAGCTTCTCCACCTCATTTTCACCTTCATTTTCATCCCTTACAGCTATTGCCCCTGAGGTCAAGTTTCAATCAGAGGTGATGTGAGATGATGGGATATGGAGGAATGATGGGCTACGGCTTTGGAGGAATGGGCTACGGTCTTGGCTTCATCTGGCAGATAGTGTGGCTTGTGATCATAGTGGCGGTGATTTACTTCATAGTGAACTCTCTCAGCTCAAACAGAAACACTACTTCAGGTGGAGAAAGCAGGGCGCTCAGA
>WAMS01000041.1 GCA_015522195.1 Geoglobus sp. | reverse complement strand
TGGAGGGAGTAATATGACAAAAAAACTTGAGCAAATAAAGGAAATCCTGAAAAATCACAAGGATGAAATTAAAAGAGAATTCAAGGCTGAAATAATTGGCGTATTCGGCTCATACGTGCGTGGCGAGGAAAAGCCTGAGAGCGACGTTGATATTCTCGTCAGGTTTATGGAAGGAGCAACGATATTTGACTTGGTTGGGCTTGCAGAATTTCTTGAAGAAAAGCTCGGCATCAAGGCAGATGTCGTCTCGGAGAGGGCATTGAGACCTGAGCTGAGAGAGCAAATACTGAAAGAGGTTGTAGCTGTATGAAAAGAGACTACAGGCTTTTCCTGAAAGATATGCTTGATGCAATGGAATCCATAGAGTCCTTTGTTGGGGATATGGACAATACTGAGATTTCGACAAAAACGATAAACACTACAATGGGTAATGGGGGCAGTAAGATTTTGCCAATTCCGGCATTCATGTAAAATGTTTGAGAAGCAAAAATTAATTTTTAAGTTACCATGTTTCTATATTTTGGGGAAAGCCCATTTCCTGTCTTAATTATACAGTGACACAAATTTATATATCATCAAAGTTAAGCTTAGAGTGGTGAGGGAGATGTATGAAAATAGAATAGTCATTGACCCAGAAATCAGACATGGAAAGCCAGTTATCAGAGGAACGAGGGTACCGGTGGATATTATCCTCGGTTCTCTGGCAGGAGGGATGAGCATCGATGAAGTGGCAGAAGAGTACGGAATTTCAAAAGATGATGTTCTCGCAGCCATTGAATATGCTGCGAAAACCATAGCTAAGGAGGAAATTAGAGAATATGCAAAAACTTAAGTTTCTGCTGGATGCAGACATGCCCCGTTCAAGCGCAGAAGTAATCAGAAGTTTTGGTTATGATGTCGATGATGTAAGAGATGTCGGTCTGGGTTCTGTAAAGGATAAAGAGATAGTTGAATATGCTCTAAAAAATGGTTTAATAATTGTAACAAGAGATACTGATTTTGGTGAAGTTCTCAGGTATCCTGAACATCCCGGAGCAATAATTTTAAGATTGCCCTACACATTCACTGCCAAGCAAATAAACGAGAAGCTAAAAGAATTCTTCAGCTCTGTTGAAGAAGATGAAATCTGTAATTCCATAGTAGTGGTTGAGCTATCGAGATACAGGATAAGGCATTTAGATTAGTTATCCGATTTTTTTAAATTTTGACCAATCTTCTCCAGCTGTGGTATCCCAAATTAATTTTACACTTTTTATTCAATCCCACCACCTCCTCACAAACCAAATAATTCTCTCTGGAGGGAGCTTATACCAGAAAACATTAATCGGTTCGTTCATCCCAGTTCAAACTTTTATGAGGTTTAACCTCGTTATGCCATCTCACAACAGCCTCAACCGAACCAAACTTATCAGCTATTCTCTCAACCTCGCCAAAGAACCTTTCAATCTTTCCATTGATTTGAGGATGCTTTACCCTCGCAACAATATACTTTATTCCATGTTCGGCAAGAAACTGTTTGAATCTGTGCTTGGCTTCATCTCTGTTTCTTGCAGCAACAAACTGAGTTCCGTGATCAGTGAGAATCTCATCTGGAATGCCATATTCAGCGAATCCTCTTCTCAGAACTTTGATGCTTCTCAGTCGTTGCTTCATCGAAGACTCCAAAGCAAGTTACAACTCTGCTTGCGTCATCCATGAAAGCAATCATCCACTTCACTTCTCCATTCAAGTTAACGAGTTTCCAGTCTCCCTGTCACGTCTCCATGGAGTGTTCTCTCTCATAACGAACCCACTTCCTCTGCTTCCTCCTCTTCATGTTCTCCTCCACCAGATCGTGTTTGAGCAGGACTTTGTAGACTGTGTTGTGGGGGATATGGATGCCATGGCTCTCTTCTATTTTCCTTTCTAAGTGTACTGGTCCAAGATTGTACTGTTTGTATGCTTCCAGAATTATTCTCTCCGTCTCTTCGTCTATCTCTTTTGGTTTTCTTCCCGGTTTTCGAAGGAATGGGATTCTGCCTGTTTCCCTGAACTTTTTGATGATCTGATGGACTCTCTGCCTTGTTACCTGAAAGAATTCTGCTATCTTAGTTACTGGCTTTCCTTCCAGCCACTGCTTCACCATTCTCAGTATATCTCTGTTCGTTATCTTACTCACGTGGCAGTTTTGTTCTGGTGTAAAGTTATTTCGGGATACCACGGCTTTCAGACTTGTTTTTTCCTAAATTATCCCAAAAACGACTTTTTCTAAAATTTTAGGGAAAAAATTAATGTAATATTTTTTTAGAAGTTTTTGGTCATGCAATCCCGACTCTCGGTTAGGATTGTATTTATTGTCCTACTGGGTTTTGTTGGGTTAACAGATATGGTCAATGCTGAATGGACTTTTGAAAAACTCACAAATAACATTTACGATGACACCGCATTTGACATAACTCCCGATGGAGGAAAGCTGGTTTTTATATCTGATACAGATAGGAACAAAGTAACAAAATGGGATCAGGAAGTTTATGTCATGTATCTGTCAAGTGGAAGAACCGAAAGGATTTCAAGAGACCTTCATTCCCCGCTTTTTGCAACCATATCTGATGATGGAAGAAAGATTTTCTATGTCAATAACGAGGGGTGGTATTACAGGGGGTACATGGCAGAGGCAGACGACTGGACACCAAGGGTGCTCGTTGAGCAGTATCAGTACTATCCGATTAGAATTGCTTATTTTACACCCGATGGAAATAATTTGATAATACAGACATCCCACACTCTTACCGGTGTACAGACGATTTCCATGGTTGATGCGAGCACCGGAAGAAAAATCCGGGATGTAGTTAGGTTTGAGGTGGGTGATAACACCCGTGATATAGCCGAGATGAAACATTCCGGTAATAAGATAATATATCCTGATAGAAACTCCCTCAAAATATATGACATCTCTACCGGATATGTTAGAACGGTTTACACACTTGACAGTGGTGAAGAATTTCTTGCCGCTGATGTCAGTTCTGATGGAAAAGTTGTTTTTTCGTTGTATTCGCGAGAGGAGTCCGGAAGAAATGGTCTTTTCCTCTATGAAGGTGGAGGCATAACTCAAATCTATCGTGGCGAGCTGAAAGTATATGATGTAGAGATAAGTGATGACGGCTCCAAAATCTTTTTCTATGGATCAGGATTTTTGGGTGGTGGGAAGGGAATATACATTTTATCTGAAGGTGGGGCTGAAAGGGTTTTAAGCCCCGGAATGCTTGGCGGGTTTGCATCTGTAGTCGACACAAGTCAGGATGGTAGTACTGCCTTGGTGAATGTCAGATTCTCATCAGATCCTCAGAGAGATTTTGAAGTGGGAGTTATAAGAGAGGCATCAGCAACCACTCCAATATCGGTTGTGGAGGTTATAGACTTATCATTATTTCTGCCAGAAGGAACCACAATAACATTCGGCTCTGCAGAAACATTACCTGGCAGGGAAGTTCAGATTCCCGTAACAATAAAGAATGCAGAAAATATCGGTAGCATGAATCTTATTCTTAACTATCCCGATAGCTTTGAGGTCAGAAATGTTCTTCCAGGATCTTTAACATCTGATTCGCTCTTCGAATACAATGTTAGAAATGGGAACATAAGTGTTGGAATTGTTGACACTTCAGGCATAGACGGTGACGGCTCACTGCTTTATGTAAGATTTGGCATACCGGCAGGATTTAACGATACTGCCAGCCTCCTCATAATACATGCTACTGCAAACAGAGTTGATGGTGCGGAAGTTGATCTAACCTTGGTAAATGGAACTGTGAGTGTTATTGAAGAAAATGAAACTCTTAAGGGAGATGTAAATGGAGATGGGGAGATAACAAGTGTGGATGCCCTGATGGCACTGAAAATGTCGGTTGGAAGACTCGATGTTGACTTGAGAGCTGACATGGATGGAGATGGTAGCGTTACAGCAAAAGACGCTCTGGAAATAATGAAAGTTGTTAACAGAAACATGATTGAAGAGGCAGTAAGGAGCATTAGAAGTGGTATTGGTGGAATATCTGTCGGTGGAGAAGGTATGGGGAGGTGAATGAGTTGAGAAAAATTCTATTTGTTTTGTTCTTTGTTTTGGCTTTTACAGGAGTCTCATCTGCTTTAACCCTCAAAATTTCTGATGTTCAGGGTTCAGGAGATATTGAGATACCAGTTCTAATCGAAAATGCTCAGAATGTCGGTAGCATGGACATAGTTGTAACCTATGATCCAGAAGTAATAAAAGTTAAATCTGTTTCCAAAGGGGATCTTGTAAAGGGTCTGATGTCTGTAAATACTGACAATGAAGGAATAATCGCAATAGGAATTGCAGATTCAAAAGGAATAAGTGGAAGCGGAACGCTTGCCACTATCGTTTTCGAATCTGTAAAGGAAGGGGAGAGCGAGCTTGTTATAAACAAGGCAACAGCTTATGATGTCGAAACTCATGTTGATATTGCTGTGGAAAAGAAAAATGGGAAAGTGACAGTACTCTCTCAAAAATCAGAGAAGTCGGAAGAGAGTGCTAAAGGAACACCAGGATTTGAAATCATCTACCTTATTGCAGCCATCTCGCTTGTCTCTTTACTTAGAAAAAGAAGATGGATATGACAGCAAAATTTAGAGGTAGATTGATACCGGTGTTTTTTGCATTTTTTATCTACCTTTCAATTGTAACTGCATCTGCATCACCTGATGTAAACGGAGATGGGGAGATAACAAGTGTGGATGCCCTGATGGCACTGAAAATGTCGGTTGGGAGACTTGATGTTGACTTGAGGGCTGACATGGATGGGGATGGAGTGGTGAGTGCTTACGATGCGTACAGAATTCTCATGCTTTCAACAGGTGAAGGAGACGACCTCTTTTTCTTGCTTGGCGAGGTGGTTAAAAGCTACGATTTTGGGAAATATATAGAGAATGAGAGAATGAACTGGATAATCGAGAAAAATGATGGAAATAAACTGATAATCGGTGTTGTTATAGAAAATGGAAAGGTTACAAGATTCTCCAAGGGTGGTATATCCAATCAGAACGTGAATGTTTATGCAGGGGAAGATACTGTGAAATACCTTCTGGATTCCAGAAATCCAGAAGACCTCAAAAATGCCATTAAAAGTGGAGAAATAAAATTTCAGGGAGTTGGACTAATGAATCAAATAAAATACAGTATTTTTCCATTTTTGACCTATTTTTCTTAATTATTTTTTCCTAACTGCCGAGAAGATCTCTCCACAGATGAGTACAGAGCGGGCATGAGTGCAGGAGAGGTTAATGGGAAGCGGAATACAGCAGCAGGGAAATAGAGAAGGTTGTGAGGAACATCATCGACAGCCAGAGAAGCAGGATTGTCGGGGATAATGGTAGATTCACGAAGAGGGTACTTGAGCTGACAGATAATTCCGCAAGGTTCAACGACGTGGCGATTCTGGCAGTTGCGGAGAAATACGGGAAGCTTGCAACTTTTGACAGGAGGCTAAGGAAGGATGCTTAAAAGCTTGGAATTGATGTTCATAAAGTTGAACAAAAAGTTTAAGTATTAGTATTTCTATTAATTATCGATGCCAAAATGCAGAAAGGGGAAAGTTGTTGAGAACAGAATTGGGAAGAGGTACGAGAAGGCAGGTTACAGAGTGCAGTACAGAAAGAGAATCCCAGAAGGAGAGATAGATTTCATAGCAAAAAGAAAAAGGGAAAAGATTGCTGGTGAGGTCAAGCACAGTGCAAAAAGGAGAACAGTCTCCAGCTCTGAAGTTGTGAAAATTGCGAGAAAGGCCAGAAGAATAAAGGCAAAACCGACACTAATCCTAACTGGAAGGACAAAGCTTAGTTCTAATGCATAGAAAGCTGCCAAAAAGCACAGAGTTAGAGTAAAGAGGATATGGAATGAAGTGGGCTGACCACAGAAGAATCACTTTGGAGATTTGCCGGTATTATGAGCTTCCTGAATCAAAGGAAACAACTGAAATGAGCGTTCTTCCAGACAAAGAACCTGGTTATTACCTACACTACAGAAGAAAAAGAATTTACAGACGGAGAGTACCACATCATGAGACTATGGCCGTTGAGATGGCTTTTAATTACCTTATACAGGCACGAAAGAGGTTCATCTCAGGAATGTCATTTGCTGAACCTCTGGGGAGGGCTCTACACTATCTGCAGGACTACTCTGTTGACCCAACAGAGAGTATCTGGATATTCAAATACCGTTCTGACGAGGCCCACGAAGAAAGGGAGGGAATCCTCAAAAGCATACCTGTTGATTTTAGAGCAGTTGAGGAAGCTAAAAAACTCATCTGCCATCCGCATGAGTTCAAGAGCACCGTTTATAACACAAAACGGGGAAGGACTCCAGAAGAAAT
>WAMS01000040.1 GCA_015522195.1 Geoglobus sp. | reverse complement strand
TCGTTCATGTCGTGCACGTTCACATCCTCGTCAACCACAATGACAACCTTCGTCAGGCTGAGCATTCCCGTGCCCCAGATGGAGAACATCACCTTCCTCGCATGTCCCGGGTAGCGCTTCTTTATGGACACTACGGCCAGGTTGTGGAATGTTGCCGAAATTGGAAGGTTAATGTCCACGATCTCGGGATGGATCATCCTTATCATGGGCAGGAAGATTCTCTCAGTCGCCTTGCCCAGCCAGGCATCCTCCATGGGCGGTTTTCCGACAATCGTGGTGTGATAAATTGGATTCTCGCGATGGGTTACGCACTCCACGTGGAAAACCGGGTAGGGTTCTGGAGGAGTGTAGTAGCCGGTGTGATCGCCGAAAGGCCCCTCCATCCTGAATTCATCGAGCTTCACGTATCCCTCAAGCACGATTTCTGCAGTTGCAGGAACCTGCAGATTCACAGTCTCGCAGTCCACCATCTTCAACCTCTTCTTTCTGATAAAGCCAGCGAACATGAACTCGCTCATGTTCTCAGGAAGTGGTGCGGTTGAGGCGTAGAGCGTGGCGGGATCAACACCAATCGCAACCGCAACCTCTAACCTGTCAATCCCCATCTCCTTCAGCTTTCTGTAGTGCAGAGCTCCGTGCTTGTGAATCTGCCAGTGCATGCCCGTGGTTTTTTCATCGAAAACCTGCATCCTGTACATTCCAGCATTGAGCACCTCGCTTTCAGGGTCTCTTGTGATGACGACAGGGAACGTAATGAACCTCCCGCCATCCTGAGGCCAGCACTTCAGAATCGGAAATTTCAGCAGGTTGGGGTTGTGATCTATAACCTCCTTCACGGGTCCGCTCCTCACCTTCTTGGGAATGAAGCTCATTAGATCCTTTGCAGAGGATAGTGCTTTTAGGCCATCAAGAACAGACTCGGGCTTCATTCTTGCAAGCTCCACAAGCTTTTCACCAATGCTCTCAAGCCTCTCAGTCCTGAGTGCAAGCCTGATGCGTTTCTCGCTCGCAAATGCGTTTATCAGGACGGGAATGTCGTAACCCTTTGGATTTTCAAAGAGCAGGGCTTTCCCGTTCTGCTTGACAGCTCTATCCGCGATTTCAGTAATTTCGAGCTCGACGCTTACTTCTCTGTCTATCCTCGCCATCTCGCCCTCCTGCTCGAGTCTGGCGATGAACTCTCTGAGATCCTTGTAGGCCATGGAAGATTTTCTGAGAGGAGCGTTATAAATGTTGTCGAACGGATCTGCCAGCAAAACAGCTTGAATATTTTCATGTACAGCACACGAAACATGAAGACGATAACGATCAGAAAGAAGTTCAGGGTGAGGTTCTGAAGCTCCTGCCGATCCCCTCATTACCTGCAGCGACCCGGACTGCGAGATTCTCACATTTGACAGAGATTTTGAGAAGCTGAAAGAGGTGGGGATAGAGCTACGGTACTTGAAAAGTAGCATTTCAGAACTCCGAAAGGCTTCTCTGCTTCAAACCCTGTCTCAGCTTTTCTACAGTTTTCCACTTCTTCCTGACGATCTCCGGTATTTCACCCTCCTTCAGCCTCTCCTCCAGCCACTTCCTCGTTCTCTCGTCCGAAGCGTATCCACTCCCGAAGTCGCCGTACTTCTTCTTTAGCTTCTCAACAATCTCGTCTCTTGTTGTTTTTGCTATTACTGATGCCGCTGCTACTATTGCTTCCCTCTCGCCACCATGCATTGCTATAATTCTTTTTCCAGTCAGACCTTCAAGTTCACTTTCAAGCCTTTCAGGCTTTACATCAAAACTATCCAGATATACAACATCAGGATTGAGTTTTGAAATGATCTCAGCACAGCATTCTTTCAGGATTTCGTTTATAGTTTTATCCTCCATTTCTGAGTCCAGCTCGTCGGGCTGGAGAATTATGACTTCATAATCAACAACCTCCTTGAGTTTTTTTGCTACCTCTCTTCTCATCTGAGGAGAGAGCTTCTTTGAGTCCTTAACACCCAGATCTTTAATCATTTCAGCAGTATGCTCGTCGCAGACAGCACCACATACAACAAGGGGTCCGATTACTGGACCCTTTCCTGCCTCGTCAATTCCGGCAATTCTCATCCCAGCCCTCCATACACCTTCAGCCTTACAGTGCCCTCAACCATGGTATGGAAAAAGATTTTGCTGCATTTCATTTCAAAGATGCCAATCTTGGCGAATATCTATATTAATCCAGGTGTGATAGGTTGAAAGAGCATGAGATCAATGTCCTCGCTTGACATATCGGTGGTTGTTGAGGAAATATCGGAGAAAATTCAGGATGCGAGAGTCGATAAAATATACCATCATATCCCTGATGAGATAAGAATAAGGCTCCGAGGAAATGAGAGAATTGATCTTGTAATCGAGGCAGGAGTGAGATTCCATCCAACAAAATTCCCGAAGGTGAGTCCCAGATTCCCATCATCCTTTGCCATGCTTCTAAGAAAGCATCTTGAAAATGCCAGAATTGCCAGTGTGGAACAGCACAGCTTTGACAGAGTGATTGTACTGAGTTTTGAGAGGGAGGAGAAAAAGCACGTGATAGGTGAACTCTTCTCAAAAGGAAATGTAATTCTGACAGATGATGATTTCAGAGTTATAATGCCATTAAAGCACAGGATAAAAATCGGATCAGTCTACTCATTTCCCGATCCAAGACCTGATCCGAGAAAGATAAAAAACAGCAGAGAGCTCAGAAACATAATCTGTGACAGGGAGGTTGTCCGTGGCTTAGCCCTGAACCTCGGTACAGGTGGGCTGTATGCTGAGGAAATTCTTGAGAGGGCAGGTGTTGATAAAAGCAAGAAATGCGAAGAGCTCAGTGATGAGGAGGCTGAGAGAATTCTCATCGCCATTCATGAGATATACCTTCCTGAAGAAATCAAACCTCACATTGTCCTTGATCAAGGTAGATTCATTGACTTTCAGCCTGTTGAGCTTTTGAAATATGATAAATTCGACAGGAAGTACTTTGATACTTACTGGGAGGCTATTGACACTTTTTTCTCTTCAAAAACAGTTCAGAAAGTTCAGGAAATTGAAAGGAAAAGTGAAACTCTTGAAAGACTTAAGGCGCGGTACAGAAACCAGATTGAGGCAAAGAAAAGATTTGAAAATGAGGTCAAAAGGCTTAGAAGAACAGGAGATCTCATATACGAAAACTATCAGAGGATTGAAGCGATCCATTCGGCATTCAAAAAAGCGGTGGAAAGCAGAGGATGGAAGGATGTTGCTGAGATAGTTGAGAAGGAAAAGAAAAAAGGAAATCTTAAGGAAATCATCCGTTTAATCCCTGAAGAGAATGCGATCGATGTTGAAATTGACGGATTCATGATAAGGCTCTGGCTCAGAAAATCAATCCACGAAATAGCTGATGAATACTACTCGAAAGCAAAAAAATTCAGAGAAAAGCTTGAAGGGGTGATGAAAGCTCTCAGAAAAACTCAGGAAGAAATGGAAAGGGCTGAAGAGCTTGAGGAGAGAAAACTCCTGTCATCAGTTAGAGTTACACGAAAGAGGGAGTGGTATGAAAGGTACAGGTGGTACATCACCTCTGAGGGGTATCTTGTCGTTGGGGGAAGAAATGCAGAGATGAACGAGGAAATTGTTTCAAAGCACATGGAGAAATATGATCTGTTTTTTCACACAGAAACACCCGGAGGAACTGTTGCCATACTGAAAAACGGCCAGAAGGCTGGAAAAAAAAGCATAGCAGAAGCCTGTGAGTTTGCAGCCATTTACTCTGCCCTCTGGAGAGAGGGAAAATTCAGTGGGGAAGTATACTACGTTCTGCCAGAGCAGGTGAAAAAAGCTGCAAAGGCTGGGGAATACCTGCAGAGGGGAAGCTTCTTCATTGAGGGAAAAAGGAACTACAGAAGGGTCTCATTAAAGGCAGCTGTAGGTGTCGATCTTAAAAATCTCAGACTTGTCGGTGGGCCTGTTGATGGTGTTGCAGAGCATTCAGATTACTATGCTGTTCTTGAGATAGGTGATACAGACATTAACGGAATTAGTGTCCAGGTTGCAAAAAAGCTGGCTGAAATGGCAAGAGAGGATGAGAGGCATATTGTTAGGGGAATAGCAACTCCTGATGAGGTGGCAAGGTTTTTACCTCCCGGAAAATCAAGAATATCATCTCTTCATTCAATTCAGAAACAGTAATATTGCGCTGGGACAGCCTCAAAGCATGGAGCCCATGCAGCCCAGATTCAGATCTGATCTGAAACTGACCATTTTTTATCACGGGGAATTTGGTGAGAGATTCATTGCAAACCTGATGAACTACAGAAACTCCTGCCCGTCTTTCGGTGCATGCGGTATCGATGCATGTGTCCAGTGTAAGGAAAATATTTACAGCTTTTCAAAAAACATAATCGCCTCCTTTGGGATGATAGATCCGTTAAACATGCCTGATTTCATTGAAGAGCCTGATGATTTTCTCCCAAAGGAACTACCAGAGGCTGACATAGCCATTGCCATAAATCTCCATCCAGATATTCTAATCTCCCTCCCTGTAAAGCTCTCAGAGCTCGGGTACAGTGCCTATATCGTACCTGTTGAGGAGCCGAGATGGTGCAGCGCAGGTCTTGCAAGGCAAATTAATGAAAAGTGCAGAGAGCTTGGAATTGAATTTGCTGCCCCGAAACCATTCTGCATACTGAGGGAGAGCAAAGAGCATCCAACCATAAACAGATTTGTCAGGGAGATGGGCATGGGATACCCTGAATTCGAGATGGATGTTGAAAATACAGATGGCTGGAAAAGGATAGCCAGTATCAGGATAGTGAGAAGTCAGCCATGTGGCTGTGCCTGGTATGTCGGTATCAGGCTGAGAGAGCTTGAGTTTTCAGACATGAGGGGACTATGGGATTCCGTATCCGAAGCCCATCACAGCTATCCATGTACGGCAAGCATGGAAAAGGACAATGAATTGAACGAAACACCACTTCACATAGCGGGATATGCAGTGAGACATGCCGTAGATGAGGCAGTAGGATATGTGGGTGATGAGGAAGTTCCCGAGCACATAAGACACATAATCTATGGGGATGAATGATGGAGGGTGGAATGATTGACATTGAGGTTTTTGGGCATTTACAATTATTGAAGCTCCGGAAAGCTCATTAAAATGCTTAGAGAATTTCAGGATGTGCTGAGGGTTTGAAGCTTCTTCAAAAGCCTGTCCTTCTTTTCACAGTTAACAAGGCTGTGTTCAAGAACCTCATCAATTCTTGAAACAGGAACTATCTCGATCTTCCCTTCATGGTCTGCATCGAGCTGAACATCGTCAATGTTATCAACTGGGATTATCACCTTTTTCAGCCCGGCCTGTATGGCAGACTCTATTTTCTGGGTCACACCACCAACAGGAAGCACGTCTCCTTTAACTGAGAGACTGCCTGTCATTGCAACACTCTGATCAACCTCAATTCCTTCAAGTGCTGAGACAACAGCAGTCGCTATGCTTATGCTTGCCGAATCACCCTCAACTCCCTCGTATGTTCCAACAAACTGAATATGGACGTCAAAGTTTGACATGTCCTTTCCTATTATTTTCTTGATTATTGCAGAAACATTGACAACTGCCTCTCTTGCGATCTCCTGGAGTCTGCCGGTAGCAATAATCTTCCCCTCTTCCTTGCTCATTGCCGGAGTGATCTCAGCAATTATGGGAAGCACAATTCCAGCTGATTCACCTATTACAGCCAGACCGTTAACCCTTCCAATTTCGGAACCGTTGGTTATGAAGAGCTTGTAATCTTTTCTCCTCTCAATGTACTTGTCTGCCAGCTGCTCCTCAATGCTTTTTGCAATTCTTTTTGCTTTGAGAACATGATCAACACTCACATACTCGCTTTTTTCTGCTATGGCAATGTCTCCTGCTGTTCTGACAATTCCCCCAAGCTCCCTTAGCCTTAGAGTCAGGTGTCCTCTCCTCCCTGCTCTTCGTTTTGCTTCTCTTATTATCTCGGCTACAGCCTCTCTTGTGAAGTGTGGTATTTTACCGTCTCTGACAATCTCCTGGGCAACAAATCTGACGAGCTTTCTTCTGTTATCCTCGCTATCTTCCATGGTGTCGTTCATGTAAATCTCATAACCGTATCCTTTTATCCTGCTTCTCAATGCAGGATGCATGCCGTAGAGGGCATCGAGATTTCCGGCAGCAACAAGAATGAAGTCACATGGAACAGGTTCTGTTCTGACCATTGCTCCGCTGCTTCTCTCACTCTGTCCTGTTATCGGAAACTTCTTCTCCTGGAGAGCTGTAAGCAATTTCTGCTGTGATTCAATTGTCAGTGTGTTTATTTCATCAATGTAAAGAACACCTCTGTGAGCTCTGTGAATTGCTCCCGCTTCCACCCTCTCATGGGCTGGAGTTTCAAGGCCCCCTGACTGGAATGGGTCGTGCCTTACATCTCCAAAGAGTGAACCTGCATGAGCTCCTGTTGCATCCTCAAATGGAGCTGTGTCTCTTCCCGAATTGTTAACCAGGAGCTTGGGAACATTTTTTTCCTCCCTTGGAAGCATGTATCTTGCCAGCATGAATATCATTACTGCTGCAATTATCCCCCAGAGAATCTGTTTCTGGAGAAATGAGTATGCTATGACAAAGAAAACGAGGGTGAAAAGGAACATGTTTCTTGCCTGCTCCTTTTTCATTGCTTCCTGTTTATATGCCTCAACAATCTCTTTTCCCTTTCCTGCAGGAACCATCCTTATACGGGGATTGTTTGGATCCTCAGGATTCGGATAAACAAGGATATCCTCAAGTTCCTCTTTCGGTAAAAGCTCGGCCATTGCCTTTGCAAGCATCGACTTCCCAGTTCCCGGAGAGCCAATAAGCATCACATGCCTTTTCTGAACTGCAGCCTTCTTTATTGCCTCAACCGCATGATCCTGACCAATAACCTGGTCGATCAGTCTTTTTGGGACCTCAATCTCTTCGGTTGTTCTGAAATTCAGGTTTCCAACAAGCTCATCAATACCTTCCTGCATTTGTCTGATGTTTGCCCTGAATGTATTTAAATAATTATCCAATCCCGTCACTTTCAGTCACGTCTTTCATCTCAAGCTCCTCTTTTATCCTTCTGTAAAAGTCTTTCATGAACTTATGTCTTTCAAAAGCAATTTTCCTCGCTGTTTCTGTGTAAAGGAGATCTTTCAGTCTGAAAAGTTTCTCCTCAAAATGTCTCAGCGTGCTTTCAATATCTCTCATGGTCTCACCTGAATACATAAATGCCCTTGCAATGCCAACTGCCCCCATTGCATCCAGCTTATCAGCATCACTGAGAATTTTGGCTTCAAGGGATTTTGGTCTTGTCTTCCCCGAAAATGAGTGGGATTCTATACAGTGGCAGACCTTTTCGGTAAATTCATCTCCGTAACCTTCATTTTTAAGGATTTTTCTGGCCTTTTCAGCTCCTTTAAGAGCGTGGTTTTCTTCATTCCTGCAGACGTCATGGAGTTTTGCAGCAATCTCTATTACTTTTCTGTCTCCACCTTCTTTCTCAGCTATTGCCAGTGCAAGTCTCAAAACTCTCTCGACATGATCATCTTGATGGGGCAAGGAGTCACCTCCTTTTACCTGTTTAACATTCTTTCTATTAATGTTTTTCCAATCAAAACCCTGAGATCATCCAGATTCATCCAAAATATTTTTAAACAGAATTATCCATGCTTGGGATTGATTCCCGCCTTAGCTCAGAGGTAGAGCGCGGGACTGTAGTCTGCCCTGCCCCTGCAGGGGGGCAGTGATCCCGTGGTCCCCGGTTCAAATCCGGGAGGCGGGACCATTT
>WAMS01000039.1 GCA_015522195.1 Geoglobus sp. | reverse complement strand
GAGATAAAAGAGGAACTTGAGATCATGGATAGGAGACTGAGCAGACTTGAAGAGGAATTGCTGGGTGATGGGCTGACCGAGGAGGAGATCAAGGAAGTAGAGGAGATTATTGAAGCATGCAAAACCGGAAAGATGAAAGTTTACACCCTTGGGGAGGCAAGAAAGGAGTTAGGTCTTGAATAAGTTTCAAAGTCGAGCTTTCTGAGAGGGCAGTTAGAGATTTAAAGAGATTCAGTAAAAAAGACGTTCAGAGGATTTTCAAAACGATTGAAAAGCTGAATGATCTATTTTTCTCTAGATATAAAGAAAATCAAGAGCAATATTTACCGAGTAAGAGCGGGAAGGAAGATTGGAATTCCTTTTGAGATTGATTTTAAGGAAATGACAGTTCTGGTTGCAAAGATTGACTGGCGGGATGGGTTTACGGCAGGATGTAGATAATCGTCTTCTTTCCAGTCTTCTTCTGAAAGTTATTGACGTGTCTGAAAAGAGGAGCAGAGAGAGTTTGTGCCGAGGTTGATGAAGACAAAAGTTTGACTTGGAATTGTGGTGTATCTGCTGCCAGAGGTAAGGATAAAAGAAGCGATAAAGGAGTACGTGGAGAAAATATCGTAGGGTCATGTAATGTTTTAAAAATGGTTAAAAAAGATAATAAGTCATTGGAGGGGCACACTCCCTGGTCTGGGAGTATACCCGACAAAAGTTATTGTAGATATTATGATATTTAAAGTTTATTAGTTATTGCAATATTATTTGCTACGATATTGTTCCATTCAGATTACTTGTATTTTTCAATAACTTCATCAATACTGCTAATATTTACTACATAACCCAGCTTCTCCAGATATTTAGCTATTCTCTCTCCGTTTGGACCCAAGTACACAAGATGATCGCCTTCATTTATTTTTCGAGCGTCTTTGCTGAAATCGATGTACTCCAATCCACCCTTTAAATCCGAGGCGTATCGCAAGAGATACTGGTAAATCTTCGAAGGTGATTTTTCGATCCAATCTTTTTCTTTATCGATAATACCTTCTTTGATTACTCTAACTACCGGAACCACATAATTTTCTTTTGGTGGTATTTTAGTTTCTTTGTCAGGAACTATATCGTATATTTCTCTGTTACCACAATAGAAAACAGAAGCTTTTTCAATTCCAATATCTGAGAGAAGATCGTGAACTTTACCCATATCAAGCCGTATATTTCGCTTTTTCATCAGG
Source organism: Geoglobus sp. (assembly GCA_015522195.1). GTDB lineage: Archaea > Halobacteriota > Archaeoglobi > Archaeoglobales > Archaeoglobaceae > Geoglobus. Next base: position 6,404 of record WAMS01000039.1, on the reverse strand, counting down.
TTGTCTATGTAGTCTAAAAATATGTCGGCAGTAGCGATAAATGTATTGCATTGATCTCCTTTGGGGAATATTTTTACTGTATTGCCATTTCTGTTTATTTCATCCCATGCTCTTGTTTTTTCGACTTCATTAAACGAGTCCATATGGGCTTCAACAAGTTTTAAGTTGGCCTCTTTAACAACTTACCATGAGAAATATATGTGAAATAGTCGTTAAGTTTTCTTAGAAATTTTAGCGCTGGCATATTTTTTGTAAGGTATCTCACCTCTGGCATTTTCTGAGTATTAAATGAAGCAAATACAAAATTCACGTGGATTGATGAGTTGATCAATTCATCAACAAATCTTTCGACAATTTCAATATACTCGTCAAATGGGAATATACTTTTTAAGTCATAACTTTTGAAAACATATCATGGGTTATCGATCGAGTATTCCTCTTTTAATTCCTCAAAAAATTCTTATATCGTGATTCAAATCTGTCAGGATTTTCGAAAGAGATCGTTGTGCCAATACATGCCCTAAAAGTGTTTCCTGCACGACCTCTTTTGAACTCTTTGTTATCTGACGCTATTATTTCTATTGGCATTAGTCTCACCTGTCTTTTAATCAAGCCATATACTTTTTTTATTTCTTTTTCATCTTTTTTCTTAAGAGGTTTCCACGTCATCTGATCATTCTTTTGGAGTGAAATTTTCATCCGAATTAGTTTCTGAATTCTCAGTAGATCGATTGTCGGATTCCTGAGGTTTTTCTGAGCTTGCTTGAAATCTCTTCCAAGGCCGTTGCATTTATACTGAATAAGATACAAAGTCAGGTGATTAGGTCATAAAACTCTGTACAGATGTCCCTGAACTATAGAGTTCTCCAAATCCAATTTATGCTCTGACAGGGTTATACAGCTCAGAACATAATGCTGTTATACTTAGAAACCATGAAAAAGTAGAAATAATTTATAAAATACACCATCCTTTATTCTATGCTCTCAAATCTGTCCTTCAGCCTCTCCATAACCTTTGGAAGGGTTGTGTATTCCATATCCTCCATTGGGAGGCGGTGAGGCTCAAACGGTCCGTGTCTCCTCATGTATTCTGCAACCTCCATGGCCTTCTGTCTTGTGTAATCATAAGCCGGATCGTCAAACAGGTCTTCAGGTCCAACAAGCTTTCCGTTTGCAAGCTGGAAGCCTGCGGCAATAATTCTCGGTGGACCATCAAATCTTGTGCATTTTGAATACCGGAACGGCACTGGCATAATCGGTCCATTATGACTTCCCCTCATCCATCCGCTCACCAAATGCGGGAATGCAAATGGTTCAAGGACCTCACCTACTGCTGGCAAGCCGCTCTGGGCTCTTACAAGAGCAACCGGATCATCCTTACCAACGTACTCACCTGCAATCTGGTAGAGCTTTTCAGTGCTTATAACTGCAACTGGCTCATCTGCAGGCAGCTTTCCACCTACCTTTGGGTAAACTCTCTTTATAACAAACCTTGATTTTGCACCTATCAGTGCGAGAATGTCGTACATCTCCTCAGGTGTTCTCATCATCACCCTTTTACTGCCGTATATGTCCCAGATCTCAAAAACAAACCCGTTGTGAAGGCTTGGATCAATGACAAGACCGGCAGTATTGAAAGGATCGGCAAACATCCTGAATATTGGCAGATTGAAGGCTCCGGGTTCAGTCTTGTCCATCATGAATGCAATAACCGGTTCAGCCTTTCTTTCTGTGAATTCCATCTCTGCTACACCGGGTCCCATTCCTCTCACGTTTCCGCTGAAAGCGTCACTGAGAAGATCCTGTCCTGCTCCGTAAAGTTTCAGCTCTTTTGCAACTTCTGTTGCCTTTTCAAAAGTCTCCCATGCCAGTCTGTGTATCTCCTCATTATCGACACCTTTTCTGTGAGTCATGATGAGTTCAAGATCGTCACCAGCTCTGAAAACTCTGAAATCTATTACAAGACCGCTCTCTCTTGCAGTTTGAAGATTTTTCTCAGCATTTGCAATAAGCTCGTCAGCTACAGTGACATGCCCTGGCAAACCTCCAACATCGGCTTTTATAAGGCTTACAGTAATCCTGCTCATAGCCTCTCTTCCGCTCGAATTTATTATAAGGTTTTAGGTTAAATTTATATAGTTGATAATCATAATAACCAGCGATGTCATCACATTCATAATGAGGGGATAGTTATGCTGGAAAAGTGTCCAACTGGCATACCGGGATTTGATGAGCTGTGTGAAGGCGGGTTAATAAGGGATAGAAGCTACCTTGTATCCGGACCATCCGGAACCGGAAAAACAATATTCGCCATGCAGTTTCTGGTAAATGGGGCAAGACTTTATGAGGAGCCTGGAATATTCATCGCAACTGAAGAGAGACCACAGAACCTGAGGGAGAACTTCTCGGTATTTGGATGGGACGTTGAAAAGCTTGAAGATGAGAATCTGCTGGCAATAATAGATGCCACCTCGGCAAAGGTAGGTCTGCCTACCGACGAAAAATTTGTGGATGTAAGACCCTTTGACACAAGAAGTCTGATAGACAACATCATAACAATCCAGGATGAGATCGGTGCACTCAGGTCGGCCCTTGATTCAACAACAGCCTTAGGTTTTGCAATTCAGGACCCATCAAAATTCAGAGTTGAACTTCTCAAAATCTCCACAACCCTTGAAATTCTCGGCCTGACAAGCATAATGACTGCTGAGGTTATTGAGAGCGGAATGATCTCAAGATTTGGAGTTGAGAATTTTGTCACTGAAGGAACAATAGTTCTATATTACACAAGGAGCGAAAATGTCAGAATAAGAAGCCTTGAAATCTACAAGATGAGGGGAACAAATCACAGCAAGAAAATCCATCCGTATGACATAACATCAGAGGGCATAATCGTTCATTCAAGGGAAGAAATGTTCTGACTGCTTTTTTTTATTGAATACCTTTTAAATCCTAAGGATGAAAGAGCAATGCACCAGTACTCGATCTCTTTTTCAGCCTTACTGTCCAATATTTCCATACCCTCTTTGCTGAGAATTCCTGCAATCTCATCGTCAACTAAAAACAGAATTCTGCTGTCATGAATCTCTATCCTGAGGGGATTATCATGTATCACAACACAGCTTCCCCTTGCTTCACACATCTCTGAAAGAATGTGCTTTATTGCGCGTTTCTTTCCAATGATGCTTGCATGAACTTTCTCCCAATCCACACCTTTCATCAGACAAAACATTAATAACATTTCTCCTCCGGCTCAGGATATGGATTACGACGTCATTGTTGCAGGTGTCGGCGTTGCAGGCGCCTTCACGCTGATGAATCTGCCGAGGGATGTTAACGCTGCTGGAATTGATAAAAGACATGTGCTTGGATATCCTGTCGAATGTGGAGAAATAGTCCCATCCAAAAAGGAAATGAAGATTCTCCTCCCTGATTTGAATGATCATTCAATTTTTGAGATTCCTGAAGAGTTTGCAGTTAACAGAACCAGAAGATTTGTTTTTGTACTGCCAGATGGCAGGGAAATTGAGGTTGATTTTGACATGCTTGTTCTTAACAGAGATACCATGATCCAGAAAATTGCTGAAAGATCGGGTCATGAACTGATTCTCGGGAAGAGGTTTGATTATGATGATTGTATTGTCGTGGATGGAAAAAAGCTCAGCTCAAGGGTTATCGTTGCAAGTGATGGTGCCAATTCGGTTATAAGAAGAAAAATGGGTATAGGTGGTTTTGAGGTTTCCCCAGCAAAGCAGTATGTCATGGATGGCTTTGAAGGAGATGAGAAGGCTATTTACATGTACGTAGGAAAAAGAATTTCAGCCGGAGGTTATGCATGGATAATTCCAAAGGGAAACGGAATTGCCAATGTTGGTGTTGGATTCAGGCAGGAGTATGCTGAGAAGGGGGACAACATCCACAAGGCCCTGGACAGGTTTGTGAAGAGCTGGATCCACAGCAGTGAAATGTTAAGGAATGCAACAATCAGGGGTAAAATTGGTGCTGTTGTTCCTGTTGATCTGCCCATGAAGAAAACGGTTTACAGAAATGTTGTTTTTGTGGGGGATTCAGCTTCAATGGTTATAAGTCATGTGGGAGCAGGGATACCCACCTCCATGGTGGCAGGAAAAATTGCAGGAAAGGTAATTTCAGGCTATCTCTCAGGAGAGAATGGTATAGATGAATACGACAGACTCTGGAGGGAGGTGTTGCTGAAACCCATGGAAAATGGATACTTTGTGAAGAGAATGTGGGATGAAATGGCGGTGAGAGATGAGAGAATTCTGAGATATTTCAGACTTGTGACAGAAAAAGACATGTCTGCAATTCTCAGGGCAAGGCTTCCTTTAAAGGTCAGGATTGCAAGGGCATTCATGCCTGTTTTAAACATGTTTTTCTGAGCTATCCCATCCCCACAAGCCTCTTGATTCCTCTTCCAAGATCCGAAAGGGTGTGATTCATCACGATTGCATGCCCTGCGAGAAGGCTGTTGCATATAACAATAAAACAATTCTGGGCTGACTTTGAAAGAATTGCGAACCCGAAAAGGGAGAGGGCAAGATTTACCTTGATGAGAAGGGGGTAAAAATCAAGATGCTCAAGAATCATACCTTTTTTCACCATGTTCTGGTATTTAATTGTAAGCCACATGACGTATACAGACAGCAGAATTGAAATCAAAAAGACACCGTTAATGCTGAGTGCAATTGCACTGGCTATCTGATGAAATTTATCGTTCAGAAGATTCAGATAGAGCCATAAAACCGCCAAACCCTGCACAACAAGTAAATTCTGTAGATTTATCTGGGGATTCAGATTTTTAAGATTTCCGGATCCAAGACCTGAGATAATGACAAATGTGCTGTAAATTGCAGGAATCAGAAACAGCAGCATTATTGCCTCGTGAACGTATGTTGATATTACAGCCTTTCCTGTGATGTACATGATGAGATTGTATGCCTGAATGGTGGAAAGAATCAGAAATACCAGAGATACAAGTAGAAACACATTTAGAACAGAAAGAGCCCGTCTTGAAAGTTCTTGTGAGATTCTTTCTCTTCTTTTATCAGATGAATTCAGAACTGTAGTGTTGTAGAGTGTTATCATTGCAAGAAATAATGAAACGGGTTCTACTACCATTGAAAAAATGTTTTGCAGTGCTGATATAATTTTTTCGGTATTTTAACTCCTGGCACCATCAAAACTCGGTGTGAGTCAAAAACACCCGGCAGGAAAAATTATTATACTCCCAATGGAACACTATTCAGTGTGAGCTTTGATCTCGGTCTTGAAGGCATGGATGAGACAAGGAGCACTCAAATTGATGAATTTGACATGATGTTTCTGATGTCGATCGTGATATCGGGATTCTTTTTTGTTTACATCTTCCTGTTTGTTTCATAGCATCCAAATCCCGTGATTTTGAAACAGATATTTCCCTCCATAAATTATAAATTCATGTTCTTTTGTTAGAGTGAAGGGGGTCAACATGAATATGGAAAAACTGTTCCTTCACGAGAAGGCTGTGGATATTATGGTCAAAATATACCAGGCAGAGAAAAAGGGGGAAAGTGCATATCCCCTCAGCATATCAAAGGAGGTTGGGTCGCCATACAGCTACATTTCAAAGGTTCTGGGGATATTTGAGCAGAACGCACTGATCGAAAGCGAGTTTGAAGGCAGAATAAGAAAGGTCAGACTAACGGAAGATGGAAAGAGAGTGGCTGAACTTCTAATAGAGCTCAGAAAAGCCCTGAAAATGGATTTTGTTTCGAGGAAAAAAATAAGAGCTCTTGAAACAGTAATACAAAATCTGGATGGTAGGAAAGGAGATTCCCTGCTCCATGCAGTTCTGCCTGTAAAGGCCGAGCTTGAAAGGCTGAAAACAGATGATGACGAGGTTGTTGAAAGAGCGAGAAATCTCATGAAAACCATAAAGGAGATGATCGATGCCCCATCTTGAAGTTGATATAATTGAAAGCTTCAGGGATCATGCAATTGAGATTATCAGAAATCTCATAGAAATAAAGGCACTCTCTCCTGACAACGGGGGATATGGGGAGATAGACAAGGCGGAGTACATTCTCAGCCTTGTTGATTTTGCAGACGAAATTGAGAGATTTGATGCTGAAGACAGACAGGCAAAAAAAGGAATAAGACCAAACATTGTGGCCAAGATCAGAGGAAAGAAGCGGAGAACTCTGTGGATTGTGTGTCACATGGATGTTGTGCCTGAGGGAGATTTAAAGCTCTGGGACAGCGATCCATTCAAAGCAGAGATTGTTGGTGACAGGGTTTATGGAAGGGGAGCTGAAGACAACGGTCAGGCAATAGTTTCAGCAATTCTCGCAGGAAAATTTCTCTCAGAACAGAAACCTGAGCTGAGCTTTGGGATGATATTTGTT
>WAMS01000038.1 GCA_015522195.1 Geoglobus sp. | reverse complement strand
TAAATATATAATAATTATAATTAATGAAATTTAATTAATTTTACTTTAATAAATTAAATTTAATAAAAAACTAATTGTGAAATGTCTGTCATGTCAGAAGTTCGGCAATAAATGAGCATCCACTGCATTTCGGACAGCCAGATCTGAATTTGAGTGGACCTATTCCCATGGATTCTGCTGTATCCATAATCTCTTCTGCGATAAGAGTGAGTTTTTTAAAATGAAGTTTTGGTGAGCTATAACCATTTGGAGGTCTGAATGGGGCGATAAACGGGTAGACATCCATGTCAACCATTTTTCGAAATCCATTCACCAGGGATTCTCTTGTCTCTCCAAGTCCTGCTATAAGCCACGATGAAACGTTCCATTCCCCGAAAACTCTGACAGAATGTTTCCATGCTCTGAAGTATTCTTCGAGTTGTGGTTTACCAGGGACCACCCTGTACCGTATTTTTTCATCAAAAGTTTCAGCATGAATACCTATCGTGTCAGCTCCACTCTCGTAAAGTTTCTCTATCCAGAAGACATTCACAGGTTCTATCTGGACGTGCACATCAATGTCAACTTCTCTTTTTACGGCTTTCACAGCCTCAATCAGAGCTCTGGCACCTCTGTCCTTTCCTTCAAGGGTTCCGGTTGTGAGTGTTAAATGTCTGCTTTTATCCTCTTCATAAGCCAGTTTAACTGCCATGGCGAGTTTTTCTGGATTTTTTTTCACTACAGCGTTTTTAATTCCATTTTGAATGTTACAAAACATGCATTTTTTGTTCTCACTCCAGTAAATGCATTTCCTTGACACAGCAGAAACAAGGGCATCATATCCGTCAAGTGCAACCAGTTTTCCGGCGGGAAAACCATCTACTGTTTTTGAATAGTACTCTGCTTTTGGGAGATCAATTTTCCCCTCTTTTTTTTCGTTTCTGTAAAGAATGTAATTTTTTCCGGATTTTTCAATTCTGAAGGGTGTATATCTCCCAGAATCATTAACAACAGGTGCAGAAATCACAGATCCTTTTAAAATGAACCCAAGACCATCTGTTGGACCTGCACCGCCCTTTCTCAGGGGTTCAAGATCTGTTCTGACACCGTACACAAGAAGCTCAAGTTTTGTCTCATGGTCAAGCATAGATTTTCACCGCCTCATCAGGATTATCTGCAAACGGTATGCTTGCAAGAGCACCAATAACTCCCCTTTCTCCGGTAACGGGTATTAGCTGGACCCCATGTTTTTCAGCAGTCCTGTAGGCTTCATCAATAGAGACAACTCGGCTTTTGACGTTTTTTGCATAATCAATCAGCCCGTCATCCGGTATAATTCTGGTAAAAACTGCCATGGCAGTTTCATCGCTGTACGTATTTTTTCCCAGCATTTTTTTGAATTCTGAAATGAGTTTTTCTGTGTTATCTGTTGCAAAAACTACAGAAATTGACACGCAGTTCGTTGTTTTTTCCGGGGTTTTGGTGTAAAGCTGAACTATTGAATGGGAAAGGTAGTGTGCAAGTCCACGTTTATCCATTCTGTTTGCGATTTCATTTACAAGTGCCCATGTTGCACCACCTTTGCTACTGTCGGTGTCATCAACACCTATAACAACCTTGCTGTATTTTTTTAGCTTTATTCTTGCCTTTCCCAGCTCCGATCCTCCTCCAAGACTCAGAATTTCTATCCCATCCACTCCTTCTGCAAGCCCCCTGCACACCGTTGCAGCAATCCCTCCCCCTGCCAGTCCTGCATAGGTCACCTCTATGAACCCGTCACTTATCTTCGCAGATTCAATTCCTGCACCGGCGATTCCAGGGATCAGATTGAGTTCAGCCCTTCCTTTTTTAAGAACAAATATGTTTCTTGCACCTTCTCTTCTTCCCGAAACAACAAGATCGCTGACTCTTGGATAGTGATAGGTCTCCCAGGCAGAACCTCCAATGCATTTTCCCCTCGCATGGAACTCGTGCAGCTCGATGAAGTTGCCATCTGTCATTGCAATAACCTTTTCGTAAGGTGAAATCCAGGGAATTTTCCCGTATTTTTCAACAAGCTGTTCTTTGTTCATGAAGTGACTTTTTTCCATGCCCGTTCATAGCTCGTTTGAGATTTAATTCTTTCTGGAGATTGATAAACGCTGAAATCTGGTTTCACGCATCAGGAGATCAGTTGGGATCGGGAGCATCACAACACGAAAAGGGTTTATTTATCCTTGATTTTTGCTCAGTAAGGGATCATTCCCAGTAGGTGATGCGACATGGAATCACTGGTTGTTACGGATCTTCAGAAAAAGACTGAAGCGAATGTAAGGGATTACGACGTGGCAATTATAGGTGCCGGACCTGCAGGACTTACTGCAGCAATTTATTCGGCAAGATATGGTATGAAAACGGTTTTTTTTGAGACGGTGAATCCGGCATCTCAGCTCTCACTAACACCGGTAATTGAAAACTTTCCTGGATTTGAAGGGAGCGGCTTTGAACTTCTGGAAAGGATGAGACACCAGGCTCTCAAGTTTGGTGCCGAGCACAGGTTTGAAAGTGTTGAAAAACTCAGGAAAATCAACGGGAGTTTTGAGGTGATCACTGAAAGTGGTGTTTACAGAGCCAAGGCAATCATATTTGCCACGGGAGGTGAGCACAGGGAGCTTGGGATTCCTGGGGAGAGGGAATTCGTTGGAAAGGGTGTAAGCTACTGTGCAACCTGTGATGGACACTTTTTCAGAGGAAAGAGAGTTCTGGTTGTTGGAGGAGGTAACACTGCTGTTACAGATGCCATTTATCTCAAGGAAATTGGTTGTCAGGTTACACTTGTGCATCGGAGAGATGAACTTAGGGCTGAGAAAGCACTGCAGGATGAATTATTTAAAAGAAACATCCCTGTTATCTGGAACAGCATCGTGCTGAGAGTAGAAGGAGATGAAAAAGTCAGAAAAGCCGTGCTCCTCGATAGAATTGAGAACAGAGAATTTGCTGTTGAGACTGACGGTGTATTCATCGCTGTCGGCATACGACCTGCAACAGATATGGCAATGGATCTCGGAGTTGAAAGGGATTCAGCAGGATACATAAAGGTAGATAAAAAGCAGAGGACAAATGTTAATGGAGTTTTTGCCGCAGGTGACTGCTGCGACAATCCATTGAAACAGGTTGTGACTGCATGTGGGGATGGGGCTGTAGCGGCAAACTCGGCCTTTGAATATGTAAAAATGATGGGAAGCTAAGAAATCCTGGATATCCTGAGGTATGCATCGTACAGTAAATCGGCCGTATCAAGAATTCTGTCAAGATTTTTAACTTTCCTGAGTCTTTCCGGTATTCTTTCAAATCCAGTTTCGGCACCCTTCATAGCTCCCGCTATTGCAGCGATTGTATCTGTATCTCCTCCAGCATTTGCACCCCTGATCACGGCCTGTTCAAAATTCTTGGATGAAAAATAGCAGTAAAATGCCAGTGGGACTGCATCAAATGCCATAATTGTGTTCCCGATCTCCCTGACTGCCTTTGAAAGGGAAGAATTCCGGATCTGATATGCGTATTCTATTTTTTCTGCCATAAGAGTATCGTACTTTTCAACTCTCTTTACAACCTCTTCAAAAAGCATCTCATCCTCGTTCAGTATGCAGGCAACCCCAACAGCAACAGCAACACTTCCGGCAATTGCGGCGTTACCTCTGTGGGTTATTGATGAGGCTATCGCTGCGTAGTTTTCAACGAGACTGTAGTTGTGATGAAAAAGCAGTCCTATTGGCGGAGATCTCATTGACGAGCCATCTGTATCTGACTCAATACCGCTTTCCCTCCATGAATAACCTCTTTTCAAATTGGTTATTGCCCTTGATGATGTTGGGCCATATCTGTGTGACAGACTTATATCTTTCAGCTTTTCAGCAAAGTTTTCAGGAGAGAAATAAAGGGTTTCACATAACGATTCTGCAAGAATCAGAGCCTGTTCTGTATCATCAGTCCACTCCCCAGCTTCAAGTCCGTCGTCTGATGGCATGAAATCACTGATTTCCCCGTATCTCTCTCTAATTTCCTCGAAGCTCATACCTTCAACGGGCATTCCCAAGGCATCTCCTATTGCAAGTCCAACCATTGCACCTCGAAAGTTATCCTTCACAGATGATTTTAATGGATAGCAGAAATAACTACTTTTTGATCTGTAGATTTAATCACAAAGATTAAATACAGCCCAGCAACAATTTTTCTGAAGCGGGGTGGGGTAGCCAGGTAATCCCGGCGGGCTCATAACCCGCAGATCCGTGGTTCAAATCCACGCCCCGCTATAATCCCTCAGTCACCCCACCCTCCGAAACAGTCGGGTTTGCACGGGCCTTTAAAATTCGTGCTTTACATACTCTTATATAGCCAAAAATCCTGAAATCTGTATATCGACGGAGGTTTGATAATGTACAGGGCAGTTATTTTTGACTTTGAAGGAACACTTGTTAACTTTGCATGGGACAAAGAGAATGCTGTGAGGGAGGTCAGAGAACTTCTCATGAGTAACGGCGTATCTGCAAACGGAAGCTATGCTGAGCTTTACAATTTTGTTGCAGCAAATCACCCTGATCTGAAGAGTGACGTGGACATGATCTATGACAGATATGATCTCATGGCTTCCAGAGTGTGGAAACTCAAAAATGAAGTTCCTCAAGTTCTTTCCAGCATCTCAGCTGTGAAGGCAGTTGTCTCAAATGTCGGAGGGGACTTGCTGAGAAAGTTGCTCAATGATTACGGAATAATGAACTATTTTTACACTGTTACAGGTAGAAGGGATGTGAGGATGCTCAAGCCATCGGATGAGGGTTTGAGATGTACACTGGAAAAAATGAATGTTTGCAGTGATGAGACTCTTTTTGTCGGAGACAGTGTTTCAGATGTGCTGGCATGCAGAAAAACAGGAATGGATGTGGCTGTTGTTGAGGGTGAAAGCAGTTTTGAAGAGCTTGATGCTGATTACAAATTGAGCTCACTCTCGGATATACTTTCTCTCCCCATCCAGGGCCTGTAGAGATCGTTTTCAATTCCAAGCATGTCAAGGACTCTGCCAACGGTTGTGTTCACTATGTCCTCCACTGATCTGGGCTTTGTGTAAAATGCCGGAACAGGTGGAAAGATCACCGCTCCAAGCTCTGAAAGAGATGCAAGGGTTCTGAGATGGCCTGAATGAAGTGGTGTCTCCCTCACAACAAGAACCAGTTTCCTCCTCTCCTTCAATGCAACATCAGCCGCTCTAACAACCAGATTGAAATTGAGAGAATTTGCTATTGCGGACATCGTTTTTATAGAGCATGGAATAACAACCATCCCATCATGCTTGAAGCTTCCGCTTGCAACTGGAGCGGTAAAATCCATGTGGTCATAGCAGAAATCGGCAAGACCTTCCACATAATCTGGAGAACAATCGGTTTCTATCTCTATATTCTCTCTTGCCGATGGTGTTATAATGAGATGTGTTTCCACATCACTGTTGCTTAGATATTCAAGCAGCCTTATTCCATAAATCTGACCCGATGCACCGGTGAGTGATACAACAATTTTCATGCTTTCACCATTTCCCTCTCAATCAGTCTCAGCTTGTACCTCTGAATTTTTCCTGTAGCGGTTCTCGGGAGATCCTTAACAAAAATCCATTTTTCAGGTATTTCAAAACCCTTTAACCCCTGTTCTCTGAGAAATGTCCTGAGTTCAGATACAATTTCGTTTTCAAATCCTTCGTCGAGTATTGCATAGCAGGCAACGACCTCAAGACCGTTTTCGTTGAATCCCTGAACCACAGCACACTCCATTACTGCAGGATGCTTGAGCAGAGCGTTTTCAACTCTGACCGGTGAAACCCAGAGACCACGGGTTTTTATCAGATCATCTGCTCTGCCATAATGTCTGTAATACTTTCCTTCCCTCATAAATGTATCTCCGGTGTCATACCACTCTCCAATGAAGGATTTTTTCGTCTTCTCATGCTTCTCCCAGTAGAAGGCCGCAATTGAATCGCCCTTTACCAAGAGTTTTCCGATGCCGTCTCCTTCTATTTCATTTCCCTCATTATCAACAAGCTTTGCCTCCCATCCGGGCATCACAACTCCGGTGTAGCCAGGCCTGACCTTTCCGGGATAGTGACCGATAAACGCATAGAGTGCCTCTGTGGAGCCGATGTGTTCAACTATCTCCACACCGTACTTTTCTTTGAAGCTGTACCAGATGCTCTCAGGCAGCGGTTCCCCGCCACTCACAGCCAGTCTCAGACTGTGGTTTTCTGGCGCATCCTCTTTAACGAGTCTGGCATAGAATGAAGGAACGGTGAACAGAACTGTCGGCTCACGTTCCTGAATTATTCTGAGGGCTTTGCTAACATCCGGTCTGTCAGGATCAAGAATTGTTGTTGCTCCAAAATAAAGACTCCCGAATCCACAGCTTGCAAGCCCGTAGGAGAAAAACAGCTTGCTTATTGAGTAGCATACGTCTTTTTCATTAATTCTGTAAACGAGTTTGTGTATGGTTTCACATACCACCACAGGATCATGCTGCAAATGAACAACTCCCTTGGGCAGTCCCGTTGTTCCGGAGCTGTAAAGCCAGAATGCCATTGAATCTCTGCTAAGTCTGAGCGGTGTGAAATCTTCTACCTTTCTTTCCGCCATTTTTCTCAGATCTCTTTCATCAAATACATTCATGAGATACTCCGATCTTTCGCAGGCCTTCACTGCCTGTTCGTATCCACTGAAAACAACGGCATACCTTGCTCTTGAATCTTCTAAGTAGTAATGATAGTCTTCAGCTTCGAGATACGTGTTCACAGGAATCGGAATTGCTCCAAGCTTCATCACTGCATAGAAAGCGAGATAGAAATCAATGGAGTCTGGCAGAACAAGCAAAACCCTGTCATCGTAACACATCCCCTCCCTCTGGAAGCTGGCTGCAACACTGTCAGTCATGATTTTCAGTTCTTCAAATGTCAATTTCTCCTCCTCTATCCCCAGTTCTTTGCTCCCAACACATATGAGAGCATCCTTTTTCCTGAATTTCTCTGCAGAGCCATCTACAATGATCTCGGCAAGATTGAATTTTTCTGGGATCTCTATCTTAACCCCTTCACCCCTGTCCGGCATGCTGTCTCCACCTTTCAAAGAGTGTTTTCAATTCCATAAAAGCTTTATTAACCCTCAGAAGGCAAGGTATTAGCTGTTCAGCCATGAATTTCCTCCTTTCAGAGAATCTCCTTAATTTCGTAAAAACTCCTTATCACATGATCGGCATGAGTACTTGCCTCTCCTCTTACAGCATAATGAATCGTTTTAAATCCATGCCTCTTTGACATTTCTATATCCTTCACAGGATGGTCACCGATCATGTATGCATGATCCATATCAATTCCGCCACTTACAAGATCCTCTCTGAGCCTTACGTAAAGGCTCCCGTTTTCCTTGGAGACTCCTGTGAAAGAGTCATCTATTTCTCCATTTTCTCTGAGAACGCCCCTGGGAGAATATATGTTTGAAAAGAAATGTCTCAGGTTGTAGTTATTGAGAAAATTGACAATTACATTCACCGCCCCCATATCTGAAACCACATCAATTCTGTATCCCTTAGATTTCAGATGCTTCAGAGCTTCATAAATTCCATCTGCAGGTTTCAGAAGCTTCTGTTCAACTTCGTAGTATTTTTTTACAAGACATGGATTTTTCTCAAGAACTTTCTCCTCAACCTCGTGTCTTCCCCTTTCATGGAGCTTTCTGAAATCGCCATATTTCTCAATCAGTTCTCTGTAAAGTTTTACCTTTTCATTGATAATCCCATGCCTTTCCCTTTCCTCATCTATGAAAACCGCAGCCATCCAGTATTCGACCTTTCTGTTGGATGAATCCATGAGACACTGACCGAAATCAAATCCAGCCCACTTTGTCATGGAGATCCCCTTTAAAAATTAAAATGAAAATGGCAGATCAAGTTCCTTCCATCTCTTTCTGATTTTTTCCACAACATCCTTGTCGAGCTCAATGACTGTCGGCTTTCTCTCCCATTCGTATGGTGTTGTTGCATCCATCAGGATTCTCGATACAAGCATTCTGCGATCGTAATAGTCAGTGTGGACTGGGAGAGATGGGTCGAGTGGTGTTGATCTGCCCTTCTTAATTATCTCGGTATCTTCAACAGGATTGTATCTGACCGAAAGGGCCCACCATACCCTGTCAAGATCATCTGCCCTTATGTCCTCGTCAACAATAATGGCGCCCTTTAAGCCATAGTTTCCAAGGACTGTGGCGAAGGCTGCAAGACCCGCGTGTCTTCCATGTCCCGGATAAAGCTGTTTGATGGATATTATTGCCCAGAATCTCCCCGTGCTTTCAGGAGGGATGTAAACCGATTGAATTCCCGGCACACCCATGTTTGTGAGCTGTGTCCACAGCTCTGCAGTCCTGTTGATTGACTGAACCATGTGGGTATCTGTTACGGGTCTTCCAACTGTAGTTCCCCAGAATATTGGATTGTCCCTGTAAAGGATTCTCTCTACCTTCAACCAGGGTTTTGGAAATGTTTCCTGTGCTTTTCCTGAATAATAGCCGGTGTACTCCCCAAAAGGACCTTCTGGTCTGAAGTTCTCTGGATTGGAGTCTATGAATCCCTCAACAACTATTTCTGCTCTTGCAGGTACGGGAAGTCCTGTGAGATCACTTTCAATCAGTTCAACGGGCCTCTGCAGTAAAGCACCCATAACATCGTACTCGTTGGTTCCATATGGGACGAGGGTGCTTCCCACAAGAAATCCGAGAGGTGGTCCGCCAACCACAACAGCAGCCGGCATGGGTTTTCCAAGCTCCCTGTATTTGTTGAGCATAACCTCGGCATCCTTGCCTTTGAGAAGTTGAAGTCCCAGACTTCTATCATCAAGAATCTGCATTCTGTAAACACCACAGTTCACAAATCCCGTTTCAGGGTCTTTGGTAACGAGATAGGCTGTTGTTCCGAAATACCTTCCACCATCGAGAGGAGTCCAGAATGGGACGGGAAATGCTGTGAGTTTCACATCATCTCCTTCCATTTTATTCTCAAGCACCGGACCATCCGAAACGAACTTCGGGCTGACCAAACCCCCTGTTACTCTCTCAGTCCACTCTCGTGCAATATCCACTATCCCATAGGACGGATCCATTCCCAGTGCAAGAGCAACCTTCGATGGCTTGGTAAATGCGCTTGTCAGCACAGGGGTTGAATAATCCCTGACGTTCTCAAACAGAAGCACAGGACCTCTCTTTTCTTCATTTATCTTGGCGATGTGTGAGAGCTCAAGATTCCAGTCAACTTCAGCCTTTATTCTTTTAAGCTCTCCAACCTCTTCGCATATCTCAATGAATTCTCTCAGGTCGCCAGGTGCACTGAATTTGCGGTGTGAATGGCTCTGACCTGATTCAATTGGAGAACCGCATTTTGGACAGGATTCAATTGGCTCTTTTTCTTCCTCTCCTTCCCATCTGAAGCCACAAACGCTGCAAACTTCCATTTTCCATTCACCTCATTTTTCTGCTATTAAGAAAACAGTAACAGCCACACTAACATAAAATTATGTCAAGACTCGATCTTTAAAACTCAATAATAAAGTCCACTAATTCACTTTTTAGAGGTGTAAATCAGGCTTTACGGGTAAATTTTAAGTAATGTTTGTTTCTTTAATTAGGTCTGTGCAGGGTGAAAAAATAAGTCCTTCAAGACTGACCGAAATTCTGAAGATGCTTGGTTTAAGAGATACTGAAGCCATCATATATTTAATTTTGCTTAAAAAACCAGGTATAACTGTGAGCGATCTTGCCAGGGAAACCAGACTTACAAGGCAGAGAGTGTACGATATACTTGACAGCCTAAGCGAAAAGGGACTGATTTATGTTTCAACCCAGAGGCCTAAGAAGTTTTTTGCCGTGTCACCTGAGGTAGCCACCTCAATTCTTGTGAGAGATATGGAAAAGAGACTGTACAGCCTTCTGAGACTGAGAGAGGAATTCGTTCACATTTTGAGATCGCTGGGGTATGGAAGGAGTGTTTCAAATCACATATCCTACGAGGTTACTGGAAGAAGAGCACTGGTTGGTGCTATAAAGGATCTGATAAACCGCAGTACTAAGGACCTCTCCATAGCTGCAACAAAAAACGAAACCATGAGGATTGTGTATGAATACAAGCCCGAAATTCTTGAGGCATTTGAACGGGGGGTCAGCATATTCATCGTTACCGAAGTTGATGGGATTCCAAGTGACATTCTTGAATTTCTATCGAAAATTGCAGCAATTGAAAATTTTGAGCTTTCAGCCAGAATTTACGTGAGGGACGGAGAGGAAGCCATAGTTATGCCATCTGAAGGCAGTCTGAAAGAAAGAAGGTGGTACGATGAAGGTGTGGTTCTCAATAACAGTGATATCTCCAGTGCACTGAAAAAAATGATTCTCTCTCATTTTAATGTCTCATGAGGTGTATTTCTTCCCTTAACGGTAACTTCATCTTTAGCAAAAATGCCATTTCTGTCCAGGCATCATTCGATTTTTCAAGAAAGTTAGTTGACAAACTGTTTTGTATTTCTTAACAATTTATAATTCGGAATTTTATTGCAGTGAGGTGATGTGATGAGCGGTTTTCCTGACCCACTGGAGGTGGAGACACCTGATGAAATGGAAGGATGGAAGGAGATGTATCCTCCACACTACATATTCAGCGAGGAAAGAGCGGAATGGGAGAGAAGACAGTTCTGGTACCTTGACAAAATACATGCACCGGATCCAATGTATCCTTTCGATCTCATTTTCCATGAGGCATGGCAAATTGCACTGGCCCAGCTCAATACGAGAGTTTTTTGCATTCCCCCTGCACAGGGTGTTGCTCAGAGAATTCTTGGATGCTACTTTTACATATGTGCTGTTGAGCCGCCAAGCGAGGAAACAATACAGAAAAAAGCGGAACTCTTCCAGAAAAGGGCTTTCTATGTTTTCGAAAATTATGAGAAGGAGAATCTGTATGAGAAATGGGAGAAAAGGTTCAGAGAACTTGGCGAGGAGGTCAAGAAAATTGAAGTTCCTGATCTGCCAACATTTGAGCCTGATGAGAGAGTATTTCCTGAGCCGAGAGGATACTTCACATCCTACGATCTTATGGAGGCCTACAGCAAGCTGATAGATTCGATATACAAGGCATGGCAGTATCACTTTCAGTATCTGAATCTCAGCTATCTTGCGTATTTATCCTTTGCAGATGTTGTGAGAAAGCTGTTTCCAGCGATAAGTGAATCAACAATCGGCAAAATGGTTGCTGGAGCAGATGTTGTAATGTTCCGTCCACAGGAAGAGCTTGCAAAGCTTGCCAGACTTGCGATTTCACTTGGAGACAGGGTGAAGGACATTTTAAGGTCTGACAGATCTCCTGAGGAGAAGATAGAGGAACTCAGCAAGTTTCCTGAGGGAAGGGAGTGGCTCAGAGACTTTGAGGATGCAAAGGATCCATGGTTTTATGTTTCATGTGGAAGCGGGTGGTTCCATTATGAGGGAAGCTGGATAAATACTCTCACCGTACCGTTTGAGTATCTGAAAGACTATATTGAAACAATTGAAGCCGGAGGAAGTGTGGAAAGAGATATAGATGAAATCCACAAAAAAAGGGAAGAGATCGTGAAGGAGTACAGAAACCTGATCAAAAATGAGGATGACAGAAATGCCTTTGATCAGGCCTATGACTACGTAAGAAGGATCTACAGCTATGCAGAAAATCATCTCTTCTGGGTTGAGCACTGGTTCCATACGATTGTTTTTGAAAAGATGAGAGAATTTGGAAGGCTTTTCGTCAGATACGGGATGCTCAATAATACAGACGATGTGTTCCTCTTCAACCGTTTCGAGATACCCATGATCATCGAAGATCTGGTCACGTCATGGGCACTTGGTGAAAATGTTCCACCGAGAGCTGAATACTGGAAGGGGATTGCTGAGAAAAGGAAAAAGATACTTGAAGCCGCAAGAAACTGGAATCCACCTCCAGCTCTTGGAACAGTTCCCGAGGAGGTTGCTGAGCCCTTTACTGTTATGCTCTGGGGCATAACACAGGAAAAGGTGACCGAATGGATAAAGGGAGTCACCTACAGACCCGAGGATGTTACTGAAATAAAAGGGTTTGCAGCATCCTCAGGAGTTATTGAAGGAAAGGCAAGGGTCATCAGATTCCTTGATGAAATCACCCAGGTACAGGAAGGGGAGATACTTGTGTGCCCCAATACAAATCCAAGCTGGGCCCCGGTTTTCATGAAAATCAAGGCAGCGGTAACTGATATCGGTGGTTTGACAAGCCATGCAGCAATTGTTTGCAGAGAGTACGGCTTGCCATCGGTAACCGGAACGGGGGTGGCAACACAGGTGATAAAAACTGGTGACATAATACGGGTGGATGGAGATAGTGGAACTGTTACGATTGTTAAACGATCTGAAGGTTAGCTGATTTTTGCTGGCCATGTTTTTATTTTTAACAATTCAGTGAATTCAATGGAGGTTCTTGACAAGGCGATATATATCATGATTAAGAGTTTAAATATGTTCCGGAGGTGGAAATTTGAAATACGTGCGGTGGTTTGATGAGATTGGCAAGGACGACATTTCAAGCGTGGGGGGAAAGGCAGCCAATCTCGGCGAAATGGTAAATGCAGGTTTTCCCGTTCCGCCAGGTTTCGCCATAACTATCGATGCTTTTGAGGAATTTCTCGAAAGTGCCAAAAAAAGGGGAAAGAAAGCTCACATCGCCAGAATAATATCAAAGGTTGATCCAAAGGATACCAGAGAACTCGAAAAGGTTAGCATTCTTGTAAGAGACATTGTTGAATCCACACCAGTGCCAGAGCATATTGAGGAGGAGATTGTCAGGGCTTATGAAAAGTTCTGCAATCACGTCGGCTATGAAAACATTCCTGTTGCTGTCAGAAGTTCAGCAACAGCAGAAGACGTTCCTGATGCAAGCTTTGCTGGACAGCAGGACACGTATCTCTGGATCAGAGGAAAAGACAGCGTGGTCAGGCATGTGGTAAAATGCTGGAGCAGTCTGTACACTCCAAGAGCAATAGCCTACAGGGCAACAAAGGGTTTTGACCATTATGAGGTTTCGATAGCAGTCGTTGTGCAGAAAATGGTGAATTCAAGAAGCAGCGGAGTTATGTTCACCCTTAATCCTGCAAATGGAGATGTGAGTCAGATTGTGATCGAGTCCAGCTGGGGACTCGGTGAGGCGATTGTTTCTGGAGAGGTAACTCCAGATAGATTTGCTGTTGATAAGGTTATGGAGGAGATAGTGGAAAGAACGGTATCTCCAAAAACACGATGGTGTGTTTTCAGAGAGGATGGAGGTGTGGTTTATCAGGATGTGCCTGAAGAGATGCAGCAGAAACCATCTCTGGATGATCATGAGGTGAAGGAACTTGCCAGAATAGGTAAAAAAATAGAAGAACACTACAGCATACCGATGGATATAGAATGGGCTATTGACAGGGATTTTGAGTTTCCTGAAAGCATATTCATTCTGCAGTGCAGACCTGAAACCGTCTGGAGCAAGAGAAAAAAAGAACCAGTCATCAAAGCAAAAAGTGGCTTTGATCTCATAATGAGCAGAGCAACAACAACCATCAAACTCAAAAAATCCTGAAAAACCTTCAAATATTTCCTGTATGCTGTATTATTTATGATAAAATCAATTGACAGAATAGGTATTGCTGTTGAGGATCTGGATTCTGCTCTTGAAATTTATGTGGGCAAGCTTGGGTTTAGGATTGAGAATGTATACGTGAATCACGAGGAGATGGTGAAGACAGCAGTAATCTCATCGGGGAGATGTGTAGTTGAGCTGATTCAGCCTGTTTCAGATGACTCTCCTGCAGCAAAATTCATCAGAAAAAGAGGAGAAGGTGTTAATTACGTGTCACTCTTCATTGAGAACCTTGAGGAATTTATTTCAGAAATTGAATCTATGGGTTTCAGAGTCCTTAGAAAACCACCTTCGACTGTGAATGGCAGAAAGTACACCTTCATTCATCCAAAAGATACAAACGGGGTTATGTTCGAACTGACAGAATACTGAATTCATACCAGATCCTTTTTCAGTGAATCAGCCACCCTTGCAAATGCCCTCTCAGCAATGGATGAAATGCCCTCTCTGAATGTCAGTATGAGCACCACAAGCATCACTCCAAGAAACGTAAGTGTTAGCTGTCCAAAGCCCCTTGTAGATTCCAGCACCATTATTATCGCTATTGCACCTATCATGGGCCCATACATCGTTCTCAACCCGCCGAGCAGGAGCATCAGTATTATGACTATGTCCATTGACGGTGAAAATATGCCCGGGGATATCATTCCATTGAAGTACCCGTAAAAACTCCCTGTGAGAGCAAGAATCCCGGACCCTATGGAAGCTGCTATAACGTTGTATTTTGTTGCATCAATTCCAACGACCTCAGCAGAGACCTTATCACTTCTTATGGCTCTCAGGGCTATTCCAATTCTTGATCTCACCAGATTGGCGTATAAAACAGAAACAAGGAAGGCAAGCAGGAGTATGGTGTAGTAGCTGGCAGCTCTTCTGCCAACGATCTCCTGAAAGGGCCACCAGAGGACTGGAGTGACAAGTCCAGTTTCACCCATTGTGAGCCATCTCAGTCCGAGTACCACGTTCTCAAAAATAAGTGTGAAAGTCAGTGTTACAATTGCAACAAAAACCTCTCCAAGCCCCCTTGCAATTGAGACATAGCTCAGAAGAGCCCCAACAGCCACTGAAAACACTATACCTGCAGGTAGTGTGAGCCAGGGATTGAGACCATATGAAAGGGAGAGTATGGAAGAGGTGTATGCAGAAATTCCGGCAAGGGCGCTCATGCACAGAAAAAGCTGCCTGCTCTCACCTATTATGATGTTGGCAGCATAAACGAGTGAGGTGTAGACTGCAATCAGTGTGAGTATTCTGATCTGATATGGATTCGTGAATATGAGGGGGAGAACTGCGAAAATTGCAAGAAACAGAAGTGCAGGTTTTGGGATATAAAGTCTTGTCATGATCAAACACCTCCGGCAAAAAGACCGCTTGGTCTGTAGAGAATGACAGTGATCACAATTGCCAGAAGGATGACAAGGGTCAGGTAGGTGCCCAGTAGATAGCCTGCAAGTGCATTAACGATGCCAAGAAGAATTCCTGCAATCATGGCACCATAAACACTCCTGACCCCTCCAACAACACCGACAATCAGGGCGTATGACGTGAGTTCAAGTCCGGAACCCGGCTCAACAGATGAGGCAATACCTCTTGCAAGAGCAGCAAGTCCCGCCATCAATCCTCCAAGGAAGAAAACAAGACTTCTCATCCTGTCCACATCTATCCCGCATATCTTTGATCCTGTCTGGTTTTGAAGAGCGGCTCTTATTGCCTTGCCGATCATTGTTT
This sequence comes from Geoglobus sp., assembly GCA_015522195.1. Lineage (GTDB taxonomy): Archaea > Halobacteriota > Archaeoglobi > Archaeoglobales > Archaeoglobaceae > Geoglobus. The sequence continues at coordinate 5,553 of WAMS01000038.1, read as the reverse complement.
TTCCAAGGAAAAACAGGAGAAAGACCAGAGAAAGCAGAGAAATAAGTCCTGAAACGAGTGCTGAAGCTCTGAAGTTAAGGCCAAGGATATTTACCGTCTCAACTGGAACCCTGACTGAGAAGTACAGTCCAGGAAACAGGTAAGACGTGACCCCTTCCAGTGTAAATGCAAGCCCCAGAGTGACAAAAAGCCCTACAAGAACTTCCATTTCACCTTCAAGTTTGTATACAGGCCTTAAAATGCTTCTATCCAGTCCAAATGCAATAAATGCGGTAAAAATTATTGCAGCCAGTATCGCAAGTGCAGGATTCCATCCTGCTGAAATAAGAACGGCTGAAACGACTCCAGTTACTATGACGAATTCACCATGGGCAAGATTCAGGATCCCTCCAAGGCCAAAGATCAGAACAAGTCCCGTTGCCAGAAGTGAGAGCTGCAGTCCAAAAAGAATGCCATCAATCAGGACCTCAATTAAATCCGATAATGCCACCGATGCAAGATCTGCAGTCATGCTTTTACCCCCAGGTAGGCACTCTTTATTAATGTACTTTCCGAGAGCTCATCAGGTTTGCCTGATGCAACAATTCTTCCATTTTCCAGAACGTAAATGTAGTCGGATACCATAAATGCCTGATGAATGTTCTGCTCTGCAAGAAGGACAGTCATTCTTTCAGACAGGCCCTCAAGTTTTCGATAGATTTTTACCGTGATGGCCGGGGCAAGTCCTGTTGAAAGCTCGTCAAGGATCAAAAGTTCAGGTCTTGACATCAAAGCTCTGCCTATTGCAAGCATCTGCTGCTCTCCACCACTCATTGTTCCTGCAAGCTGTTTTGACCTTTCTCCAAGCACCGGAAAGAAATCATATATTTCTTTGAGAGATTTTTTCATGTGCTTTCTGGCTCTCGGTGTGTACGCTCCCAGAATCAGGTTGTCCTCGACGGTCATCTGTGGAAATAATTCTCTTTCGCTGGGGACAAAGGACAGTCCAAGTCCAATCCTTTCCTGGGGTTTGAGATCGTTTATTCTCATGCCTTTAAAAATCACATTTCCTTCAGTAACATCAATAAGGCCCATTATTGCATTCAAAAGGGTCGTTTTTCCAGAGCCATTTGATCCGATTATAGAAACGATTGAGTTCTTCTTAACTGCAAGTCCCACATCCCACAGTACATTCAGACCCTTGTATCCTGCCTTCAATCCCTCAACTCTAAGCAGATCCAAATTATCATGCCTCCACAGCAGTATCTGTTCCGAGATATGCCTCAATAACCTCTTTAATCCTCACAACCTCCTCAGGAGTACCTTCCGCAATCTTAACGCCATGGTCCAGAACCACAACTCTTTCAGCAAGCCCCATGATGGCGGGCATGACATGTTCAACCCACATCAGGGTTATCCCAAGCTCTTTGTTGACTTTCCTCAGGAGCTCAACTGCTTCCCCAACCTCACTTGGGTTTAGCCCTGCCATGTATTCATCGACAAGCAGCAGTTTTGGCTCACATGCCAGTGCTCTTGCAAGCTCAACCCTTCTCTTGTCCTGCAATGTAACTTCGTCAGGTCTCCTCTCGGGATATCTCATTCCCACAAACTCCAGGAGTTTAAACGCCTTTTCATCTGCATCGGGCAGATCAACATCTGAATTGAAAACGATCGCAGTTATCACATTTTCCACACAGCTCATTTCATAAAATGGTTTTGGAATCTGAAAAACCCTTGAAATTCCGAGCCTGCATATTTCGTGGGGTTTTCTTCCGGATATTTCTGCACCTCTGAAAGTGATTTTTCCCTCTGTAGGGGGGTAAATTCCGTTGATCAGATTCAGGAGAGTTGATTTACCTGCTCCGTTTGGTCCGATTAACCCGAGAATTTCCCCCTCTTTAACATCCATATCTATGCCCTTTAACGCTTCGAATCCACCAAATTTTTTCCAGACGTTTTCGCATTTCAGCTGAATCTCAGGCACCGGGAAATTCTGGGAAACTACATTATTTAAAATTTTGTTATCCACTAATGGTTAAATCACGGGGATCAACTTTACCGATTACCTCTTTTAGCTGAATAAAATTTATTAATGGAAAATCCAAAAATTGGCAAAAAAGACTTACGAGGTGTTTTTCATGGTGTATGAGAAGGGAGAAGACGTTGAAATCGAAATTCCTGAAAGGATGAATATTGCAGAAATTCTGATTGATGATAATGTAAGGGCAGGAAGAGGTGAAAAAATAGCTGTTAGATGCTGTGGTGACAGTTCTCTTGGCATAAAGAAATCAGAGGTAACCTATCACGAGCTGATGGAATTAACCAACAGAGCTGGAAACGGATTGAAAAAAGTTGGGCTGGGTGTTGATGACAGAATTCTCATGATCGCTCTTGACACACCTGAATTTCTGTCTGCATTTTTCGGGGCCATAAAGATTGGTGCAATACCTGTGCCGGTAAATACAATGCTCAGCCCTGAGGAATACCTTTACTACCTTAATGATTCAAGAGCCAAGGCAGTTGTTATTCATGGAAATCTGATAGATAGGATTTCACCGATTCTGAATAAGGCTGAGTTTCTCAAACATGTCATTGTCATTGAAACTGAAAAGTTCACAGCCAGCAGCAGCCAGATATCATTTCAAAATCTGATTGATGAATCATCAGAAGAACTTGAACCGCTGAAACTCAGCAAAGATTCAATGGCATTCTGGCTTTACAGCTCCGGAACAACGGGACTGCCCAAGGGAGTTGTTCATTTGCAGCATGACATGCTTTACAGCGCCGATACCTATTACAAACATGTGCTTGAAATTGATGAAAACGATGTCTGCTATTCTGTCAGCAAGCTGTTCTTTGCATATGGACTCGGTAATTCAACTTACGGAGTTTTCAGGTTTGGAGCCGAGACAGTTCTTGATCCGGGAATACCGGATCCGGAAAAATCATTCAGAATAGTTGAGGATTATAGAGTTAGTGTACTTTTTACAGTTCCTGCCTTTTACAATAGAATGCTGGGGGTTGAAAAGGCTGAAAACAGATTTGATACATCCTCCTTAAGACTTTGCGTAAATGCAGGGGAGGCTCTGCCTGCTGTTACATACCAGAGATGGAAGGAGAGATTTGGAGTTGACATCCTTGACGGAATTGGTGCAACAGAGCTCACGCACATCTTCATATCCAACAGACCGGGAAAAATAAAGCCCGGCACCTCAGGCGTCCCTGTTCCCGGGTATGAGCTGAAACTTGTTGATGAAAATGGTAATGACGTTCCGGTTGGCAAATCTGGAAAGCTTCTGGTAAAGGGCGATTCAATTGCGGCCTTCTACTGGGAGAAGCATGAGAAGACGAAAAAATCCTTCATTGGAGAGTGGTTTGACACGGGAGATATGTACATCAGGGATGAGGATGGTTTCTGGACACATGTTGGACGGGCCGATGATCTGATTAGAACAAGGGGACTCTGGGTGTCGCCTGTTGAGGTTGAAAACGCTCTGCTCAAGCATCCTGCAGTTGAGCTCTGCGCTGTGGTTCAGGGATATGATGAGAACAGAGCGGGAATTGTCAAAGCCTTTGTTGTATTATCTCAGGGAGCAGATCCATCCAAAGGTCTCGAGGATGAGCTGAAAAGTTTTTTGAGGGAGTCTGGTCTTAAAGGATACAAGATTCCTGAAAGGTTTGAGTTTGTTTCGGAGCTTCCCATGACAGCAACAGGAAAAATTCAGAGGTACAAGCTGAGATTGCTTGAAAGGGAAAGGGCTTTTTCAGCATAGAAGACCACTACAATTATTTTTAGACTTGATTAGATGAATGATCATCATTTTGATCCAGTTTTCTGTACTCTTCCATCATTCTCTGGTAATCCTTTACACCTAAACCGTAATTGAAAAATTTTGATGGTAACTTTCCGAAATCAATTCCCTCCCTCCTGTTGAATTTCCATGCCATTCTGTGGATGTTTTTTCCAATTATCCTCAGCTGTTCAGTGCTGTAGTTTTTTCCAGCAGTAATCTCAAGCAATCTTGCCACATCGTCCCATCCCATGCCCATCTCTGGCAGTGAAAGAAATCTGCAGTAAACCAGGCTGTCAATGACGGCGTAAAACTCTTCCAGCCCTTTGACAAGCTCTGCCTGCCCTTCAGGTGAGAATCTGTTGATTTTTCCGGCGAGATTTGGACGATATGCGCAGCTCCTCATATGGCATGCCCCTCTTGGAGATGTTGCGTAGGCAAGAGCCATCCCGAAAATACCCCTTGGATCGTATGCAGGAGGTTCAAGTCCATTTACATGAATACCTTCAATTCCTGTCAGCCTCTCCATTTTTGCAACACCCTCTGCAAGCAGATCTCCTATACCCTTTCTGAATGCAATTTTTTTCAAAAGCTCGATGTATCCATAACCATCACCAAATTCTATCTTTTCGTCAATTCTGCCATGTCTGCTGAGCATCACAGCATATCCAATTACGTTTCCCGCGGTTATCGTGTCGAGACCAAGTCTGTCTGCGACCTCGTTTGCCACGATAATCGACTCCAGATCTCCGTTGCCAAGCAAGCTTCCAAAGGCGTAGAGTGTCTCAAATTCCGGACCCTCCACAGTTACATCCCCAACCCTGCTTATCCTGCCACACGCAACTCTGCATGCAAAGCATGCATTTCTTCTTACAAAGTATTTCAACATGGCCTCAGCATCAATGCTGTCAATTTCAAACTCGGATCTCTCCCAGTAGTATGATGGCAGACTTCTTGTCCTGTTTACCACCCACATTATGTTGGGGGTGCCGTATTTCTGGAGTGACGAGAGCTTTGGAATAACATTCTCACTTAAAAACTCTTCAAATTCATGGCTTTCACTTGCTTCCTCATTTCTTTTGAAAACAACTGCCTTGACATTTTTGGAGCCGAGAACCGCCCCTCCTCCAGCTCTTCCAAACTGTCTCCCCCTCCTGTGAGTTATGCAGGCGAATCTGACAAGATTTTCACCTGCCTGTCCTATTGCGATTATCTCTCCATCCTCATCTTTCTTCAGGATGTCTTCTGTTTCAAACGCATCAAGTCCCCAGAGATGCTCTGCAGATCTGATCTCTACACCGCCATTCTCTACAACAAGGTATACAGGTTTTTTGTGCCTGCCAGCAATCTTCAGAACCTGGATACCGCTTAACGCCATTTCATGGGGAGCAAACCCACCACACTGGCTCTCCCCGTAACCACCTGTTAAAGGGGATTTGAAAACAGCAGTCATTCGTGATGCTCCACTCAGTCTGAATGAATTTGCGGGACCAACAGCAAATATTATTCCATTTTCTGGATAAAACGGGTCAGTTCTGGGTGGTACGCTCAACAAGAGCTTTGTAGCTATTCCCTTACCACCTATCAGCTCCCTCTCGTCCTTTTCATCAACTTTTGAAATTCTGATTTTTCCGGCACTGAGATCAACAAATGCGACGTTCATGATGGATGACAGGTGTTCAACATAAATTTAGGTTACGGAACACCAGCTCTATGATCACCTTCCGTAAAGTCCCATCACCTCACCATACTGGATTATGTGGCCTTTCATCCTCCTTTCAAG
>WAMS01000037.1 GCA_015522195.1 Geoglobus sp. | reverse complement strand
TGGACAGGAAGAAGGATGTGATAATTGCCGGTGGCTATAACATCTATCCGAGGGAGGTTGAGGAAGTTCTGTACGAGCATCCTGCTGTGATGGAGGCTGCTGTTGTGGGTGTTCCTGACAAATACAGGGGAGAGACGGTCAAGGCATTTATTGTGCTCAGGGATGAATACAGAGGGAGAGTTGATGAAGGTGAGATTGAGAAATTCTGCAGGGAGAGACTGGCTGCCTACAAGGTGCCGAGACAGATTGAGTTTGTTGATGAACTGCCCAAATCGGCTGTGGGGAAGATACTGAGGAGGGTGTTGAAGGAGCAGGAAATCAAAAAAACTGAGTCTCAGGTCTGATCCTCCCACCTTTCTTTTCCATAAGCTATGGCATCTCCTTTTGCTATAATTTCTCCATCCCTGTAAACCACCAGTTCACAGAAAACAAGTCTTCTGCCTCCTCCTGTCACCTCAGCCTCTGCAAAAATTTGATCCCCTTCAAAGGACGGTTTAAGAAAATCCATTTTTATGCTAACTGCAGATCTTCTCATGCCATCTGAGTTCACAGCAAGGGCAAATGCAAAGTCTGCAACCGCCATAATAACCGCACCATGTGCGGTGCCATGAAAATTCAGGTATTCCCTGTTAATGGTGCACCTGACCTTTGCGTATCCCTTTTTCACCTCAAGAACCTCGGCGTTCAGGTGCCGTCTGAACATATCTTTTTCGACAAGCTTGGCAGGTTCCATGACAGATGGTTGACTGAGAATTATATAAGGATAATTCACCATCCAAATGATTTTATTGTGGCAGACCCAATCCTCTTTCATGCAGGAGTATGATGCCATTGTCATTGGAACAGGCTCCGGCATGATTGTAGTGGATAGGCTTCTGAGGGAGAATCCCGATGCAAGGGTTGCAGTTATTGACCGGGACATGGCTGGGGGTATCTGTCTGACGAGAGGGTGTATACCCTCGAAGCTCATAATCTCACCTGTTGAGGTTATTTACGACTTGGAGAATCTTTCAGAATTCATAGATGCTGAGGTTAAGGGAGTAAATTTTGAGAAGATAATGAAAAGGATGAGAAATAAGGTAGAGTCTGAGAGCAGAATGATTGAGAAATCTCTAAAAGAATTTGACAGAATTGACTACTTCAGATCTTCTGCTGAGTTTACCGCCCCCTATGTACTTGAGGTTGATGGAAAGCATATCAGATCTGAAAGAATTTTCATCAGCTCTGGATCACGTCCCCTGGTTCCCAGAATTGATGGACTGGAAGATTCCGGGTACCTCACAAGCGATTCACTGCTCCATCTTGAGGACATGCCTGAGAGCCTTGTTATTGTGGGTGGTGGCTATATAGCCATAGAATACGGAAACTTCTTTGCAAGAGCCGGATGTGATGTTACGATCATAGAAATGCTTCCAAGAATTCTTTCAAGCGAGGAACCTGAGATTTCCAGACTTGTTCATCAGGAACTTTCAGAGCATGCAGACATTCTGACATCTCATAGGGTTGTTAGAATTGAAAAAAAAGGAGGAAAAAAGGTGGTTCACGCAATGGGTGATAATGGAGGCAGATCAGTTACCGGTGAAGAGGTTCTCGTTGCCGTTGGTAGGGAACCAAACTCAGATATATTGAGGCCCGAAAAAGGTGGAATAGAAACAGATGAAAGGGGATGGATAAAGGTGAACCGGTATCTTGAAACAAATGTAAGAGGTGTTTATGCTGTTGGCGATGCAAATGGGAAGCACATGTTCAGGCATGTTGCAAACAGGGAGGCTGTTATTGCATACATGAATGCCTTTCATGATGCCAAGATAGAGATGGACTACTCAGCAATACCCCATGCTGTTTTCTGCCAGCCGGAAGTGGCAAGTGTGGGGTTAAGGGAAAATGAGGCCGTAGAGAAATATGGCAGAGAAAACATCCTGATAGGATTTGAAGAGATAAAATCAACCGGAAAGGGGCAGGGACTGAATGCAAAGGGATTTGCAAAGATCATAATTAACAGGGAAACTGAAAGAATTGTTGGAGCTCATGTTGTGGGGAAGGCTGCATCTGTTCTCATTCAGGAGGTTACAACAGTAATGGCTCTGAATGCACCATTCCATTCAATTCTCCATGCAATTCACATCCATCCCAGCCTTTCAGAAGTGATCAGCTGGGCTTGCGGAAATCTGATGAGCGTTGACGACTATCATAGGAAGATTGAAAAAGAGCTGTAGCTCAGCTCTCGAGCTTGATGTACTTTGAAAAGTCAAGCTTCATCTTCCTTTCATCAAGTTCCTTGAGAGTTCTCATCACATCTTCGTACTTGTCTCCAAGGCACTTTTCAGCGTAATCGCACCACTGAACACAGCTGTCAATGTCAAATATAACCTCCTTACCGCAGTTTTCGCACACAACCTTTATCTCATCTGTCCACCTCTCTATCTCACCTCCACAGTGAGGACACTGCTTTATCTCAAGCTTTGGCCTGAAAATTGTCGATGCCCCAGGACAGCTTCCCGGTACAATCTCAGGCTCCCTTATCTCAAGCCTTACGTGATCTCCCTCTTCCTTGTATTTGACAAGATAGCCCCTGTCATGAAGCATCTTTATGAGGGGCTCGGGTTTTGTTTCAATCACAACATCAATCTCACCGTGCTCTTCCAGCTTTTCAAAGATGAGCGGGAATCTTTTATCCCTTTCCATACCCCTAACATCTATAACCTCTACCACTCAAACCACCTCGGATATTTCTCCATGAATAAACTCTGTTTGGAGGTGTGATAAGTCAATACTCCCTAAGTATTTAGGTCTTCGGAATTGACATTCCGGCTCAGAACACCAAAAAGACAGCACATAACAGGGTCTTCAAGGAATAAATCACCTGAATAAACAAGTGCCCTGTACCTGCATCCTCCTCTGCAATCGTCTCTGTATTTGCAGTTGCATTTCAGCACATCTGTTTTCCAGATGAATCTTTTCTTCATTCTTTCCCAGCACTCTTCGAGCCCTTCAGCTATGTTTCCAACACTCTCCTCAAAAAATCCGCACTTAACAACAGAGCCATCCGGATTTACCTCGCAGTAATGGGCTCCGCAGGCATAACCGCTGATGCTTTCGTGACCCATCTCACCAAAACCAAAAGAGGACATGATCCTCTTCACATCCTCCCAGTCAGGAAGAAGCTCTGTTTCACATGTTGGAACATCGATACTCCACCTGACGACATTCAGGTCATCAACGATTCTCTTCATCTCTTCAAATTCATTTACATTGTATCTTGTAACCATGGTTGAAATGCTGACATCAACCTTGCCTGAAAGCATCTCTATCTTCTCTACAGCTTTTCTCCATCCTGCATTCCTCAGCTTTTCATGTCCCGTAAGTCCATCAAGGCTGATCTGAACCTCGTCAACAAGTTTTGAGAGGTAAGGTACGTTTTCTGCCCTTATGAGGTAGCCATTTGTTAGCAGAACCACTCTGAATGGATATTTTCTCGCATATTTCAGAAATTCAAAGATTTCTGGATGGATAAGTGGTTCTCCACCTGAAATGATCAGCTTAAGTCCACCAATTCTGTAAAAATCATCAACAGCCTTTTTGAATGTACCAAAGCTCATGAACTCATTTCTCTGAGGAACATAGCAGTGCTCACATGTGAGATTGCAAAGGTTTGTTACTGTAAGTAGCAGAAACCTCAGTGATGGCTCTTTCTGCTCGTAAAAGTCATTTATCCTTTTTTCCGAACTTATCTCAACAAGATTTTCTGAAAGAAGGTAGTCGAGTGATGGTCCATCAATCTCCTTTGAACTTCCATCACAGCTAAGTAAAAAATTAAAGGCTTCGAAATCGAGCTCGTAAAGCTCGTCATTTTTTGCCTGGTATGCGAAATACCTATCTCCGTACTTCCTGAGCAACACTCTGTCTGCAAGCCTGAGATACTGCAAGCTCAACCTCCTCAGGAGTTAGCCTACCACTTTCAATGAAATAAACCAGTACTCTGTACGCTGCACATTCGAGATCATCTCCGGGTTTGTAGAAGTCGCATGCAGAACATATCAGAATTCTGTACCTGTTCATGGTATCAGCATGAGACATTGCACTTGCAGATCCCGATCTTCCTTCTCTCAATTTTTTTCACCTTCATTTTGCTCACCTCTTCTTACTTATAGTTCCAAATATATAAAATTTCTTTATTAATGAATGGAATCACAGTGTTATTTGGTATGAAAAAAATGGTATTTTTTAACACTCAAATTACGAGTCCGGTGTCAAAGAGCAGTGAAAGGTCCAGTTCAAAACCACTTACCGGCATGGTTATTTCAAATCTCTCAAGGACATCGGGACTTACTTCTCCAAATCCTCCAACCTTTTTCTTTCCAACAAAAATATCGGCACCCCTGCCCCTGATAAAAATACCGTCATCCGACCTTTTGGCTTCCCATTCCAAGTCAAGTTCGTGCATCACCGCCTGAACAAAGCTTCTTATCTCGGAAAAATTGGCTCTTGCATGTGTTATGCATGCTCCAAGCCTGAGTCTGTTTCTTGTGCCGACGACAACATCACCAACCTCAAATATCATCTGAGGCATTGCCTCGTGCTTGTTGTATCTCAGCAACTCGATGAGTTTTGGAAGTATATCCGTTCTTATTATCGTGTGATCTTCAGTAAGAGGGTGCATCAGCGGGACAAAATCCTCCCACTCTTTCCCTTCTCTGTTCATGTACTGATAAAGCATTCTTTTGTTTGTAAGGGTGAAGGTGATCACCTCTGTAAATCCGAGACCAAGCATTATTTCTCTTACCGCATCCCTCCAGTAGTTCCACTCGTGCTCCCTGCCTATTCCCTGAGTTGAGGGGTATCTGGGATGAATTCTGTCATAGCCGTATCCGATTGCTATGTCTTCTATGACATCCCATGGATGCATGATGTCAGCCCTGTAAGGAGGGACAAGAACTTCTATTCTGTCATTTCTGAATTCGAATCCATATCTCATCCTTCCGAGAGCCAGTTTTATTTCATCATCATCCAGTTTTAAGCCAAGAAGAGATTCAATCTCTTTCCTGTTTACTTCAAGCCTTTCCGGTGACATGTCAGGGGTTACTTCATTTCTTTCGGGATAGATTATCTCAACACTCTCTATTGTCCCGCCCCGGTCAGAGAACATGGCTGTCAGGATCTTCAATGCTCTGTCAACATTTTTGTCAAATCCGGTAACATCTATGAACAGATCAGATGTCCCCTCCCTCACTCTCGTTTTCTCTGCATTGATGATGGGGGGGAAAGAGATGACCTCATCTTTTGCGTCGATTATCATCGGATAGTCATTGAATCCCTCAAGAATAAAGCTGTACTCTTTACCTTTTGGGTGATCCCTCAGAATCTCTGAAACACTCATTTCTTTTCTGAAATCGAGAGGAACGAATGAGAAATCTCCTTTTACTGTAGTGTATCTCAGGGGAAAATGAACCCTGCTGAGGTCGTGGATTCCAATTGCCATCTTCCTTCTGTTTCTTCCAATTGTCCAGTGCAGGTCCTCCTGAATCTGAATGATTGATCTGAGTATATCCTCATCAACATTTACATGTTTTACAATACATCCAACAATTCTCGGTCTGATTTTATCAACGCTGCTGTCCACATATATCTTCCAGTTTCCTGATTTCACGGAGTAGTTCCTGTATCCGAATTCAATATCTAAAAATCCTCTTAAAGCACGTGCAACTCCTTCCACGCTGTAAAGATCAGGCCTGTTTGGGAAAAACTCCACATCAATTCTGTCTTCAAACACCCTTTCAATATCACACCCGAGCATAGGAAGTCTTTCGAGAATTTTCTTTCTGTCTGACCCAACCATTCTCTCCAGCTCGTTCCAGTAGAGTGTAACGACTGGCATTATCTTGATGAGGACGTGATCAGAATATAAAGGTTTACAGAATGGGGAAGCATGGGATGAATGTCTGTTTTAGGTAATGCACTGTCACCATCTCTGGGTTCATGCTGAATGTTATGAATAACCTAAAAATTTTTATATTTTATCTCCATACAGATTCCCGTGAAAATAATTACCTGTAAATATGCAGTATCTCCAGCGATGGGAATAATTTTGATGCTCGCAGTTACAGTTTTTCTGTCAGTTCTGGTGCATTCTGCTGCAGACGTTCCTCAGCTCAGGACACCTCTGTTCACTGTTTTGGAATCATCAGATAAAATCGTACCCCACAGAACAGGACTTTACAGAGATTCCCAGATTGTGAAGATCACCAGTCTTGGCGGAGACGATATTCCGGTTTCAAATTTAGAGGTTGAGGTCAGTGTTTACAGAAACGACAGACTTCTGGTTTCAGAAACATGCAGAGGTTTTCCTGTGAAAAAATTTGGTGACGCTGAATGCGGCGGTGATGACCTTCTTGACAAAGGCTACCTGGGTTATGATGTGCTGGGCGAGCTTCACGCAGATGGAGACGGGATCCTGACTGCAGGAGAATTTGTGGGCTTCAGAATAAAGGCTGGCAGTGGCGGGATTCAGTTGAAATCGGGTGACAGGATTTCTGTTGTTGTAGTCGATATGAATTCTGGATTGGTTGTTGCCAGAATCGATAGAACTGTTCGGTAATCAAAAAGAAAACTCCACAGGATTGTGCAGAGGGAAAAAAATTTAAATTTAACCATTTAATAGCTGGAAGGTGGTGGAATTGAACCATGAAATTGAAATTCTCAGACTTCTTGAAAACAACAGCAGGCTTGATTCAGCTGAAATAGCTGAAATGCTCAATGTTGATAGGGGGGAGGTTGAAAGAATAATCAGAAAATTTGAAGACGATGGTGTAATTCTGCGCTACAAGGCCATAATTGACTGGGAAAAAGCCGGTGTTGAGGAGGTTTACGCCATAATAGATGTGAGAGTTAACCTTACAAGAGAAAAGGGGTACGATGATATTGCAAAAAGAATTGCAAAATTTCCTGAAGTTCATGCTGTTAGACTTGTGAGCGGAGATTACGATTTTCAGGTTGTTGTCAAGGGAAAATCTCTCAAAGAGATTTCATTCTTTATCGCTGAGAAAATATCAACAATCCCGGAAGTAAGGGATACTGTCACACACTTCCTTTTGAGAACTTACAAGGAAGAGGGTGTCATTCTTTTTGAGGATGATGAGGACAGGAGGCTTGCAATTGTCCCGTGATAGACTGAACATAAGGGTTCTGGAACTGAAACCATCGGGAATCAGAAGGTTCTTTGAACTGATAATTGGGAGAGAAGACGTTATCAGTCTTGGTGTTGGTGAGCCCGACTTCAGCGTTCCGTGGAGGATCAGAGAGGAAATGATATACAGCCTTGAAAAGGGTATAACATCCTACACATCAAATTACGGTTTAATGGAGCTGAGAGAGGCTATTTCCGAGTATTACAGAAAATTCGGTGTTGAAGCGTCACACGAAAATGTTTTCATTACAACGGGAGTAAGTGAGGGGATAGACCTTGCGCTGAGGGCAATCATAAACCCCGGTGAAAAGGTTCTGGTTCCGGAACCGACTTATGTTTCATACCAGCCCCTTGCCCATCTTGCCGGAGCTGATGTAATCTCGCTACCAACAGATCCGGATTTCAGGTTGAGCTATGATGATCTCGTGAAATACAGGGGTCAGAATATCAAGGCCATTATGCTCAACTATCCAAATAATCCTACAGGTGTCAGTTTAAAGAAAAGGGAGGTTGAAGAAATTGCAGATGCGGTTAATGAACTGGATTGCTTCGTTATTTCTGATGAAATTTATGGAGAGCTAAGCTACAACTTCAGGCATTTCAGCATGGCCGGACTTGAGGGAATGTTTGAAAGGACGGTGGTGCTTAACGGATTTTCGAAGGGTTTTGCAATGACAGGAATGAGGGTTGGATATGTTATAGCACCTGAGGAGATTCTGGATGCTATGGTGAAAATACATCAGTACTCCATGCTCTGTGCTCCGGTAACAGCCCAGATCGGAGCTCTTGAAGCTCTGAAAAATGGAGATGAAGAGCTGGAAAGAATGAGATCTGAGTACATGAGGAGAAGAAATTTCTTTGTCAGAAGGCTCAGGGATATTTTTGATGTTGTGATGCCGGATGGTGCATTCTATGCATTTCCAAATGTCAGTTCCACAGGTTTAACCGGAGAAGAATTTGCGGAAAAGCTTCTCCTTGAAAAGGATGTTGCGGTTGTGCCCGGAGATGCTTTCGGAGAATGCGGGAAAAATTATGTCAGGTGCGCTTACGCTGTTTCCATGGAAAAGCTGAAAATAGCAGTCGAAAGAATGGAAGAGCTTGTGAACTCCATTTAACATCCTCAAAGCTCTTTTGCCATTCTTATCCATTTTCCAAGTCTCCCTGTTTCATTGAATCCGTGTTTCAGGTAGAATCTTTTTGCAGGGAGGTTCCTGATCCCAACCCAAAGTCCCATTATCTTCCTTCCCTTCTCCCTTCCGTACTTTTCAGACCTGACAAGAAGTTCTGAAGCAACACCCTTTCCGCGGTATTCTACCCTTACAAAAAGCTCGTGGAGTTCAGCAACCATGTTTCTTTCAAATGGACTGATCCAGTTTGTATCGCAGGCTGAAAAACCAACAGGTTCATCAGTTTCAGCCACAAAGAATCCATCACTGTCTCTGCCATAAAGCCACTTGAAGTAATTCCTTATTTCTTTCCTGCTGGTGTATGCGTATTCCTCGAATCCCTCATACGCCTCGGTGTATACCTCAACGAAGCTGTCCATATCGTCTCTGCTCACATTTCTGATTATCACAGATGGATTTTTATTACCTGATGTAAAAAATCTTCTGATGCTGGATATCCTCAGAGATCTTGTAAACATCCCTTCACCTTCTGGAAATGAAGGTGAGCTGAGAGACTACGTCCAGGATTTTTTAAAGGAAAGAGGATTTGATCCCGGAATTGATGAAGCCGGAAATCTTTTTCTTGAAGGCGAATCAGATCTCTGGTTTGTCACTCATCTCGATACAGTTGAAAAGCTTGCTGAATTCAGGACGGATGGTGATTTTGTCTATGGAACAGGAGTTGCAGATGCAAAGGGTTCGATTGCAGCAATGCTCTCAGCCCTGTCAAACTTCGACGATCTTGGTGTAGGTTATGCATTCCTTGTTGATGAGGAAGAAGGAGGGACGGGATCCAGATATTTTGCAGAGAAATTCTCAGGCAAGGCCGTGATCATGGAACCAACAGAGCTCAAAACTGCTTTCAAACAGCTGGGCAGTGCTGAAGTTATTCTGAGGTTTCATGGAAGATCGGTTCACGGTGCTTATTTTGACAGGGGTGAGAATGCTGTTGAAAAGGCTATTTATGTGATAATGCAGCTCAGAAAAAGGTACAGCTTTTCGGTGCAGGAGTTCAGAGGAGGTGGAAATCTCTATGCAGTTCCGGACAGGTGCACTGTAAGGCTCAGCTTCATATTTGACAGTGAAATGGACATTGAGATGATGAGGGAAGATCTGAAGTCACTTGATGCGGAATTCGAGTTCTTTGATCTTTACGAACCTGTGGAGCTTGACACGGTAGAGGAGATTGAAAAATATTCAAGAGGCAGGATGATTATGCATTCCTGGACAGATGCGTATCATTTCAAGAAAAATGGCTGGAAGGTTACTGTATGGGGTCCGGGCAGTCTTGTTGAATGTCATACAGTTAGAGAGAGAATTTCAATCAGAGAGATTAAGGAAGCATCTGAAATCATTGAGAGTATAAACAGGGAGGTGATTGGATGAAGGTAAGATTCACAAAGATGCATGGAAACGGCAATGATTTCATTCTGATAGATGAGTTTCGTGAGACCGTTATCGATGAGGATCAAAAACCTGATTTTGTCAGGGCAGTTGCCAGCAGATACTTTGGTGTGGGGGCAGATGGCGTTCTGTTTGTTCAGAAATCCAGGGTTGCCGATGCAAGGTTCAGATATTTCAATTCTGATGGAAGCGAGGCAGAAATGTGCGGAAATGGAATAAGATGTTTTTCGAGATATGTTGTGGAGGAGGGCTATGCAAGTTCGCCCCTCAGGGTCGAAACCATGGCAGGAATACTGACTCTCCAGGTTGAAAAAGATCCGGAAGGATGGTGGATTAGAGTTGATATGGGCCGTCCTGAATTTGATTGGAAAAAAATTCCTGCCAGAGATGATGTATGGGGCAGAGAAATGGAATTTCACAGAAAAAAATTCAGGGTTTACGCAGTTAACACAGGAGTCCCTCACGCTGTTGTTTTTGTTGATGACCTTGATTTTGACATAATCCCAGCTGCGAGACACCTCAGATACCACAGTCTATTTCCAGAGGGGATAAACGTGAATTTTGCCAGAATCGCTGACAGAAAAAGAATTCAGGTGAGAACTTATGAGAGGGGAGTTGAGAGTGAAACGCTGAGCTGCGGAACTGGCAGCACTGCTGTTGCCGCAGTTGCCTTCAGGCTGGGTCTGACAGAAAGCAGTGTGGAGGTACTTACAAAAGGGGGGAAGCTCAGGATTGATATTGTCAGTGACAGGGCATTCATGACAGGAAAGGCATCCAGAGTTGCTGACGGCGTTCTGAACATGGAGGAGCTGGGTTATGAGATTTCCTAACAGACTTGTTCTTTCTGCAATGGCAGGAATAAATGACTGGGAATTTGCAAGAAACTTTCAGGCAGGTTTCCTCATACTCGGAGGGTTCAATGCCGATCGAAAAGCAATGGAGGCAGGTATCAGAGCGCTGAAAAGAGGGAGAAAGGAGTTCATATTTGAGGATCCCATTTCAGGGATAGAGGATCAGCTGAAAAAAGCCGTTGAGGATGGCAGAAATAAAGGAATAAACATAAGATCCTCATCCCTCAAAGGATATGTTGATTCTGCAAGGCTTGCGTCTGAATACGGAGCAGTTGTGGAGATAAATGCTCACTGCAGACAGCCAGAATTTCTGGAAATTGGATGCGGACAGAGTCTGATGTTCAATCCCGACAGACTCGTCAGGATAGTAGACACTGTTTCAAAATATTCTGAAGTCATAGTAAAGATCAGAGGCGGGCTTGAACTGGACTATACCTCAATTTCCGAAAGAATCTTTGAAGCAGGGGCATTTATGATCCACATTGATGCAATGGTTCCGGGTGGTGGGGCAGATTATGAAATCGTAAGGGAGATATCAAGAATGGGGAATGTTATCGGAAATAACTCCATACGGGATGCTGAATCTGCAAAAAGAATGATTGATTCTGGAGCCAAACTTGTCTCTCTGGCGAGGATGGTTCTCAGGGATAAGGATATATTTAAAAAACTCCTCAGAGATGATGTTCTTGCTTCCAGTATCGAGGTGATTTAATGGAGATTGCAAGGGACATTAATGAGGAATTGAAAAGTGCGTACATAGATTATGCCATGAGTGTCATAGTCGGGAGAGCTCTACCTGATGTCAGGGATGGTCTTAAGCCCGTTCAGAGAAGAATTCTCTATGCGATGTATGAGATGGGTCTATTCAGCAACAGACCCTACAGAAAATGTGCCAGAATAGTTGGTGATGTTCTGGGTAAATACCACCCCCACGGCGATTCTGCGGTGTATGATGCACTTGTGAGAATGGCACAGGATTTCAATTTGAGATACACCCTTGTTGATGGCCAGGGTAATTTTGGAAGCATAGACGGAGATGAAGCAGCGGCAATGAGATACACCGAGGCAAGGCTCACAAAGATTGCTGAAGAGATGCTTTCTGATATAGAAAAAGAAACGGTTGATTTCGTTCCGAATTTTGATGCAACACTTAAAGAACCATTAACACTCCCTGCAAAAATACCTAATTTGCTGATAAATGGATCAAGCGGTATTGCGGTTGGAATGGCAACCAACATTCCTCCTCACAATCTATCAGAGGTCTGTGATGCAGTTGTTGCCTACATAAACGATGAAGACATAAGCATAGAAGAGCTCATGAAACACGTGAAAGGCCCTGACTTTCCCACAGGCGGAATAATCGTTGGTGTTGAGGGGATACAGGAAGCTTACAGAACAGGCAGGGGAAAGATAACTGTAAGGGGTAAGGTCGAAATTGAAGAGAGAACTCTGATAATAAAAGAGATCCCGTATCAGGTAAACAAGGCAAATCTCGTTGAAAAAATTGCGGAACTCGCGAGAGAAGGAAGGATAGAGGAGATAAAATCAGTACGGGATGAATCCGACAGGGAGGGTATAAGGATAGTTGTTGAACTGAAAGGTGGGGCGAATGCTAACATAGTCCTGAACAAACTCTACAAGTACACCCAGCTTCAGACAACATTTGGAATAATAAATCTGGCTCTTGTAGGCAATCAGCCAAGAGTTCTTACTCTGAAAGATCTTATTTCAGAATTTGTAAACCACAGAAGGACTATTATAAGGCGAAGAACAGAATTTGAGTTGAAAAAAGCTGAAGACAGGCTGCATATTGTTGAAGGATTAAAGATTGCTGTTGAAAATATAGACAGTGCCATAGAAACAATAAAGAAATCAGAAAGCATATCATCGGCAAGAGAAAATCTCATGAAGAAGTTTGGACTCACTGAAAAGCAGGCTGATGCAGTTCTTCAGATGAGACTTCAGAAGCTCACTGCAATCGAGATAGATGGACTTTTGAAAGAACACAGAGAGCTGAAAAAGAAGATAGAAGAATACAAAAGAATTCTTGAGAGCAGGGCGAGAATTGATGAAATAATAGTAAATGAAACCATTGAGATCAGAGAGAAATTCGGCGATGATAGAAGAACGGAAATTGCAAGAGCATACCAGGAAATAAATCATCATGATCTCATATCGGAGGAAACCAATCTTCTTGTTATAACCAGAGGAGGATATGCAAAGCGTGTGGATATGGGAGCATTCAGATCGCAATCGAGAGGGGGTAGTGGAGTTCTTGGCATAAATCTCAGAGCAGATGATGAAATATCTGCGATATGTGCAGTCAACACAACTCACAGACTCCTTCTTTTCACAAAAAAAGGAAAAGCATACTGGATCTACCCATATGAAATTCCAAAACTTGACAGAACTGCGAGAGGAATGAGCCTGAGGCATCTGATATCTCTTGAAGAGGGTGATCATGTTGTCTCTGCAGTATCCCTCAGGGAATTTTCAGGGAGGGTACTGATTCTCACAGAAGATGGATTCATCAAGGCCGTTGATCTCGAAGATTTTGAGAACGCCAAAAGAGCAGGCATTATCGCAGTAAATGGAGTTATTAAGGCTGTTAAAATAGCAGAGGGGAGTGATGTGGTTATTTCAACAGAAAATGGAATGGTAATAAGGTTTGATGCGTCTGCAGTTCCTGTATACGGAAGAAATGCAAAAGGAGTCAGAGCTATCAGACTCAGAAGCAGTGACAGAATTGCATGGATGGATTGCGGCAAGGGAAATGAAGTTCTCATTCTTACTGAAAACGGGTATGGTAAGAGAACGAATCTGAGAGAGTTCAGGAAAACTGGAAGGGGAGGTGTGGGCGTGATAGGATTCAGGGTTAACAGAAAAACAGGAAAGGTAGTTTTTTCAGAGGTTGTCAGATTTAAAAAACTGTTTGCCTTCAGCAGAGATGGAAATGCAATACTGGTTGACATAAATCAGATCTCACTTCAGGGTAGGAACAGCTCAGGAGTAATTGTTGCGAGAAATGGAATTTTGAAGGCATTGCAGGTGGAAAAATGAAGCTCGATCCTGAAAGCTGGGAGGATAGAGGGAGTTACAGTGTTTCAGTACTTCACAAATTCACCGACAGAATATTTGCTCAGCTTGTTCATGTGAAGGGATCGGTAAAAAGGCATTTTCACCGAAAACAAACAGAGATATTTGTTGTGGTTGAGGGAAATGGAACACTGGAAATTGGGGACAGCACCTACAATGTGAAGTGTGGTGATGTCTTCCTCTGCCCACCTGAAACCATCCACAGTGTGAAGGGAAATCTTAAAGTTCTCGTATTTAAGTACAATTATGAAGAAGATGACAGTTACTGGCTTGATTCGTGAGAGGTGTTAACAATGGAGACACTTCTTCTTTCTGAAAGCGACGTTGAAAAAATTCTTGACATGAAAGCATGTATGGATGCTGTTGAGCATGCCTTTGAACTTCATGGAAAAGGACTCACGCAAATGCCTGCAAAAATATACCTTGTCTTTGACAGGGGAGATTTGAGAGCGATGCCAGCATACATTGATGGTCATGCTGGAATAAAATGGGTCAATTCACATCCTGAAAACAGGGAAAAAGGGCTTCCAACTGTTATGGCCATTCTGATTTACAATGATCCCGATACGGGTTTCCCCTTGGCAGTTATGGATGCAACACACATAACTAACCTCAGAACAGGTGCTGCGGGAGGGATTGCAGGAAAGTACCTTGCAAGAAAAGATACAGCTGTGATTGGCTTTGTTGGATGCGGGACACAGGCAGTAACACAGCTAATTGCACTAAATGAAGTTTTCAGCATTGAAAGAATTCTCTGCAATGACATCTCGTCACAGAATGCCAGAAAGCTCGCTGAGATTGCCGGGGGAATGGGGATAGATGCAGAAATTACCAGTTCTGAAAGAGCATGCAGATCAGATCTGCTTGTAACAACGACACCATCGAGAAAGCCAGTGATAAGGGATGAATGGATTCAGGAGGGAATGCATATAAATGCAATTGGAGCAGATGCTCCGGGAAAGCAGGAACTGGACCCCGAGATTCTGAAGAGGGCAAAAGTTGTGGTGGATGATTATGATCAGGCAATCCACAGTGGAGAGATAAATGTACCTGTATCACAGGGTGTTTTCACACCTGATGAGATATACTGTTCTCTTGGCGAGATTGTTGCAGGTGTAAAATTGGGAAGGGAAAATGATGATGAAATCACGGTTTTTGACTCCACAGGGCTTGCAATTCAGGATATTGCAACGGCAAAGGTTGTTTATGAGAAGGCTCTGAAGATAAATGCAGGGATGAAGTTCAGATTCTTTGCATGAGAGTTGCATGTCTTGTTTCTGGTGGAAAGGATTCAATGCTCGCACTGCACAAGGCCAGTGAGAGTCATGAGGTTGTCTGCTTGGTTTCAATCTTTTCCAAAAATCCAGACAGTTACATGTTCCATACAGCAAACATCTCGATGACAGATGCTATAGCCCAGTGTCTGGAAATCCCCATCTTTAAGATATGGGTGAGTGGAGAGGAAGAGAGGGAAGTGAATGAACTTGGGGATCAGCTGTCTGCGTTTGGGATTGATGGAATTGTTATTGGAGGAATAAGAAGTGAATATCAGAGAAAAAGATTTCAGAAGGTGGCTGACAGACTTGGGATCAAGATGATAGCCCCACTCTGGAATATGGATGAAATTAAAATAATGGAAGAGGTTTCCAGAAAATTCAATGCCATAATTGTTAAAGTCTCTGCCATGGGGCTTGATGAGAGCTTTCTTGGAAAAAGGATAGATGGTGAATTGGTTGAGAGGCTTTTGAAAGTAAAAGAGAGATACGGAATAAACATTGCAGGCGAGGGTGGCGAATTCGAAACTCTGGTGCTTGATGCACCTCTGTACAGAAGGTCAATTGAGCCGGTTGAGTGGAGAATAAAGAGAGATTCTCTGACATCCCAGCTTGAAATATGTGGTTTCAGATTCACCGAAAAACAGAATTTGTCATCCGAAAAATCTGCTTCGAAGTTCTGAGATTCAAACTGTCGCATTCGGAACTTAATTTACTATTATAAAACTAATCACAAAATAAAACCAGAAATTATGAAAAGCCTTATTAATGTTGCAGCCGGATATGGAATCAAGGTGATGTGAGATGAGCTGTGAAAATGATTTGTTTTGCGGTATAAATACGGCAAAAGATAAGAGTCCCGAAGAAATGAGTGATCTGGAAAAAAAACATCAACCTGTTGTTGATGCCCCGGATAAGGTCAGGGCGGGAGAGTATTTTGATGTTAAGGTTTCAACCGGTGTTTATCTGGCACATCCAAATGAATACGGGCATTATTTTGGATGGATAGAGCTCTACATCGATGATACTCCGGTTGGCAGGGCTGAGTTACAGCCTGTCGTCAGTTCACCAAGCGTTACATTTAAAGTATCAGCCACTCACAGTCATGAAGGTAAGAGGAGGCTGAAGGCATTAGCCTTCTGCAATCTTCATGGTGTCTGGGAAGGAGAAAAGGATATTGAGGTGGAGTGAATGGCCAGGTATCAGTGCAAGGTATGTGGATACGTGTACGATGAAGCTGAGGGAGATCCGGACAATGATATCCCCTCGGGAACGAAGTGGGAGGATTTGCCTGAAGACTGGGTCTGTCCTGTTTGCGGTGCTGCGAAGGAAGATTTTGAGAAGATCGAGTAACCCTTCTGTTTTTATATTTTTTATGCGCGTTCTGAGGTGAAGCAGGTGTACAGAGAGATCAGGCCCGGGATTTACTGGGTTGGAGCTGTTGACTGGGATGTGAGAAATTTTCATGGATACACCACGAGATTTGGAACAACCTACAATGCATACCTGATAAAGGCAGATAAGACAGTTCTTGTCGATACCGTCAAGCATGGATTTGAAGATGAGCTTTTCTCAAAGCTCGATTCCCTTAAGGTTGAAAGAATCGATTACCTTGTTATAAATCACATTGAAATGGACCATGCCGGCTCTGTCAGAGAGGTTCTGGAAAGGTATCCTGAAGCGAGAATCGTCACAAATGTGAGGGGTAAAAATGGTTTGAAGGAAGCATACGGTGTGGATCATGAGACGGTTGTTGTGAAGACAGGTGAGACTCTCAATACTGGGAAAACTCTGAAATTCATTGAAATGCCGCTTATACACTGGCCCGACAGCATGGCAACCTATGTGGTTGAGGATAGAGTTCTGATGCCAAATGATGCTTTTGGAGAGCATTATGCAAGCGAAAGAAGGTTTGATGACGAGTTCAGCGATGAGGAGATGGGAATCGTATTCAGGGAGAGTGCAAAGTACTATGCCAACATAATCCTTCTTTACAGCAAACAGGTAAAACGGATTCTTGAGCAGTTTGAGGTGCTTGAAATTCAGCCTGAAATTATCGCCCCATCCCACGGGATAATATGGAGGAGCAGAATTGATGGAATGGTAAAAAAATACATGGAATGGAGTTCCGGAATTGCTGAAAATCGTGTTGTCATTGCATATGATACCATGTGGAATCACACTATGGACGCCCTTGACAGTGTGGTGGAGGGCATAGAGGAGGTTGGAGTTGACTATGTCATTTACAGGCTCGGTGTATCTGATTTTACTGAGGTAATGACCGACATCATGCTCTCAAGAGGGGTTATAATTGGCAGTCCAACCCTGAACAGAGAACTGTTTCCAACAGTTGCAGCATTTCTGACATACATGAGGGGTTTGAAGCCTTTTGGCAAGATCGCAGGGGCTTTTGGAAGTTATGGCTGGAGCGGGGAGGCAGTCGGGAAAATTGTCGAGGTATTCAACTCCCTGAAGTTCGATGTTGTCAAAACTGTCAGGTTCAAGTTCTCGCCTTCAAAGGCAAGGGATGAGCTGAGGGATCTTGGAAGGTCTGTGGCTGAGAAGGTTAATGATTCTGAGTAAGTCTTCAGATAGTGTCAAGGATCTTTCCGGCTTTTTCTCCATCCTCACATCAATTCCGTGTAGGGTGAGACTTGCATTCCCTGCCAGCACCCACCTTATTTGGTTTCTCTCGAAAATATCGTGAGTGATTTCAGCACTTCCACGATTCTCTCATCCAGTTCAGCTGCCTTCATATCATCACGTTTCCAAGCAGATGGAGATTTCCGATATTAACATTTTTCAAGTGCTTCTTTGCCCGTTTGTAGCATTCAAAAACCTGATCCTTAGGTGTTACAGGCAGATCTCTCAGCCTGTCATCCGGATGGAATACAAGAAGTGAATACGGTATGCTCTCATCATGATCTGCAATGAATCTGGCTATGCTCTCAACTTCCCTTTCATCCACGTAATATGGAACAAGCAGTGTTGTTGCAGAAACAACCTCAGGAAATTCATTAAACAGGGAAGAGAAATTTTCCAGCACCTGTTCATTGCTCCTTCCGGTGAGAATTTTATGAAGATCGGGATTCCAGGCTTTCAGATCAAATTTCACTGTTCCACCACTTGCATGACTGATTTCTCCAGCCTTTAAAGCGAGCCTCCTGTTCCCGGCTCCATTCCACTCCCAGCATATCATCACATCATCCCGGAGCTCAGTGATTTTCCTGCTGAAGTTTGTTGCAAATTCAATCTGGGGCTCAGGGGAGCCACCAAAATGACATATGCATCTTACATTCTTTCTCATTGCCTTCTGGATCAGCTCCTCAACTCTGACAGTTTCTGCAATTTCCACATTTCTGTGGCTCCAGTTCTGGCAGTAGAGGCAGTCAAAATTGCATCCGTAATAGAAAACTGCAAGGTTGTATCCTTTAATCCTGCTTCCTCTGCAGAACCAGGCATTGCAGCAGTTTGTCGGTAGTGGATCAAGATATGCATGAAGTAAGGCACGATCTGACACTGATCTTGATTTTACCACTCCGTTTTCCCTGTATCTTATTCTGCAAAGACCCATCCCATCTATTCTGCATCTGTTTGAACATATCCGGCAATCTCCACCTCCGATAAGATGAATACCCTCATGAATTCTTTCCGACAACTCCCCATGTTTTCTTGCACACTCAGGACACACTGGAATTGTCTTTGACGGGCATGGATTTCTGCAGATCAGACACTCCATAATGTGATTTTTCCTAAGGACAATAGATAAAGGTTTTTCTATCTGAGGATCTGGCCTACATCCTCAAATCCCTGCCTTTTCCCCTTTCCAGCCTCCCTTACGAGTCTCTCAGGGTTTCTCACAAGGTCGACAGCGTTTCTCACGTGTTTCCTGACTCTGTTTTCTGCAATTTCAAGGAGCATTTTTTCATCCTCTGCCTCATCCTCATGAACGGTCACATCGATAATGTGTTTGTTTGTCATAAGCTCTGCAAAAATCTTTCCAATAGATAAAGCCAGATAGCTGAGAGCATCTTTCTCAGCACTTCCAACCCATCCTAAGGTGATAACAGTATCGCACCCCTCCTCCTCAATCAGTCTCTTCGCTTCAACGGGAATATCCTTTATTCCAGGTACGGTGCGTCTCACGTAATTTATTCCGGCATAGTTCTTCAGCTCGTCTATGGCAATCTTCCCCATGTCTATTCTCGAAAATGTCGTGTCAACTATACCAATTTTCATCTCAGAGCCTCCATTGCAGAATGGATTGCTGGATTGCAGGCTTTATGCCTGAGCAGAATTTCTTCCACTGCTGAAAGAGTTGCAAGAAGATCTCTTTTGGTGACATTTCCCATGTGACCTATCCTGAATATTTTCCCCTTGAGATGCTCCTGACCGCCAGAAATGGTGACTCCATACTCTTCTTTCAGTGCTCCTCTCAGCTCTCTGTCAGTAATTCCTTTCGGCAATTTTATTGCAGTTACCGTGTTTGAATAGCGGGAGTATTCGTCGAGCTTGGGAAATAGATCAAGTCCTGCATCCAAGGCCCATGTTCTTACTGCGTGGGCAAGCTTTCTGTGCCTGCTTATTCTGTTCTGGATTCCTTCTTCTTCTATTATTTTCAGTGCCTCTGCCAGTGCAAGGAAAAGCGGGATAGCCGGTGTATAGGGAGTTTGTTTTTCTTCTGCTTTCTTCACGTAGGCTTTCAGATCAAAATAGTACGGAACCTTTTCGCTGTAGAACTCCCAGGCCCTGTCTCTCACGGCAACAGCAGCCAGACCCGGTGGAGCACCTATGCATTTCTGGGAACCAACAACGGCAACATCGACTTTCCATCTATCCATCTCCACAACATCTCCACCAATGCTTGTTATGCCATCCATTATGACAAGCGCATCGTACCTCCTGGCAATTCTTGCTATCTCCTCTGCAGGATTCAGAATTCCCGTCGATGTTTCATTGTGGACAAATGCAATGGCATCACTTCCATTTGCAAGGCTCTCCTCAACCCTTTCCAGATTGATGCTCCCGCCCCAGTCAAATCTCAGGTGATCCACATCGACATATTTTGAGGCTATTTTTGCGAATCTCTCACCGAATTTTCCATTATCGATGCACGCTATTCGTTTAACTTTTGAAAATGAGGCAATTGCAGATTCCATTCCTGCTGTACCGCTTCCAGAGATGATGGCAATATCTCCATCTGTTCCAAACAGAGGTTTTAACTGATTTATGCAGAAGTGGAAAATCTCTTCAAAATCCGAACTTCTGTGACTTATCATCTGTCTTGCCATTGCTCTTATAATTCTTTCATGGAGCTTTACCGGTCCGGGTATCATCAGCAGACCATCATCCATGTAAGAATCAGATTACGGACGCTAAAAATACTTTGTGAATTTTTCACTTTCTGCCTTCCTTAAACAACCACCTGTTCATCATGTCAGGAAATCGTGGCAACTCCTGCAGGATAATCCTCTCCAGACCCTAACCGGTTTCGGCCTTTTCCACCTCATACTTGCTGGGACACTTCAGAAGCAAGTCCTCTGCGTAAAATACCCCATCTTTGTAGTCTCCTTTGACAACAGCTGGGATACCTTCCTGATAATTTGTAATAGAACCCCTGTATCTCACAACAATCTCGGTTTTTCCATCACTCAATCTGAATATTCTTGTGTTGTTTTCGAAAAAGTATGATGTTGAATTGGGTACTATTGTTCCGTTAACCTGAACGTTCTCAGCGTAGCCCTTTTCCACCACCTGTGAAACGGAGAGATAGGGACTCAGACCCTTGTTGAATGAGACTATAATCAGCACTGAAAAAACAATTACTGAAATCCCCACAAGGAGCTTAACCCTGTTGCCCTTTTCCATGTTCTCTATTGGGTGTAAAACTAATTAAAACTTTCTGGCATAATTAAATATTTGAAAGTGGCTCAGCACTCAAAACCCTCATCATCTTTTCAGCGGGGCCCTTTCATCATCGCCACACATCTCCCTGAGACCTTGCATTTAACAATAACGCTGGCAGTGGAGAAAGATATATAACATTGAAATCTTTAACTTAATTTTATATGAGATGCACAGTTGCGATGCTCAAGGATGTTGGGAAAAGAGTTGTTGAAAGAAGTCAGATTTCTTTCAGAAACGCTGTGTTTAAGAGTGCGGATCAGGCTTACTGGAAGGTTCTTGTTTCCGAGGAGAACAGAAAGGTTAGGAAGGATAAGCTTGAATTCATTAAAATCAGGAAAGTTAGACTCCCTCCAAAAAGCACTGTTGCACCCCTCTCGATAATAAGACATGCCTTTGGCACGACCGTTGATGTCCTTTCCACCGAGCTGAAAAAAATCGAGGAAACGAGAGAGATAGGCCATGCCATTTTTTATCCGATAGAGGATGGAGTGGTTGAGAAAGGAGATGTTATTGGAGTTATCAAGGTCTATCCTGTTAATGTTGGTAGTGTGGATACCGCAGAATACATCAGGAGTCCGGAAATAAAACCCAATCTTGATGAGATTCAGGCAAACATGGTTTACCGGGATGGAAAAAGCATTATCAGAAATCCGGTAAAAGTAAAAGAAGCGTGGTACTCAAGATGGAATCTTGGAGAGTGGAGGATGCTCATCTCTGAAGAAGATGTCAAGCTCATTCCGGGAAATTCAAAGCTCATAAAAGTTAGAAACATTGAAATCCCTCCGAACAGCATTCCGGTTCCACTGTATGGCTACAGACCTCCTTTCGGGACAGTTCTGGACATCTTTTCACCGGGCAGACCGAGAAAGATTGAGGAGAGAAAAATCATAACCCATGCGCTGTTTGTCCCCTTCGAAGAGGCTGAAATAAAAAGTGGTGATGTTATCGGAGTCATCAATGTTTACAGTGTTGCTGTAGGGGGGATGGTGGAGAGCATAGCTCCATTTTTAACGGTATCCGAAACAGGAAATGTGGTTCTCAGAGAAAATGGAAAGCTGATTAGGATTGAATTCGAGCACCGGCCATTTTTCTTCAGGAGAAGTGCCTTAGGATATTTCAAACCCATCATCAGCACAGAAACCGTGAGGGTTAGTGCAAATGTTCCGGAAAAGGTTATGGTGGAAAAGATAGACATCCCCGCAGGAACAATCATCCAGCCAATGAGCGGCAAGGCCCATGCACATGGTGTTGTGATAGATGTTGAGTTTGAGGAACAGAGGTTTGTGGAGGATGACAGGGTTATTGATAATGCCATAGTTCTCTCCCCTGTTGATGGAGAGATTCTTAGGGGAGACATGATCGGTGTGATCATGCAGTTCCAGATCTCTCCTCTCACCTACCCCGAGATGTTTGTCAAGAGATACAGATAAGGGCACAAACTATTTAAATTGAATTATTCACCGTGTGAACAGGAGGTGTTGCTGTGATCTGGCAGGGAAGAAGTAAGAGGAGGCACACAGGAAAGCTGTACAAGAGGTTCAGAAAAAAGAGGAAGTATGAACTTGGCAGGGAGTACATAGAGGCTCTTATCGGTGAGAGAAAGATAAAGAAGATCAGAGTGAGAGGAGGAGGATACAAGATCAGGCTGTTTAAAGAGAAATACGCAAATGTCTATGTTCCATCCCAGAAAAAGGTTGTGAGAGCTGAAATAAAGTCTGTTGTCGAAAACAGAGCCCACATCCATTTTTCAAGAAGAAATGTGCTTACAAAAGGGGCTGTAATTGACACAGCACTTGGGAAAGCAATCGTTACAAACAGACCCGGACAGGAAGGAATTGTAAATGCTGTTCTGGTAGATTAAAACTGTTTTTCAAAATTCTTACTGTTCAATTTTCACAGACCAAATGCCTCTCCAAGCATCCTTTCTGAGCTTCCTGTAATTCTTAACTGCAGGACTTTTTTTCAATTAATAATCGTTGTAAATCTTATGTCGTTTGATAAATTTTTCCTTAACAGGCTTCTTTTTTCGTTTTAAGAGAAAATTATTAATAATCTTACTTTGAAAGGGATTACATAGCATTCTTTCTCTGATGGGGGTGATTAATTTGGCCGAACCGACAAGGGAACTGCTCTGGGGAGTTGGTGAAAGCATAGTTCTGAAACTCCATTACGTTCTTTTTGCAGTTGCCACGATCATCTTCATTGCAGGTGTTTTCAGATGGTACATGATTTTAAGAACAGGCAGAAATGATGAGGATCGTTTTGACGATCTTGGTAAGAGATTCTACTACGTTATCAGAGATGGCCTTGCATTTGTTAGACTCTATCTCAGGGAAGAAAGAACAGGGATCATGCATTTGCTGGTCCTGTGGGGTTTTATTCTCCTTACCATTGGAACTCTCACTCTCACTGTGGCGAAGTACATAACCTCTGATTTTTTCAGAGGGTACTTTTACTTAGTCTTTGAGGCAACAATGGATCTTGCAGGTGTTGCACTTTTTGTCGGGCTTTTAATTGCAATACATAACAGATATTTTTCAAATTCCACGAGATTTGCAAAGAAATGGGAATTTGCAAGAGACGATGGACTGGTTCTGGTTCTTCTACTGCTGATAACCATCCTCGGATTTGTTGTTGAGGCACTCAGAATTGCAAGTGGCATGCCTGCATTTACCGCTGTGGTTGGTGGAGCAGTTGCACTTTTCGTTCCGTTTGACATCACAGCCTACAGGGTAACCTGGAGTCTGCACTCAATTCTTGGATTGCTGTTCATAGCACTTATACCCTACACAAAGCTTGCCCACATTATCGCAGCCCCACTAAACATTCTGACAAAAACCGAGAGA
The DNA here is from genome assembly GCA_015522195.1 of Geoglobus sp. Taxonomy (GTDB): domain Archaea; phylum Halobacteriota; class Archaeoglobi; order Archaeoglobales; family Archaeoglobaceae; genus Geoglobus. The sequence goes on along the minus strand of WAMS01000037.1, from coordinate 2,633 downwards.
GTATCTGCAAGATCGATTGAGGATGAGGAGTACATGGGTGCAATAGAGCCAAGAGATCTGCAGTGGAGAGATATGCTGTCAAGCCTTGCATGCATGAGGTGCGGGAGATGTCAGGACGCATGTCCTGCAACAAATTCAGGTACGACTCTATCTCCGATGTTTCTCATGCAGAACATAAGGAGAACTCTCGATAAGAGCTTTGATTTCGCCGGAAGGCAGAAGAATGATGAAGTTCTTCTTCTTGACACCGTCCTTGATATGGAGGCTGTCTGGGCATGCACCACATGCAGAGCATGCATGGAAATGTGTCCTGTATACATAGAGCAGATGGAAATAATTGGTGAGATGAGGAGGGGAGTGGTTGAAAGTGGAGAGGCCCCTCCTGACATAAGAGACTTTCTGACAAATGTGCAGAAACAGAAAAATCCATGGGGAGAGGCAAAGTACAAGAGAGACTCATGGGCAAAGGGGCTTGATGTGCCTCATGCGAAGAATGCTGAATTTGAGTGGCTATGGTGGGTTGGATGCGGGCACGCCTTTGATAGCAGAAATCAAGAAGTTGCAAGAAAGCTCGTCAGAATTCTCAATGAAATAGGGATTAACTATGCCACTGTAGGCAGAGAGGAAGGATGCTGTGGAAACGATGTCCGCAGGGTTGGTGAGGAAGGGCTATTCCAGCTCCTGAAGGAGGAGAACATGGATCTCTTTGGTAAATACGGGGTTGAAAAAGTATTTACCACATCTCCACACTGTTTTAACACCTTCAAAAACGAGTATGAAGGTTTTGAATCCAAATTCGTTCTCGAGATAATTTTGGAAGCAGTAAAAGATGGGAAACTGAAACTTAGGCATCCGGTTAACAGAAAGGTGACCTTCCATGACCCATGCTTCCTTGGAAGGTACAATGGAATGTACGATCTGCCGAGGGAAATCCTTGAAGCGATACCTGGCTTGGAACTTGTGGAAATGCCAAGAAACAGGGAAAACGCATTTTGTTGCGGAGGAGGAGGTGGCAATCTCGTCAGAGAGTATCCTGGAGATGACAGGCCAAACAACATAAGGGCGAGAGAAGCTGGCAGTACTGGAGCAGAAATTCTGGCAGTTGCATGCCCCTTCTGCATGATAATGCTTGAGGATGGGGTTAAGATGGAGAGGCTGGATGAGAGGATGACAGTGATGGATGTGATAGAGCTTGTTTATCAGGCTGCATTTGGAGAATCCTAAGATTTTTTGCTTTGTTCTTCAATAGAAAGCAGCTCTTCCATTGCCTCACTGTATGAGATGCCAACAAAAACAAACACAAAAAATGAGCCAATTTCAAGCAGGTTATACAGTTCTTGCTCACCGAGGATATTGAACAGGACGGCCATGAAAAAGATGGCAAATGACGACACAACACCAAGAAAAACGTTCAGCGTGTGGGGTGGTGCTATTATAAGACCCTCTTTTATGAGTCTGCTGTATTTCACAGATCTTACAGTTATGTAGGCAAAAACCGGTATGAAAGCAACAAAGAGGGATTCAGAAACGAGTTTGAGAATGAAGTAAACAGATGAAGCATTTTTTATCCGATCCATTATCAGTACAAAGACTGAGATGTAGATGAGGGTGATTCCGAATTTACCATAAAACACAGTTTCCCCCAGTGTCATATTAATGCATTTCAGCTTCATCACAGATCTCAGAAGCAGAACCATAATCACCATCATGCCGATACTGGCAGTGAGACTCATATAGTAGATCAGGTTTTCGTTCAAGGGAATGTAAAAGGAGGCAATCAATTCAACAGCCTCAACAAAGCTGTAAACAAAGAATATGAATGAAGAGGCGGTGAAATAGGGCGCGAACTTACTCCATGAAAAGGATGTCATCTGAATCTCCTTTTCATCGCACATGCTTATCATGTACAGCGTGAATATCGATAGGGAAAGACCGGATATGGTGACAACCTCTCCCACGAACTGATCGGTCATTGCAAAAAATATTGAGTCAATTTAATAAAAGACTTTTGAGGTTTTGAATGTCAACCATCACATCATCGGTGAACTGTGTGAAATGCTGTTAAATTTTATATATTTCCAATCCCGACAGTGACACAATGAAAATAGTGCACATTTCCGATGTTCATTTTGGATTTGAACATCTCAGAGATAAGGCCGAAAAGGCAATCAGACAGATAAATGAAATTGAGCCGGACATTGTGATTTTAACCGGTGACATTGGATTGTGGGGAATTCATCACGAATTCAGAGAGGCCTACGATGTGCTCTCCAGCTTAAGATCGGATCTCTTTGCAATTCCAGGAAATCATGATGCCAGAAATGATGGTCTCAAGTACTTTGAGCTTTACTTTGGCAGGCCTAGGAAGAGTCTGAAAACAGATAATGTGGTCATTCTGGGTGTTAACAGCACTCTGCCCGATACAGATGATGGATACATAGGACCCCATCAGAGGGAGTGGGTTGCAAAAATGGTCAGGAAGAACTGCATCAACATAATAGCCATGCATCACCATGTTGTTCCCGTCCCTCATACAGGCAGAAACATGAATGTGCTTATAGATGCCGCTGAAACGGTGGAGGCTTTAACCCTTCACTGCCATGGTGGAATTGTGCTTGCCGGCCATAGACATG
>WAMS01000036.1 GCA_015522195.1 Geoglobus sp. | reverse complement strand
TCTTAGGATATCCTTTTCCACGCTCATCGAGCCATATAACGAGACTGTAAAGTTCATTCCTGTCTTTGCCAATTGGAACAAAACCTGCCATGTGGGTTGTGAAGGCGATGCTTGCAATGCTGTATCCATCGCACACCTCCCTCAAAAGTTCAAGAACCATCTGAAAGAGATCATCCGGATTCTGCTCAGCGTATCCATCCTTGGGCTGGATTACTTCAGCAGGCAGAGATGATTTTCTCACAACTCTGTAGTCATCATCACTCACAACTCCCGCTTTTACTGAAGTTGTACCAACATCAACAACGGCATGAAGCATAAAGATTGATTAAATTGAAATTATTTATAATGCTACCTGAATATGAACGGAATAAACGGGGTCTGTGTTTCACCTGTATTTTTATCCTGAATTTCCTCACTGTAGAGGGCTACTGTCCTTAGCTTGTATGCAGAGTGGAAGCTTAGAAAGATCCAGCATCATCACTCTTCCCACATTTTTTTAACACCGATTCATCATCGGTAGATGGGTGTTTCTATTTAAGCAATCTAAAAAACAATTTTAAATCTCCTTCACAGGATTATTATCTGAACATCTCTTCAGGAATTCTCTGCTTTGCAACAAGGTCAGCTACTGTCTCCGCTTCTCTTGTTATGTAGAATCTCGACCCATCAACGAGCACTTCAGCACATCTTGGTCTTCCGTTGTACTGACTGCTCATCACAAAGCCATATGCTCCGGCATCAAATACCGCAATGTAATCGCCTTTCTCCACCTTTGGCAGTTCTCTGTCTCTGCCAAGTATATCTCCAGACTCGCAGATTGGTCCGGCAATCATATAAACCTCCTCAGCCTCATCACTCATTCTGTTTGCAACAGCAATCCTGTGATACGCATCGTACATCGCCGGTCTCAGCAGTGTGTTGAAGCCGGCATCAACAGCAATGAAATTATGATAGCTCTTTTTGACAGAATTCACCTTTGCAATCAGTACAGTTGTGTTTGCAATCAAGCTTCTTCCCGGCTCAATCCAGAGTTCAGGTTTTGATTCAATTCTCTCAAGTCCCTTTTCAAATGCCTCTTTGACCGGCTCAGCAAAAGACTCAAACCTGCATTTTCCATCATTCTGGTAGTCTATTCCAAATCCACCACCCATGTCGAGAAATTCGAGGTCAATGCCGATGTTCTCAAGCTGAGTGGCAATGTCAAACATTTTTTCTATCTCCTCCACAAATGGTGAGACATCCAGTATCTGACTCCCTATGTGGCAGTGAATTCCCGAGGGAATGACATTCGGGGTCTCAAGAGCAATTCTGTATGCATCAATAATCTTATCAGAAGGCAATCCGAATTTGGATGTTTTCAGGCCAGTGGCTATTTTTGGATGGGTTTCTGGGCTTATATCGGGATTCACCCTGAAGGCAATCCTCACCTCTTCTCCTTCCTGTGATGCAATGTCTGAAATTGAATACAGCTCATCAATGCTATCTACACTGAACCTGACTCCAGCCCTTACTCCGGTTCTGATCTCATCATCACTCTTGGAATTTCCATTGAAGAGTATGTTTTCTCCTTTGAAACCTGAAAGAAGGGCAAGATAGAGTTCTCCAGCACTGAAAACGTCTGCACCGAATTTTTCTTTAGCAAAGATCTTCATCAATGTTAGGTTGTTGTTTGCCTTGACCGCATAAAGCGGAAATGCGAAATCAAAACTTCTCTTCAGCTCCCTTATGTTCTCCTCAGCCAGCCTCCTTGATGTGATGTAGACCGGAGTACCTGTTTTCGCAACTATATCCCTGAAATCAACCTCCTCAACATGCAGAATTCCATTTTTATTGGTGAACAATTTCAAGCCCCTCCATTCTCTGCAAAGCTTCTTCAATGACGCTCACGTCCCTCGTTAAAGCAAATCTCACATATCCTTCTCCACTCCTTCCAAATCCAATGCCAGGAGTTACAAGGACTCCAGCCTCATCAAGCAGTTTTCTTGCAAATTCAATGCTTGAAGCTCCAACTTTAAGCCATACGTAAAACGTTGCCTTTGGCTTTTCAACGCAAAAACCAAGCTTACTGAGCCCCTCCACAAGCACATCTCTTCTTTTCTTGTATATTTCATTGTTTTGATCGATAACCGAATCATCTCCCCTCAATGCCGTAATTGCAGCATCCTGAACTGCATTGAATACGCCGCTATCAACATTTGTTTTTACTTTCAGCAATCCATCAAGAGCACCATCGTTTCCAAGTGCATATCCTACTCTCCATCCTGTCATGTTGTAGGTCTTGCTCAAGGATCCAAATTCTATAACACATTCAAATGCTCCATCACACTCAAGAAAGCTTCTTGGTTTATAATCAAATGCTATCTCGCTGTAGGCTGCATCGTGGGCAAGAATTATTCTGTTGTCATTGCAGAAATCAACAGATTCCTTTATGAAATCCATTTCAGCAACGGCAGTGGTTGGGTTGTTTGGGTAATTCAGAAAAAGAATTTTTGCCTTTCTTATTACGTCATCTGGAATGCTGTCGAAATCAGGCAGATAGTCATTTTCCTCTTTAAGCGGGAGTTCATACGGAACTCCTCCTGCAAAAATGGCTGAGGAGTGGTAGACGGGATACCCGGGTTCTGTGTAGAGCACATAATCGCCATTCTCAACAAAAGCAAGAGGTAAATGAGCTATCCCCTCTTTTGACCCGATAAGGGAGATTATGTTCTCAGGTTCAACATCAACCCCCTTTCTTCTCTTGTAAAATTCTGATACCGCTTCTCTGAACTCCATTTTTCCTGCATAGCTCGGATACTTCTGATTCTCGATCTTTTCAACCGCTCTCTTCATTTCCTGAACAACATGTTCCGGTGTTGGCAGATCAGGGTCTCCGACACCAAAATCTATAACCCTGATTCCCTCTCTCTCCTTTTTTGCTTTCATTTCATCGAGTTCGGCAAAAAGATATGGTGGCAGCTTTTTAATCCTTTCAGCTAACTCAAACACCCAGACACCTCCTGGAATAAAAGAGCAGAAAAGGATTTATAAAAAGTTTGTTCTATCTCTCGTCAATTGGAATATACTTCCTGCCGGTTGCACCGACATATCTTGCTCTGGGCCTTATGAGGGTGTTCGTTTCGTACTGCTCGATTATGTGTGCGGTCCAGCCTGCTATCCTTCCAATGGCAAATATGTTCACAAAGAGATCATCTGGGATGCCGAGGTTTGCATAGACGCTTGCTGAATAGAAATCCACGTTGGGCAAAAGGTTCTTGTACTTTCTGACGGATTCCTCGATGGCAACGCTTATTTCAAACCATTTTGATTCCTTTTCCTTGGAGAGCTTTTCTGCAAGTCTCTTCAGCTCGACAGTCCTTGGATCCATTACAGATCTGTAAACTCTATGACCAAAACCCATTATTCTTTCTCCCCTCTCAATCTTCTCCCTGACGTACTGATCAGCTCTCCAGGGGAGAGCAACCTCTCTGAGCATTTCCATAACTCTCTGAGCTGCACCACCGTGCAAAGGACCGATAAGTGTTCCTGTTGCAGCAACGACACAGGCATACATGTCTGCAAGGGTCGAAGCTGCAACTCTTGCAGCAAACGTCGATGCATTGAATTCGTGGTCAGCGTGAAGAATGAAATCCAGATCCATCGCTTTGACCATTGTCTCAGTTGGTTCTTCCCCGTGAAGCATGTAGAGAAAATTTGCAGAATGGTTGAGACTGTCATCAGGGTGAACAAGCTTTTCTCCCATTCTTATCCTGTGGAAGTAAGCAACAATTGTCGGGAATTTTGCTATCAGATTTTTTGCCTTTTCAATGCTGATTTCGTGACTTGTGTACGATATGTTTCTGTCCATTGTTCCGAGATAGCTTACAGCTGTTCTGAGGGCAACCATCGGATGGCTGAAGGGAGAAAGGTGTGTTAAAAGTCCAACAACCTGTGGTGGAAGTTCTCTCCTTTCTTTTAGCTCTTCTGAAAAGAGCTCAAGTTCTGTCTTTGTGGGTAACTCTCCGTAAAGCAGAAGATACGCCACCTCCTCGTAATTTGAATGCTTGGCGAGATCGTGGATGTTGTATCCTCTGTACTCAAGTACTGCTTCCTCACCTTCAAGCTCTATCCTCGAAATTGATGACTCTGATGCGACAATATCCTTAAGGCCATCTGCCACCTCACCCATCTCGACCACCTACACAACTCTGTAAGAGGGATATCTTTCAAGTATCATTCCCGATACTATCACAGGGGGATTCTCTATGGCGAATTCTATTGCGTTGCTAAGTTTCCAGCTTTTCTCAGCATAAATTGTGATCAGGGGTTCTCCAGCCCTTACAACCTCACCCTTTTTTTTGTGTATGTATATCCCCGCACCCTTGTCTTTTGGAGCTCCAGCAAGTCTTGCGACCCTAACTATTCTGCTGTTGATAACATCCACCACAGCTCCCTCAGTGTTGCTCTCAATGGAAAATCTCTCATTGCCAAGTGAGATGCTATCTGCTCTGACACTCTCATCCCCACCCTGAGCAGCGACAATCTCTCTGAATTTCTCGAGAGACTTTCCTGATGTGAATATCTCCTTTGCAAACTCGTATCCATTTGGAGATAAGCCTGAAAGTTCAAAGATAAGTCCTGCCAGACCAAGAGATTTTTCAAGAAAGCTTGTTGATCCCTTTCTCTCTTCCAAGGCTTTCATGGCCTCCCACGCCTCAAGAGCTGGGCCTATGGTTCTCCCAACAGGCTGGGATCCATTTGTTATGGCACATGCCAGATTCAGTCCAAGTCTCCTCCCAAGCTCCACAAACTCTCCAGCAAGTTTTCTACCCTCCTCAACACTTCCAAGCTTTGCACCGTTTCCAACGGGTATGTCTATCGCCACGTGTCTTGCTCCCACAGCCCCCTTTTTGGCCATGACACTTGAAAGAAGCTGTGGTCTTGGATCAATTGACAGGGGGTTTTCAACGCGGATTATTCTATCGTCTGCGGGAGCTATATTTGTTGCACCACCCCAGGCGATAACACCGCCAACCCTCTGGGTTATCTCCTTGATTTCATCAACTGAGAGATTGACATCTGCAAGAACCTCCATCGTGTCTGCTGTTCCGCTTGCAGATGTTATCGCTCTGCTTGCGGTTTTCGGTATGAGCAGTCCACCTGAAGCAACTGTTGGGACGATTATCAGGCTAACCTTGTTTCCGGGGACACCACCAATGCTGTGCTTGTCAACAACAATACCTCTTTCAAACTCTATTGTTTCTCCCGTTTCAATCATCGCCCTTGTCATCCACTCTATCTCATCAAAATCCATCCCGACCAGATAATTTGAGAGAACAAATGCTGTGAGCTCAATTTCTGTGAGACTGTTTTCAACAATATCTTTAATTATCTCGTATACCTCCTCTTTTGTAAATTTACCACCTTCAAGTTTTTTTCTTATAAATTCAACACTGGGCGGTCTTGAAATAGGAAAAATTTCAACCTCACTTCCGTCCTCTATTCTGAGTTCCTCGGCAACATCCTGGTATACACCAATTCTCCCTCTTGCAATCAGGCCGGTTGCAATCTGAACACTTCCAGATATTACAGATCTTCCCTTTGAAATCTTCAGTCTATCTCCCTCAACCACTCCCATCTCATCGGCATCATCTTTGCTCAGCACCACTGAATACCTGCCGACCTTTATCGGGAGAACGGATGCGCTCAGTTTCATTGAGTTGTTTGTTAAATATTGGGATATAAATAGGTTTGTATCACTATGAATCTCAGATTCTCTGCTTCTTTGCCTCCTTTGATCTGAGAAGCTCCAGTCCTGTTTTTTCTGAAATTTCTCTCATCATGGATTTTATTCTGGAATTAACAGATTTTTCATCAATTATCACTGTTTCTGCACTGCTTAGCTCTATTGCATGGAGGAGAAAGTCTTCATTGAGATCGCTGAAGGTGTACTTGGGGAAGTTATGGGCAAATGCAAAAACAGTTGAGAGCTCAATTTCAGTCTGTCTCGGGATGTAATGGGTACCACCAACTCCAACAGCGATTCTCCATTCTGAATTCATTTTCAAAGCCTCAAGTATGCTCTCCGCAACAATCCATGCAATGTTTCTGTCTCTCCATTCATTCTCTGTTGATCCAATTTCGTAAAATGCTGATGGAACTGAAATTTCAGATGGACCGTGATGGGTGGCCTCCATTGTAAATTCAAAGTCAGTGTCGACCAGTTTTTTATAAACGATCAGCGAGAAGTTCTTCATCGTTGATGGAGATGGTTTTGCGAGGCTGTACGGTTTTCCACCGTAATCAGCCCTTCCAACGTTTCCCGTGCAGTGGGTGGTTACTATTTTTCTGCCATCCTTGCTTGAATGTCTTGAGACAAAGAGAATCTCGTCAAAGTCCAGATGTTTCTTCAGCCTTTCATCGAGATGATCAGCATATATCAGCCTTTCGTCTACATCAGCAATTGAAACATCATCACCAGTGTAAAGGGTGCAGTTGCCTTTTTTCTCTCCATCAAACTCTTTCAGCGACAGCAGCGCATCCTTTATATTCTGGCTCGCCACATCAACTTTGCTGCACACAATGAGCTTCATGATGGAAGCTTTAACTTTCTGCTCAAAAGTCATTCGGGAGAAAGGTTTAACTTTTCTCAATTAACCGGCAAGCATGCCAGGGGAAAGACCTGATCTTGATGATTATTTTATGGAAATCGCCAGAGTGGTTGCCAAGCGTTCAACCTGCCTGAGACAGAATGTTGGTGCTGTTATTGTGAAGGACAAGAGAATACTCTCTACAGGATACAATGGCGCTCCCATGGGACTGCCGCACTGCCTCGACATTGGCTGTCTGAGAGAACAGCTGAATGTTCCTTCAGGAGAGAGACATGAGCTTTGCAGGGCGGTTCATGCAGAGCAGAATGCGATAATTCAGGCAGCATATCACGGAGTGAGCATAAAGGACGCGACTCTCTACACAACCCATCAGCCCTGCATAATGTGTGCCAAGATGATAATAAACGCCGGAATAGCAAAGGTGGTTTATGGAACCAGATATGCCGACAACAGAGGTCTTGAATTTCTGAAAGAGGCAAGTATAGAGGTTGTATTTCATGGGCATGAGGAAGATTAATATACTATTTTGATGATTAAATGTGGGGATAAAAATGGCGCTCAGAAAATTAAAATATGAGGCTGAAATTGCATTGAGACACTTTCAGATATTTAAGGCTGTTAAGGAGAATCAGCCCATAGGCATTTTCAAGCTATCTGAAGTCCTTGATATGCCAAAACACAAGGTTAGATACTCTCTCAGGGTTCTTGAGCATGCAGGGGTTGTAGAGCCATCCCAGCATGGGGCAGTGATTCCTGAGGGGGCTGAGGAGAAGATTGAGAAAATGAAAAAAGATCTGGAAGAGATTAAAAATTACATTAGAGACATTCAGAAAATTGCTGAAAGTCTTTAAACAACTTCTGCAAATCCATATTTCCTCAGAACCTTGGTGATTCTTATTTTCACAACATCATCCACTTTAACGCCCGGAACAAACACGACATAGCCATCAATTCTGGCTATTCCGTCTCCACCACTTCCAATTCCCTCAATTCTTACTTCCCTTTCCTCGCCAACATTTACAGGCGGTCTTCTTTCAAATTCCATTTCCAAACACCTACTTTTCAATTTCCTCAAGCTCTGAAAAAGAGTATATAAATCTTTCGGGAAAATTATTGAAAAATCCAAAAAATATTTTTTATTAATCTGACTTTGAAATCACTTTTGCTCTGTACTCCTCGTACTTCTTTTTCGCCTCAGCTGCTCTTTCATGCAATCCAAGCTCCTCATAAGCCTCTGCAACATGCCTGTACCAGGCTGGATCATTTTCAGCTTCTGCCTCACAGTACCTCGCAAAATTAACCCAAGCTCCTTCTGAAAGCTCATCTTTGCCCAGTTTCCGGTAAAGCTTCGCCACATCCTCCCAGAAAACTCCTTCCTCTTCAGCCTCTTTCTTGTAGTATTCTAAGGCACGCTCCAGTGCCTTCATCATCTTCCTCTCGTCTCCAATCTGCTCGTAAATCTCCGCAACATCTTCCCAGAACCAGGGTTCATCCATGGCGTACTTCTCCAGACATTCAGCAGCTTTTCTCAAATCTCCGGCCTTTTTGTAGAATTCGTAAGCTTCCTTCCAGTAGTAGGCATCACCGTGTTTCTCAGCAAGCATTTCATAGACTTCTGCAGCTTCTCTGTATTTTTCTGCCTTTTCATAAGCCCAGGCAGCACTTTCAAGCATTTCAGCCTTAATGTAAGCTTCTGCAGCCCTTGTGTAGTCCCCTTTCTTTTCAAACTTTCTACCTGCAGCTCTGAAATTTCCATTTTTCATGAGAGATTCTGGGGTTGAGAACCTTTCAGCAATGCTCAGATCAGGCTCTGATATGTACCATACAAAAATCAGGAAGGCCAGAACAAAAGTTCCGATAACTGTGGCTATTCCAGCCGGATTCCACACATATACGCTATACAGTCCATAGCCTGAAAGCAGCATGGCACCGACGAAAATCAAGAGGTATCTGTAGGATTTTGCGTATGCTGTTATGGCGGAAAACATCCCGAATACAAGTAAAGTTCCAAGAAAAGCCATACCGAACACTATTTTCAGGAGTGCCACGAAACTGAAGATGTAAATTACCGCTCCGATAAATGTCAGGATTGTTATGATAAATATCGCAATTGCAGCAGTCATCCGATCCATGATTTGAGATGACATCCTACGGTAAAAAAATTTCTGTTTCAAGGTCCTGAAAAGCAATTCTAACAGATGTGAAGAAATTGAGCAAAAGATTT
>WAMS01000035.1 GCA_015522195.1 Geoglobus sp. | reverse complement strand
TTTGCCCGTGATGTTTTTTATGAATTTAAAGTTGCCGCTGAAATCGAAGGGAAATGCAATTTGAAAAATGTGGAGGTTGTTGTTCTGAACAACAAACCTTTGAGATTTCTCAATCAGGTTTTGAGGTACGGCAGGTTAATGTTCTGCAGGGATGAGAAGGCGAGAATTGAATTTGAAACTTACGTGACCAAAGCATATATCGACTTTCTCCCGTATTACAGAGAGTACGACAGGATGAGGTTGAGGACATGATAGACAGAGATATAGTGGAGGCGAAGTTTGACATAGCGAACCATATAATTGCATCGGAGAGATTTGAGAGAGCGGAAAGTTATGCTGAAATGTTCCTAACACTTGCGAAACATCACGTAATCTCCAAAGAACTTGCTGAAAATCTCGCAAGGATGGCAGGATTCAGGAATCTGCTTGTTCACAGATACTGGGAGGTCAGCGTGGAATACATAATGGAAATTGTTGAGAAAAACCTTAAGGATGTGGAAGATTTTATGGCAGGGATAGAAGAGTACATGGAAAGAAAAGGTTAGATGCTCTGGTTTTTGTGATTCATCTACCTATTTCCAATTAACCACCTCCACAGCGGCACAAACTTCACTCTTTTGCCCTTAACTTCCTCCTCTCCCTCAAAATCCCAGGTTACAACCACAAGTTCTGGCTTGCTGTTCTTGAAAACATCGACTGCCTTGAGCAAACTTTTAATTTCCCGCTGCTCGATCTCATCTTTTGCTGAAGCGTAAGTAACCTGAATTAATTGCTTAACTTTTAAATCTTCCCTGACAACAAAATCCACTTCCCTGCCTTGGTGATCTTTCCAGTAAAAGATCTCCCAGTTTCTGTGCCAGTAAGATTTTCTTCTTAGCAGTTCTATGGCAACAAGGTTCTCCATTAATCTGCCTGTGTTCTCGCTCAGTCTGAAACTCGCACTCGTAATGATACCATTATCTATGCAGTAAACCTTCTTCGGTGCTATTATCTGCTCCTTAAGTTTTGGTGAGAATCTTTCTATAATAAAGAAGAGATACCCATTCTCCAGTCCCTCAATCCAGTTTTTCACTGTATGCACATCCTTTATTTCAAAAACATGCGATAATTTTCTGTATGTTATTTCCTTTGCAGAATTTGTTAGCAGATATTTTGCAAGTTCTTTCAGCGCTGATCTCTTCCTGACCCTCAGCCTTCTTATAATGTCCTTTTCAATGATATCGGAATAAATTCTGAACGCCATCTCTCTACCGAATAGATAAGTTTCCGGCAATCCGCCTGTTTTTAAATACTCTGCAAGCGATCTCTTAATCTGAGAAATATTTTTCGTTGTTTGAAATGTGCTCACTTCTACACCTCTGTACTCTAAAAATTCCCTGAAACTAAAGGGGAATAATTCAAAAGAAATATATCTGCCTGTTAACGCCGTTGCAAGTTCTCCGGAAAGGAGTTGGGAATTACTTCCAGTAACTATAACCTTTTTGGTTCTCCTGAGCCTGTTCGCAAACAATTCCCATTTTTCTATGTTCTGCGGTTCGTCGAGAACAAAATATTCTATATCTGTTCCGTAAATCTCGTAAAAAGCCTGCAAAACTTTGTTTAAATCGTTTGCCTTAATTTCTGCCAGTCTTTCATCATCGAAATTTATGTAGCCAAACTTTTTTCCGGAAAACAGTTGCCAGGAAAAAACAGATTTCCCGCATCTTCTTACTCCAATGATGGCAAGAATGTTTGGATGTTCTAAAAATCTTAGCAAATGACTTTTACCCATTTCCCGCTCTATTATTTTAAACTTTTCGAATTTCTCTTCCATCTCTTCTCTCTGAAGGAGTATTATATCCTTTAACTCTTCTGTATTCATAGAACGTATATTCACAAACTTTTTGAAAAAGTTTGTGGTTAAAAATTTGAAAAACTGCAAATTCAACAACCACTTCCACAATGGCACAGATTTGACCTTCTTGCCTTTAACCTCCTCCTTGCTTTCGTAGTCCCAGATTATGCAAAGCAGTTCCTTGCATTCCAGAACATCGCTTGCTTTTAACAGAGATCTGATCTCCCTTGTTTCAAGATGCTATTATGCGATGCTCTTTATGGCTGAAGCTGTACTTCTTACAAAAATCTGAGTGCATCGTCACATAAAGGAGTAATAGGTCTGTTTGGTGAGCACTTCATAAAAACAGGAATTTTTGACAGAGAGTTGGGTAAAGATCTTAGGGGATGCCCATGACAAAAGGCTGGTTGAAGATTATGGTGTGGGATTTGCTGCAACAAAATAAGAGGCTGAGAATCTGTTGTAAACGGCATGGATATTTGTTAACGAATTAAAAGGTTATCTGAGTGAATGGATGGAAAGAAGTAGGGTTGAGTGACCATAATTCAGGTTTAACCAACACCAATTTTTTCGGGGCTACATTTATATCAAACTCAGAAAAATTACAGCCATGAAAATTCTGGCAATAAAAAACCACCGTGCTGAGGGTCTTGGATACATTGAAGAAGTTCTGAAAGACAGGGGAGTTGATTTTGAGTACTGCGAGGCATGGAATGGTGAGCGAAAGACTGAGGGAGATGCATACATAATTCTTGGCGGTCCGATGGGTGTTTATGAGAGCAATAAGTACGATTTCCTGAAATGGGAGATGGATCTGATCGGAGATGAGAAGGATAAGCTAATCTTCGGCATCTGCCTTGGTGCACAGCTGATTGCGGGAGCTTATGGAAAGAGAGTTTACCCCCACATAAAGGAAATCGGGTGGTTTGAAGTTGAGAAGGTTGCCGAGGACCCGATTTTTGAGGGGATTCCTGATAGAATAGAGGTTTTCCAGTGGCATGGCGATACATTCGATCTTCCAGACAATGCCACGCTGATATTCAGAGGCGATCAGGTTCAGAATCAGGGATTCAGGGTAAAAAATGCTGTTGGCATTCAGTTCCACCTCGAGATGACCCTCGATCTCATTGAGGAGTGGGTTAGAACGACAGAGGGTGTTGATGAGAGCATCATTGATGAGAGCAAAGATAAAATCGAGGAGCACAACAGGCTCTGTGAAATAATGGTCGAGAACCTGATCAGAGAGATCGATAAAAAACACAACATTTAAACATTTCACCATCAATTATGCCAAGAGGTGGTTAATTTGGTCAGCGTGAATGAGATGGCTCTGGATATTGTGGAGGAGATGCTTGATTTTGAAGAGGAACTGAGAATAAAGTCTCACAAACTGGAAAATGGTGCGACTGTCATTGATTGTGGTGTGGAGGTGCCAGGTAGCTACAATGCAGGCATAATGTACACGGAGATATGCATGGGTGGTTTGGCCAACGTGGACATCATTGTTGATTATGTTAACGGCATACCCTTTGCATTTGTAACTGAATACACCGACCACCCTGCAGTTGCATGCCTTGGCAGTCAGAAGGCTGGGTGGGCGATAAGTGTCGACAAGTATTTCGCAATGGGAAGCGGACCTGCAAGGGCTCTTGCAATGAAGCCGAAAAAGACTTATCAGCAGATAGAGTATGAGGATGATGCAGAGTATGCGGTCATTGCATTGGAGGCAAGCAAACTGCCTGATGAGAATGTTATAGATTACATTGCAAGCGAGTGTGATGTTGATTCCTCAGACATCTATGCGGTTGTTGCACCAACAGCAAGTGTTGTTGGCAGCGTTCAGATTTCTGGCAGAATAGTTGAAACTGCAATATACAAAATGGCAGAAATAGGCTACGATCCCAAGAAGATTCTGTACGGTGCCGGGAAATGTCCGGTGGCCCCGATACTTGAAGACGATCTGAAGGCGATGGGTGCAACAAACGACAGCATGATGTATTACGGCAGTGTCTTTCTTACAGTGACCGAATACGATGAGATTCTGAAAAGTGTTCCCAGCAACACAAGCAGGGATTATGGAAAGCCATTCTACGAGATATTCAAGGCAGCAAACTACGACTTCTACAAGATTGATCCCCATCTATTTGCCCCTGCCCAGATCGCGATTAACGATAAAAGTTCAGGAAAGACCTATGTCCATGGAAAGCTAAATGCCGAGGTGCTTTTGAAGAGCTACCAGGTTTTAACAGAGTGAATCACAACTTTTATTAATTATCTTTCCTTTTTTCTTCCATGGAAGTTAGCAGGATATTTTTTGATAGAGATGATGGATACAGCATACCTTCATTCAAAATAGAATCTGGATCAGAGACTGCAGCTCTCGTGCTTCACGGCTACTCATCCTCAAAAAGTGCCTGGCTTGGATTTGGATTTGATGTTGCTGAGAAAGGATCTGATGTTTTTGTGATCGATCTTAGGGGGCATGGGGAGAATGAAAAACCTCTGGACGAGAATGTGATTGAGGATGTTGAGATGGCCCTTAAACACATCAGAAAAGATTACTCAAAGATCTCTATCATAGGTCACTCTCTCGGAGGCTTGCTTGCCCTGAAAAGCGATGCGGATTTTGTTTATTCAATCTCCCCGCCGCTATCATCGAAAATTCTGCCAGAACCCAGGTTCATGCTGAGATTGAAGTCATGTACTGTAAGGGAAAAGGATGAAGACGTTCTTTTCAGAATTCTTGAGAAGTACAACCCTCCAGAAAGGAAGTCGAATGCTGTTGTCTTCTATGGAAGCAATGAATCAGAGGGATTCAAGATGGCAATCAGAAAATGGGCTGAAGGCAGGGATGTGGAGGTTGTTGAAATCAACGAAATGCAGGCTTCAATGCCAGATGTGGATGTTGAGGCAGACAAGTTGAAAGCCTACCTTCCAAACTTCATAAGCCACGTTTCTGTCAGCGCCTCATCAAAAATAGTTGAAAAAATCAGATTTTGATTATTTTTCCCTCTCCATTGACCATCACATCTCCTATCCATCCATCCTCAGTTTTTTTGAATGTTGGGAGCAGATCAAATTTTCCCCCGATTCTTATAATTCCTGCTTTCATGTCTCCCCCAGCGAAACCGCAATCTCCATGGATTACTATCTCTCCCCCCTTCATCTCTGTCCCTATGAAATCTCCTGCTGAGCCCTTTATCTCTATCACTCCTCCGGCCATCTTCTCTCCAATGTAGTTTCCGGCATCCCCCTCAACCACGATTTTTCCATCTTTCATTCCCGTAGCATTGCCGTAATACGCACAACCAATTAGATTTCTTGCATTTCCTCTGACAACTATCTCCCCCCCTTTCATTTCCGCTCCAACCCAGTCGTCGGCATTTCCTTCAATGATTATCCTTCCACCTCTCATAAAGGCTCCGCAGTTTGCACCTATGTTACCCTTCACAACAATTTCCCCGTCATCCATCCCCATGCCAACCCATTTTACCTTCGAGAAATCTCCATCAAGTACAAGCTTCTTTTCATCTCCCTGATTGGTTATCTCAAACAGCTCCTCAAGTCTCTTTTCGAATTTCCCATACCACACCCTGAAGTTCCTTATCTCATCCGGACTCTTTGCTGCAAGTTCAGGAGTTATCTCTGCTTCGATGCTGACATCAAAACTGAATTTTGGCTTTAGAATTAGCACTCTAATTCACCTCCAGTCTTTCAGGTTTTCTCATCCAGTATTCCGCAACACCGTAATTTTCCCTCCTGACCGTATAGTATTCTGTGAAGAACTCATTGAGGTCTGAGTCTATTGAATCTACACTTGCTTTCTTTCTTGCATCGACCCAGTAGGTCCTTCCCCATGTTTCTTTCAGCAGATTTCCATCTTTCACAATGATCTCTCCATCCTTTATCGTGTATGCCGGAACCCTGAACTCTCTGTTGACAACATCATACTGTGATGCCGGATCCAGATCATTCGGGTTGAGGTTGTAGATTGCTATATCAGCATCAGCACCAGTTCCCAGATGACCTTTGCTTTCCAAACCCATTACCCTCGCAGGCAGACTTCGGGTCATCTCAATTACCTCGTAAAGTGTTTTTTCGACTTCAATGGCAGGCAGTGACGTCGCCTTCTGCACATAAGGGCTAACCCTGTCAAGTTCCTTCTCTCTCATCCTTCTGCTCATCAGCATCGCCATTACGTACGGGTACTCTGTATAGGGGCCACCATTTGGATAGTCTGTAGAAAGCACAACCCTGTCGCTTTCAACAAGCAGCCCAAGCTCAAGTCCGATTGCCCACTGCAGTGCATGAACCGGATTCTTGGGCATGTAGGTTATCGGCACTATTCCTGCACCGCCTTCAATCTCGGTGTCCTTGTTTACCCATCTCGAGCCTGTGAGCTTGTGCAGTGTGAACTGGAACGGGGCATCGCTTGTCATTGCAGTTGCATGGCCAAAAATGGCCTGACCCATATCTATGGTGACGTTGTCCATTGAGTTCACAACCTTTGCAATCTCTGCTGCCCCACTTGCCACATCCCTCCAGGAACTTCCAGCGTAAGCGTTGAACTGAACATGTGTCACATGAAGTACCTGTCTTGAATCATTTCTGATACCTGAAACGAGCTTTATCGTCTCGATTGTTGTCTGATAATTCCCAGGAACTCCAAGATTGTTGCAGTGAAGATGGACGGAATGGGGGAGATTGAGCTCTTCATTTGCGTTTACAAGCTCTGTGATTATTTCCCTGGGTGTAACACTCCACTTTGGCACCTCATCATCAAGATTCCTGACATTTCCACCATACATCCAGGCTTCAACTCCGCCAGGATTGACGACCTTCACACCAAAACCCTTTGTCCTCTCAAGCGCCCATGCGATAAACGCCTTCATTTTTTCCCTGTCCCTGTCAGCAGCATATTTGAAAACCGGATGCCAGTTTCCAAAAACAGTAAGGGAGGCTTTGTCAACAACCGGAATGGAATCAAGCTCCTCGTGGGTGTGGGGAGCACCTATTGGTGGTGTGGCCGCCTCAACAGCCGTTGTGTATCCCATTCTTGCGTACTCATAACCGATGGCTGGAGATGTCAGCAGAACCCTTCCCATCGAAGCTCTCAGCTTGCCTGCAGTCTGCCTCACCACTCTCATCTCTTCAGGTCTCATTGTTCTGCCAACATTTATCTTGCTGCCTGCGATGTGGGCGTGCATATCAACTCCGCCTGCGACAACAAGCTTGTTGTTTGCATCAATAACTCTGCAATCCTCTTTTCTGACATCCTCCTCATTCACTATCTTTCCATTCTTAACAAATATGTCCATCCTTTCAGCGTCAATTCCATTTTTCGGATCAACAACAATTCCATTTTTAATCCAGAGCATTTCAATCACCTTCAGAGCCTCCTCTCCACAGCCTTCAGGATTTCATGGACGATTTTCTCATCGCTCCAGTATTCTGAATCAACGAGTTTTTTCACCCTCAGTACAATCCCATCCATTCTGTAAACATTCCCCTCAGCTTCAATTCCCGCTACAGCTGAGGGAATCACAACGTTTGAAAGCAGAGTTGTCATATTGGGGAAGGGGTCAATCTGAATAACAGGAATGTTTTTCATGTGCTCAACGGCCTTCCAGGGGAAGTGAGCGGCGGGATCGCTCGACATTACAAGCATGGCGTCGCAGTCTTTTCTCAGAAGCATTTCAACAGCTGAGAATTCTGCAGGAGAAAATCTCGGATATCCTCTGCTGAAATCAATAGCATACTGAAAGCCAACCTCCCAGGCGGGGATCTCACCAGCTCCAACAACATTGTAATGCCCTCTCATGGGCCATATCACCCATCTTGTATGTCTGTTGAGGAGCTGAATCAGTTTAACAGCATTCTCAACATTTCTGTCTCTGCCTCTTGACTGGGTTATGCCGAGCCCGTAAAATATAACTCCATAGTTTGCACTTTTCATCATGTCTGCAAGCTCCGCAAGCACCTCCTTTGGAACACCTCCAACCTCCCTTGCCTCGATGTCCTCTCCCTTTACAAGTGCTCTCAATGCTGAAATAATGGCGTAGTCGTAGCCAGGTTTTATCTGAATGAATTTGTCTGCCATCGCTGCTGATTTTGTTTTTCTGACATCAACAACCACTATTTTTCTGTCCTTTCTGCTTTTGATCAGAAATCCCTTGGCCATTGCACTGTATCTTGCAGGATGTCTTGGATGAGCTTCAAGTGGGTTGCAGCCCCAGAAAACGATCACATCAGCCCTGTTCTTGGCTGTGCCGAGAGAACCTCCTGGAATCCCCTCTTCAATTATTGCAAGAGTCCCGGGAGCATGACAAACACTTGAACACTGATCGTAAACACCTCCAACCTTTTCAGTCAGAATGATACCGTATCTTATCGCTTCATTTACAGTTGATGACCATCCGTAGAGCAGGGGTTTTTTGGCGTTTACAAGTATTTCTGCTGTTTCTTCAACTGCCTCTTCGTAGCTAACTTCTTTTCCATTGATCATCGGGCTTTTTATTCTTTCCTTTTCCCTGAATTTGGCAAGTCCAAGGGCACAGAGTCTTTTCCCTTTCTGGGTGTTTACATCAAACTCCACATCATCACAAACATTTCCGCAAAACGTGCATACTGCATCAGCCATTTATTCCACCCCTAAGAGCTGTTTTACTGATTTTACGGGTTCATCTGTCTTTTCAATTTCTCCTATGATTCCCTTAAATCTCGGCATTCCCGTGCCGTCTGTGTCATCTGATGTAATTCTGTTTGCATAAGGACCCATTGGGATAAAAATCACGCCTTCAGGCACGTCTCCGATTTTCGCGTAAACAACAACCTCTCCAAAATCGGTCTTCACCCTTACCCTGTCACCATCTCTCAGACCAAGTTTTTTGAAGTCCTGTTCGTTAATCTCACAGTAATTGACGGCGTTGAAATATTCTTCGGAAAACTTTTCTTCAACTGTTTTTCCCTGATCAATTGTTCTGCCAGTAATAACCTCAACCTCAATCATCTTTTTCACCGTTATTTTTATGGAAAACTCTCTTTTGAGGATATTTAATGGTTGCCATTTTTATCAGCTGGCAGGGTTAAATATTTACTCAGAGTCCTGACACTGTTAAAACATGAAGGCAGTCCTGCTATGTTCAGGACTTGCCAGAAGAATGAACGGTAAGGTTAAACCCCTCATCAG
>WAMS01000034.1 GCA_015522195.1 Geoglobus sp. | reverse complement strand
TCATCCGGGCCATGCAAATAACTATATGTAATATCTCATATGTTAAGGTTAATGGCAAATTTATCTGAAATACTGGGTAATGAGAGAAGGATGTTAATGATAGTCTATCTGATTGAAAATGGTGGCCAGGGCTGTGTCAGAGAGATAGCAGAATACATCGTCGCAAAAAAGCAAAAAAATGGTCACAGGTATCGGAAGAGTGTTTATGTGAGTCTGAAACAGACACACATTCCGATGCTTGAAAGAGAAGGATTTGTGAGGGTGGAGAGGGATACAATCTTTATTGACAATTCCAAGCTTTTTGCCGATCTTGTTTCTTTTCTGAAAATGTTTAGCTCTGTCTTCATGAAAGAATAAGCGGGGATTAACATAGTACCCAGAATCCAAGAGAGGTTCAAAGAAAGAAAGGAGTTGAAAAAATGGACAAACTTAGATTTGGATTGCTGGGAATGATAGCCACTCTGGCAATTGTTCTCGGTGTGGGTGCAAACTTCAGCGACTACAACGCTGATAGAAGCGTCCACTGGACAGTAGTTACAGATGACACCGAGATCATCGATCTTACACCGATACAGCCCTATGCTTACATAGGCGATGACGGGATTCTGGTTGTTGACTTCTCACCAAACAACCCCAACTATCCCGGATACGGAGACGGGATCAGCCCTGCAAGCGAGTACAACTTTGATGAGGTATTTGAGGTGAGCAATGATCTATGGGAGCAGTTCCCAATTGTTGTGAGGGTTACATCAAACAACACAAATGTGGAATTTTACGGACATGAAGGTGGAGTTTTTGCTGTAGACGGTGGTCAGGCTGCAACAGCTTCAGACAGCGCAAGGGATGATGTATGCTTTGTTGTTCAGCCAGGACAGTCTGTTAAAATTGGAATGGATCTCAGTGCAAACGGAGATAGCCCTGGAGATATTTGGAACGTCTCGATGAAAGTCAAAGCCTACAGAGCTGGAACAGAGCCTGCTGAGCTTAGCGATTGCGGACAGAATTGAAGAGGTGAATGAAGATGAGAAAACTATTCGGATTGACCCTTCTTATTGCAGGTCTGATACTTGCAATGAGTGCAGGAGCGAATTTCAGGTATTATGAAGCAGATAGAACAGTCACAGTTGCTGTGGTTTCAGATGATAATGAGTTCATCGATCTGACCCCAACCCAGCCCTATGCATATCTCAACAACGGGAAGCTGACAATTGAACTGAGCTCAAACAATGCAAACTACAATGAAACACTTGGTTTTGGACTGGGTTTGAGCCCTGACACGATATACGTTTTTGAGGAAATGTTCAATGTGAGCAATGAGCTCTGGGAGAACAATGAGACAGCATATCCAATATGCGTGACAATCTCAAGCAACAGCAACAACCTCTTCCTGTTTACGGGAGAATACAATGAAAGTGCCACATATGGCACCCAGATACAGTTCACGGTAAACCATGGCTCACCAGTCCAGGTTGGGATGATATTCAACAGCTACGGACTTGGACTTGGACCACAATCGGCACAGATGAGCATAAGTGCGGCTGCAGGTGCTTGCAGCTAACCCTTTTATTTTTTTGGGATGAATCAAAAATGAAAATTTCAGAATTCCTTGGCAACCTCATAGTTGTGATTTCATTCATATTCCTCTTGTCATCTATAATTGGAATAACCTTTAACAGACCTGTGCTTTTTTCCTACGCTATTTCTGAAAGCATGGAGCCAACAATAAGTTCAGGAGATCTGTTTTTCATCAATCCATTCTCAAAAGGTGGAGAGGGGAAGATAGTTGTCTTTGAGATGGGTGGGATGTATGTGGTTCACAGAGTCTTTGCTGAAGAAAATGAAGCCTATATCACCAAGGGTGATAACAACTTGGCAACTGATCAGCTCGATGGAAAATACCCTCCTGTAAAAAAGGATAAGGTCATAGGAGAGGTTATAACAGCTTTTGGCAACCCGATACTGATACCGAAAGCAGGGAATCTGATTGACAGGCTGCATTCAAACAGCATTTTTATTGCCATCACTCTCATAACCTTAGGATTTTTTTCGTTCACCGGAGAAAGCAAAAAAAGAAAGAGTAAACAGAAGGTGAGAATAAGTGCAGGAATTTTTTACGGACTTTTCTCCGCAATTCTGATTACATCGCTTGTTGCATCCACGATGCTTTCATGGGGGGAGATTACATTCAGCTATGCCTCAACAGCTGCCGGAGGGCAGAGAGAAGGGTGGTACCTTCCAGGTTCTGAATTTGAAAAAAGTCTGGTTTTTCAGAACAGAGCGTACTATCCAATGATATTCTTTTTTGAGGAAAAGGCAGGAAATGGTAATCTGCTCTCTGAAAGCCAGACGTATTTAAACTCAGGAGAGGAAATCAAACTGGATTTTTCTGTTTCTGTCCCAAGAGAGACCAGGATATACTCGGAAGGCGTTGAGATCTACGCATACATCCCGCTTTTACCGCTATCTGTAACGGGATGGCTCTTTGACTTCAGCCCTTACCTGCCACTGCTGATTCAGATCACACTTCTTTCCGCGTTTCTGCTATTAGCTTACAGATTTTCAGGATTTGGAGAGGAATACATCGTTTTTAGAAAAAGGAGGTTTAGACTATGAAAGGTATGTTTGCTCTGGTATCCATTGTTATAAGCCTGGTTTTGATACTGGGCTCCAGTGGAAATTTCAGAGAATATTATGGGGAAAGGGGTGCATTTCTTCGAATATCAGATAACAGCACCTCATATATAGCTTTTGAATGTCCTGCTGGAGTGATTACGGTGAAGAGTGGAGAAACTTTTGCCGTGATGAATGTTACAAACAATCTGAATGAGGGTGCAGATTTCTATTTCACATCTGTTGATGGGCTGATTGAGTTCAGCAATCCGATTTATCTTGAATCAGGGGAAACAGCCACAGTTTATGGAGTTTTCAAAGGTGGAGCAGGAAACTTCACAGTTCCTGTTACCATTACCGCTCTGTGGGCAAACGGTTCCGCTCTGATTGAAGGCTGTTCAGTTGAGATTAGCGATCCTGTGATGAAACTTGAGAAAATTCTGATAAGCGGAAATAAGAGCGTTCAGACCGGAGTCAGGGAATTCTGGACATTCAGAATACTCCTGGAAAGCTATGGAATTTATGATGAGATAACGGTAAAGGATACGATTCCAGCAGAGTTTGAGATAATCAGCATCAATGCCTCAAACGGAAACTACTCTCTGTATCATTCTGGAAATGGAATGATGGGAGCAACAAAGCTTGTATGGGTTGTTGATGGAGGTGGTGTTGAATACATTGATGTAACTGTTGCGACAAAGCTCAATCCAGCAGGAAAGCAGGAGTTTACGAGTTCAGGAATTTATTATTTGAATGAAGGTGCTGAGATTAAGGGATGCTCCGTAAAAAGTAATGAAATACAGATCGAGGTACATGGGGGTGATTGAAATGAATGACAAGTTCAGGAAATTCATCACAGTGACACTTCTGATTATTTCAATACTTTCTGCAGGTATTGCAGTTTACGCCCACTCAATTCCATCTGAAACAAAATTTACTCAGGTCACGGAAAGTTATGAGATGACGGGTTCCCTTAAAACCAGTGCACTTTTTACAAATGAATCGATATATGGTAGCAGCGGCTCTATGGAGTACTATCCGGAATCTATAGTTAAAGAAATTGTCGGGAATTACAGCTTTACAGCAGATTCTGGCTTCTCAGGAAATTACGAGATGAACATTGGCATTACATACTACGTAAAGGACGGGAAAAAGAGTATTGTACTCTGGAATGAAACATACTTCTCTGAAAAAGGCGAAGTGAATGGAGACACAAGTATCGAGTTTTCGATTATTACTTCAGAGCTTAAAAGGAGACTTGAAGCTGTAAAGGATGGAACAGGAATTTCAAGAGTTCAGCAAAGTGTCAGACTTGATTTCAGGGCACAGTCTGATGAGGTGAGCTTCGAGCACTCCATGAATCTTGTGAAGAGATCGGGACTTTACAGCTTTTCAAATACTGAAAAGACATTGAAGGACAGAAAGGTCTCAGAAACCGTTCGGGAGAACTACATCAGTGGGATTGAGGTTAACAACGCAAGGATTCTTTATGCAGGGCTTTCACTATCTGCACTCATTCCTGCTCTTGCGATAAACAGAAATTCGATTTCATCCAGAGGAAAGAGAAATATGGAGAAAGGTGTAATGGTAGTGAACGGAAGAAAGGTAGGAGACAGGATACTTCTTGATAGCTTTAATGATCTGAAGAAGGTTTATCAGCTTTCTGACAGTCCGATAATAAAGAGCAAGGATGTGAGAGGGGACGTGTACACCATAGAAGTGAATGGAATTACCTACGAATACAGAGCTTAGCTGAAGCTTAGTTGAGACCGAGTTCATCCCTGACATCATACAGGCTTGAGATACCAACCTCATAAAGTTTTTCAAGGGGTATGAGCGATTCTATTAATTTTATTCTGTTCCTGTCGCATCCTGCAGCAAAGCTCTTTTCCTTGAATTTCTTTTTTACCGTTTTTGGTGTCACCTCTCCAATTTTTCCACCCTTAACGAGGGCACATGCAATTATCAGTCCCGAAACGCTGTCGGCAGCTTGCAAAGCTATCTCAACAGGCTCACGGTAGTTCCCGTATCTCATGTGATTGTGTCTTCTGACCGTCTCAGCTATCTCACCGTAACCCTCCTTTTCAAGAATCTCTGCTCCAACCTCTCCATGTCTTTCCATGTCTTCTCCAACAAGTTCGTAGTCTATGTCGTGCAGAAGCCCAATTCTTGCCCACAGCTCCTCATCTTCCCCCAGCTCTCTTGCAATACCTCTCATGATGGCTGATACGGCTATGCAGTGCTTTATCAGTTTATCATCCTTAATGTACTTTCTGAGCAGATCAAGCTCGTTCAAAGTTCATCAACCCTCCTGCTTGCAGCAATAAGTGATTCCATAAATCCCTTTTCGATCCCCGAAATCTCTCTCAGACCTTCAGCTGTTGTGCCTCCGGGCGTTGCTATCTTTCTTATGGTCTCCTCAAGCCCGTATTTTGAGTAGAGGTATGCAGCTGACTGAAAGGCGTGCATTCCTGCCTTCAGAGCATTGTCGTAGCTTATACCCTGATGCAGAGCTGAAATAACAAAGGCATGAAAGAGCTTTGAGATGAGGGCTGGGGAGCTTCCAAGATAGGATGTCATGGCATCCAGTTCATTTTCAGTTTCACAGTATATGAATTCTGCTTCAAGAAATCTGAGATGTTCAGCGGTTTCAGGAGGATAGCATGCAATGGCACCTTTCTCCTCTATTCCCAGGTTTGTCATGGCCCTGAATGGATTTTCAATATGCTTCAGTATCTCCTCAAGCCTTACACCTGCAACGAAGCTTATGACCGGTTTGCTCTTTGCAACATCCCCGATCGTTTCCAGATGACTTCTGAAAACACGGGGCTTCAGGGCCACAAGAAAGATGTTTGCCTCACCTGCCTCCTCTATATCAGTGACAAACTCCACACCCTCCATTTCCTGAGTTTTCTCCTTTCTCCTCCTCACAGCAATTATCTCAGCATTCCTCATGGCGTTTCTGATCAGTGCCATACCAAGATTTCCGGCTCCTACAACTGCAATTTTCATAATCTCACCTCAGTCACAGACAAAACCCATAACCTCGATCACATCCTTTTCCGAAACCTCCTCAGGCCTCACAGCTGAGTTGTCAAAGAGAAGTACCATGCCCTCCTCATAAAGTTTTCTTGCATACCGAACTGCCTCATCACCATCAACTCTCAACTCTTTTCCATTCTCAACAAATCTGAAAACAACCATCAGGGCTTTTTTGATACACCCTCCATAAAACAGTTTCTGAACAACCGGATTTTTTCAGGAAACGTTAAAACACGACTGGCAATTTTTTCGTCTGTGTCAGGTGCAAGACTGATACTGGCGTCATCTCTCGCTCACATGCACACCCACATGACAATCAACCTGGTTATAGCCATACTTCCAGCTCTTCAGGCGATGCTGATACTGAGTTACACAAAAACAGAGCTCATTGCTGCAGTATTTTTCATAGCATATTCGTTATCCACACTCATTTCAGGTATCCTGGGTCTTAGACACTCAAAAAAGTGGCTGGTCGTTGCAGGTCAGATTCTTGCATTTGTCTCCTTGCTGATTCTGAGTGGTGTAGAAAGCTACATTCCAATCCTTTTGATTCATATTCTTCTCGGAATCGGTTCAGGCACGTACCACTCACCCGGAACAACAATTCTGGTTGATTTCTCCCCTGAAAACAGGATAAACACGTATCTTGGCATTCACGGATTTTCCAGCAGTCTTGGAATGATAATCTCTCCGCTAATCGTATCTTATTTCCTTATCTTTTACACCCTTGACCGGCTCCTGCTTTTTTTCGCATTTTTTACACTTTCGGTTGCATTGCTCTATTCGCTGCTCATACACTCTGACAGAGCATCTAAGATTTCTGCATCTGATTTTTTCAGTTTTTTCAGAAAGAATGCAAGAAGGTCCTTCATTGCATCATACTTCATGAGAGATGCAAGCTTCTGGGGACTGATGTCATTTATCCCTCTCTATGCCTTTAACGTTGTTGGGCTTTCCAAACCAGCATCTGCAGCAATTGTTGCTCTCTTTCCTTTTATGGGCATGTTTGCCAACATTGCCGGAGGTGTACTTGGAGACAAATTTGGAGCTCTCAGAGTTGCTGCTGCCTGTGTATTTTTCGCAGCCTTCTCTCTTTTCCCGATAATACTGATTCCTTCTGCGAAAATATTCTACATGACCGTTGTCCTTCTTGGTGTTATGCTGTACGCAACCATACCTCTTTTCGATTCAATTGTAGCCTACCATTTTCCCGTGAATCTCAGAGCTCCCGCATATGGAGTATTCCAGGGAATCGGATTCTTTGTTGGCGGAATATTTTCCCTGGGAGCTGGAATGGTATCTGATTTTATCGATGTCAGGGTCTTTTTTGTGATTATTGCTGCTATCCTTCTTCTGAGTGCCTGTCTCATCCATTTCGAAAAAGATATATCCTGATTTCCTGACATGAAGTTATGAATTTACATGAGTATGGTTCGAAAATCATCATTACCGTGCTGTTCGTTTCATCTGTGTTGATGTCGGGATGCGCTGCAGAGGAATCGAAATCGAGAGCGGTTTTTGATACTGTTCATAAACCTGTTTTCAAACAGTACAGCATTTTCAGACAGATTTTTGCAGAAAACGGTGTGGACATCGTAAACGGAGGGATAGAGGATCTTGATGATGCAAAAGCTTACATTCTACTTGGTCCTGCACACAGGGTTGATGAACGAGAGATTGTGGAATTCGTCAGGAATGGCGGAATTCTGATCATTTTCATGCACACTCCACCATCCAATCTGCCTGTTCTTCAGGAGTTCGGGATTGATGTGGAGAGCGAGCCTTTGAAGAAAAACATGGTTGTTGGGGTTCCGGTCAGGGATACCGTTCTAACCGAGAATGTGGAGAGGATAATTCTTTACGGTGCCTTCAGGATCAGCGATCCCATAATTGCAGAAAAAAGAGAGGAAATTAAATTTTCTGACAACATAGAAATGGGTCTCGTAAGCTTTAAAAAATTTGAAAGCGGTTATGTTATTGTTGTTGGCGATGATGCTGGATTTACAGACCAGTACATAGACAGCGCAGACAACAGGGTCTTTGCTGAAAATCTCGCCAGATTCATACTCCTTAATGAGGGTGGCTGAATCACCTCTACAATTAACGTTTTAAACAATCTCACCAAACTCACCATGCTGTTGCCGGGGTGGAGGTATGGAGTACTCAGCAGAACATATTGAAGTTCTAAGCGATCTTGAGGCTGTTAGAAAAAGACCGGGAATGTACATAGGTGGAATCGGCATTAGAGGGCTTCATCATCTCCTCTGGGAGGTGATTGACAACTCAATTGATGAGGCACTTGCAGGATTCTGTACCAGGATAAAGGTCATCCTCCATGATGATGGAAGTGCAAGCGTTGAGGATAATGGAAGGGGAATTCCGACAGAGATGCATCCACTCGGTAAATCTGCTCTTGAGATAGTAATGACAAAACTTCATGCAGGTGGAAAGTTCAGCAAGAAAGCTTACAGAGTCTCAGGAGGATTGCATGGAGTGGGCGTCTCTGTTGTAAATGCTCTGTCAGAGTGGATGGAGGTGTATGTGAAGAGAAATGGTAAAATCCACTTTCAGAGATTTGAAAGAGGGCTGCCAAAAACGTCCCTCGAGATTGTTGGAGAGAGCGTCGATACAGGCACAATAGTCCGGTTCAAGCCAGATGAGGAGATTTTTGAAACAACAGAGTTCAGGTACGATATTGTTGCCCACAGGTTAAAGGAGCTTGCATATCTGACAAAGGGAGTAACAATAGAGCTGATTGATGAGAGAAAGAACAAGAGGGATGTTTTTCATTCAGACAGGGGAATTCTCGATTATATAAGATCTCTGAACAGGGGAAAGCAGAAGCTTCATGATCCAATTTACTTCCATGAGAAAGTCGATAGCAACGAGATTGAAGTGGCAGTCCAGTTCACAAACTCAGATCATGAGGTTGTTCTGGCCTATGCAAACAACATACACAACGATGAAGGAGGGACGCATGTTATTGGATTCAGAGCTGGACTGACAAGAGCCCTGAACGAATACGGAAGAAAGTTCATAAAAAAGTACACTCCACTTTCAGGTTTGGACATAAGAGAGGGTTTAACTGCGATAATTTCCGTGAAACTTCCTGAACCTCAGTTTGAAGGACAGACGAAGACAAAGCTGAGCAACAGCGAGATAAGAAAGGCTGTCGAGAGCACGGTCTACAGGAGAGTGCTTGAATGGTTAGAAGAGAATCCAGATGCAGCAAATAAAATCATTGAGAAATGTCAGACGACCAGAAGGGCAAGAGAGGCGGCAAAAAAGGCAAGAGAGCTTGTAAAAAGGAAAAGTGAGGTTGCAACCTTACCAGGAAAGCTGGCAGACTGTTCTTCAAGAGACCCATCAGAACGGGAGCTTTTTATTGTTGAGGGAGAGTCAGCTGGAGGATCGGCAAAGCAGGCAAGAGATCGGAAATTTCAGGCAATTCTGCCAATAAGGGGGAAAATTATCAATGTTGAAAAGGCAGGTTTGATGAAGGTTCTCAGGAATGAAGAGGTCAAGGCCATAATTTCTGCCATAGGAGCCGGGATGGGAAAGGAATTTGACGTTAACAGAGTGAGATACGGGAAGATAATAATAATGACAGATGCAGATGTTGACGGTGCCCATATAAGGACTCTACTTCTCACATTCTTTTACAGATACATGAAACCCCTCATTGAGTTTGGACATCTCTACATCGCCCAGCCCCCACTCTACAGGGTTAAAAAGGGGAAGAAAACCTATTATGCCTATTCAGACGCCGAACTCGATGACCTGCTTAACAGAATTGGAGATGCAGAGGTTCAGAGATACAAGGGTCTCGGAGAAATGAATCCGGAACAGCTCTGGGAAACAACAATGAATCCCCAAAACAGGGTCCTTCTTAAAGTGACTGTGGAGGACGCTTCCATGGCCGAGGAGCTTATAACAATCCTCATGGGTGAGGATGTTGAGGACAGAAGGAACTTCATAATGGAGCACTCAAACGAGGTGAAGAATCTGGATGTGTGAGCAATGAGAATGAAAGCCAAATGTCCAGCATGTCTGCTCAACAGGATTTATCAGGAGTGCATGCTTGTTACAGATGATGAGGAATTAATAAACAGGATAATCCAGACCTCGATGAACATGATTCTTCAGGAGTTCAGGAAAAGGGAGATAAACGCCATAGCCTCAACAAAGGTTCACAGAATCGTTTATCAAATGCTTGGAAGTGATGACCCCTACAGAATTCTGAAGGAAAGAGCCAACGAGGAAAGCCTGAAAGTTCTTCCTTTTGTTGAAAAATTGATAAGAAAAGGTGACAGATTTAAAAACGCGGTAAAGGCAAGCATAATAGGAAACAGTTTTGATTACGGAGTTCTGGACCATAATGTTAATGATTCGAACTTCAAAAACTACTTTCAGAAGGAATTCATGAAGAAACTTGTTATAGACAACACAGAGGAGATAGAACATCTTTCGAAAGGCAGAGTGGTCTATCTGGCAGACAATGCAGGAGAGATAATCTTTGACAGACTTCTTGTTCAGGAAATAAAAAGGAGAGGGGGTTTTGTGAGCTTTGTTGTGAGAGCAAAACCTGTTCTGAGCGATGCAACAGTTGAGGATGCAAGAATTGCTGGAATCGACATAATTGCAGATGAAATTCTGACAAACGGTGAGGGAGCGATAGGGATAATAGAGGAGGAACTTCCTGAGATAACAAGAGAACGAATGGATCAGGCTGATGTGATAATATCCAAGGGAATGGCGAATTATGAATGCCTTTCTGAAGGCAGATACAGGAACATTGCCTTTCTGCTGAAGGCAAAGTGTGAGCCTGTTGCAAGGGACATAGGAGTGAATGTTGGTGACATGGTGGCGATGCTGAGATGAACCTCAGGGAAAGGACTCTGAGAGAGCTCTTTGAAACGCTGATGGGAATTGAGAAGGGAGACTGCAGCTACTATCCATGTCATTTTGAAGGGCAGGACTGTTCATTCTGCTTCTGTCCATTCTATCCATGTCTGATTTATGAAACTGGAGGCGAAATGAAAGGAAACGCAATATGGAGCTGCATGAAATGCAGTTTGGTTCATAAACCTGAAATTGTGCAGGAACTGAAAAGTATCCTTTCTTCATATCCATTTCAGGTTCTTGCAGATGAAAACTGGTATTTTTTCAATGAAATACTACAGGAGATTGTTTTTGGAGAGAAAAGGGGAAAGAGCGTTGGCAAAGCCTACTCAGTTTACCGCCCTGATGACAGTGAAGAGTGCTATCTCATCATTTTGAATGGTTTTGAGATGGTGGAGATATACAGGGGAAGATGCAGTGAGCTGAAAGAGAGGAGAGGAATTTTAATCCCAGTACGCTAAGCAACTCCTGTCTTCTCCACAACAAGCTCAAACTCCTTTCTGTCCGGATCGACATCTTCCAGTATCGTGTATCTCCTCCTTCTTATTTTCTTTGCAAACATGAGAGCTTCCAATATCTCATCCTTGCTCAGTCCGATTTCCTTTGCCGTTGTTGGAGCTTGGACTCTCTCAAGGGACTCCTTTATTTTTTCCCAGTCTCCAACACCGTAATGCTTCTGATGAAGATATTCCATTATGATTGCCCCTATTCCAACCTGTTCTCCGTGAAGGGCGTTACCATACCCCAAATAGTCAATTGCGTGGCTGAATTTATGCTCGGCTCCACTTGCAGGTCTGCTTGAACCTATGAGGCTTATTGACACACCGCTTAAAATCAGCCCTCTGATCAGCATTTCAAGGTGTTTGAGGTTGCTTATGTCAAGATTTGCTGTAGTTAGCATCAAGCTTGCTGGCATGACTGCCATGGAAGCTGCAACCTCGCTGTACTCCTCATCTCTCTTATCCTTTGCCAGAATCCAGTCCTTGATAGCTGTTATATTCGAAATCAGATCACCGTATCCTGATCTGAGATACCTGACAGGACTCTTTCTCAGAATGGTGAGGTCTGCGAGAACAGCTGTTGGAGGATTTGTTGAAATTGACACCGGTCTGTTCTCCTCCTTGAAGCTTGCAACAGGAGATGCAATGCCGTCATGCGAGGCAACGGTGGGAATGCTTATGAAAGCAACATTCAGCTCCGATGCAAGAACCTTTCCGAGATCAAGAACCTTTCCTCCCCCAACACCTATAACGCAGTCCACGTCTGAATAACCTATCTGAAACTCTATCTTTCTCACCTCATCCATTCTTGCCTTTTCAACGTGAAATGTCTCTATTATTTTATCACTGACCTTGTCATATATTTTTGATCCGACCACCTCAAAACTTGTTTTTCCGGAAAGAAGAACAGCAGATGTGAGTCCGAATCCTTCCATAACCTTTTCAACCTTTTTTCTTGCATTTTCGCTTATTTCAACAAAGCTGGGAAGCTCAGCAATTTTGAGATACTCCCTCCTGTATTTCCTCAAACACTCCACCTCCACTAAAATGAGTGCAATAAACAACTCGAATCTGCACCTTACAATAAAAAGTTTATTGATTTAGGCTTTCAGATTTCAACCCTTCTCATGAATTCATCCTTTGTAACATATCCCACCCATCCATCTAATGGCTCTCCGTCTGGACTGTAGATTATGAAGGCTGGTGTGCTTATATCTCCTCCAAAGAGAGGTGCAATTTTACTTACAGCAGGATCTATGGATGCATCAACAAGCACAGGCACGTATCTGGCTTCAAGCCTTTCCATAACCTCTCCATCACTGAATGTTTCCTGCTTCATCCTCTCACACCACACACATGCTGGGAGGGTTACAAAAACCAGTACCTTCTTGTTATTCTTCTTTGCTATTTCCATTCCCTCTTCAAAGCTGTACCATCTGCTTTCATCAAATCCACCTGAACTGGATGAAAAAAACCCATAAGCAGCAAGAGCTGCCCCGATGACGATTAGAGCAATGACCGCATGCCTTGCATCCATACGCAGAATGAAATGTTCATAAATAATAAACCTTTTGCGAAATTACTATATTCTGAAAAACCGATGACATCTGATAATATGGATATTGAAAACCTCAGAAATCACATAGGGACGTACGGAATTGAAATTTTGCAGAAAGCTGGAATCAGACGCCTTTATCCACCTCAGGTTCAGGCAATCGAAAGTGGGCTTTTTTCATCAAAAAACATGGTCATAGCAATCCCAACAGCAAGCGGAAAAACACTGATTGCAGAGCTCGCGATGGTTTACGAGATAATAAGGGGTGGAAAATGTCTCTACACCGTACCGCTGAAAGCTCTTGCCAGTGAAAAATACAGGGAGTTCATGAAGTGGAATGAAATAGGAATTCAGGTGACAATATCAACAGGAGATTATGAGAGCAAAGACGAGTGGCTTGGAGATGCAGACATAATAATTACAACAAGTGAGAAGGCAGATTCGCTTTTGAGAAATCAGGCTGAATGGATAGGGAAAATAAGCCTTCTTGTGATTGATGAAGTTCACCTTCTTGATTCTGCAAGGAGAGGGGCGGTCATAGAGATACTTGTGGCGAAGCTAAGAAAGCTGAATCCATCCCTTAGAATAATTGCTCTGTCCGCAACAATTCCAAATGCAGACGAGATTGCAGAGTGGCTTGATGCGGAACTTGTTTCAAGCAGCTGGAGACCCGTTCCCCTATACGAGAGCACCTTCTATCCGGGGAAGATTCTGAGACTCAACGGAAGTAGAGTTGAGGAGATTGATTGCGGGAGGAGCATCCAGGAAATTGTCGAGTACACGCTGGAAAATGGAGGTCAGGTTCTGATATTTGAATCAACCAGGAGAAATGCAGAGTCAATGGCAGAAAAACTGACATCTGTTGTAAAAGAATACTGTGATGACAATGGAGAGATTGCAGAGGAGATTCTTTTTGAGAATGATGGTGAAATGAGTCAAAAGCTGGCAAGATGTGCTGCAAATGGTACAGCCTTTCACCATGCGGGACTTCTGAGCAATCAGAGGGAGATTGTTGAGAGAGAGTTCAGAAAGAGGAGGATAAAGGTGGTATGCGCAACTCCAACCTTAGCAGCAGGAGTCAATCTACCGGCAAGAAGGGTCATCATCAGGGGAATGAGAAGGTACGAATCGGGAATGGGGAACGTCCTGATTGGAGTTGGAGAGTACAAGCAGATGGCAGGCAGAGCAGGAAGGCCTGGACTTGATGATTTCGGAGAGTCAATTATATTCTGCAAGT
>WAMS01000033.1 GCA_015522195.1 Geoglobus sp. | reverse complement strand
AGGAAGATTCTTCCCTTCCCGCTAACAGATGAGCGGAAGTATTTTACACCGGGGAAAGAAATTAAAGTTTTTGAAACACCTTTTGGAAAGATTGGAGTCATGATCTGCTACGAAATAAGATTTCCCGAGATTTCAAGAACTTTAATGAAGATGGGGGCAGAAATTATTGCTGTTCCGGCTGAATTCCCGTCTGAAAGAATTGAACACTGGAAAACGCTCATAAAGGCAAGAGCGGTTGAAAATCAGCTCTATGTTATTGCAACAAACTGTGTTGATGAGGAGGGTATTTACAGCGGGCACTCTGCGATAGTTGATCCCCATGGGAACATCCTGAACGAGGCAGGAGAGTATCAAGAGATAATTTTTTCAAAGATAGATCTTGATGAAGTCTCAAAATGCAGAAGGAACTATCCGTTTCTTGATGATCTTCAGCTTTTAAATTGGATTTGAATGCATCGTACCAATTCCCTGATGGGGAAGGTGTCACAGAATTCCCTTTATTTTTCCGGAAGAGATAGGCTGGCAGCACTCCCATATGAAATCAAAAATGTCAGAGAACGTTCTCGTGAAATTGTTGTTTTTTGAGTAAAGGGCAATGCAGAAGTCTTCAATATCTGAATCAGTCAGAATAACAATTTCATCGTAATCCTTTATGACGAAACGGGTGTATAGCGGAAAGGATATTCTTTTAATTTCGGCTATTTCGGCAAGCGGCTCCACTGCCTGGAGATCAGAGGCTGAAGTGAGAATCTTTAAACTGACACCTCTCGTGTATGCTCTTTCGTAGTAAATTTTATGCCACTGATAGATCCTCTTTATGCTTTCCTCTGAGATGAAGAGTCTGATTGTGTATTCTGCCCTTTCAATGACCTCAGAAAGAAGATTCATCGTGGATTTCACACCTCTCAGAACGTCAAATTCAAGGTCGTTACGGTTGCTCACATAGCTTTCATAATACCTGATTATTGCCTCCCGTGTATGAAGAAGTCTCGTCAGCTCCCTTTCTTTCTCGTTAATGAGCATTGAGGTAACTATGTCAAGGGGGTAGGCTTTGAAGACCATGGGGCTGCTGGATATTTTGTAAATGACCTTTTTCTCCTCCAGTCTTTTCAGTATTTTGTAAATGAGCGGAGCCGGATCTTTTGTTATCTTGGAGAGTTCCATTCCTGTTTTAGGTCCACTTTTGAGAAGTTTCACGTAAATTTCAGCTTCTTTCTGGGTCAGTCCGAGCTCTTCTAAATATCCAAGGACTTCTTCCATTGAATGTTATGTTAACGAAAAATTATTAATTTTTTGTGCTCCAGAAAAGGTAACTGTACACCTGTTTTTTCCGAAAAATTTCCGTTTACGGCAAGATAAATGTCGCTGGTTTGGATTTATTTTAACCCGGAGGATACAACAAATTATAAGTATTAATTTTAAAAGATTCTGAACTGGTGTGAGGATGGAAGCTCTGATTTTTCCGGTTCTTTTTGCCATGGAAATGGTATGGTTGTGAGAAAGTAAGGAAAGATACTGAAACATTTAAGGGCAAGTTTTCACCTTTTATGTGGTTTCACAGTATCTGAAAGAAAAAATCAAACGGGCCCGGCGGGATTCGAACCCGCGATCTGCAGCTTAGGAGGCTGCCGCCTTATCCTAGCTAGGCTACGGGCCCTGTGGGATTGAGATGGACAAACACCATTCTGAGCAGACACATATCAGAGTATGATGACCACTTTCGGTCAGTTTATAAGAGTTATCCAAATGAATGAAGTTTTACAA
Organism: Geoglobus sp.; assembly: GCA_015522195.1. Classification (GTDB taxonomy): domain Archaea; phylum Halobacteriota; class Archaeoglobi; order Archaeoglobales; family Archaeoglobaceae; genus Geoglobus. Next base: position 10,175 of record WAMS01000033.1, on the reverse strand, counting down.
AACTTCAGCTTAAATTGTAAATTTTCAACTGTTAAATCTCTACTGCCAGCATCGTAAGTATATCTCAGCTTAATTTCCTCAAGATTTGATACGATTACTTCTATCTTTTACTCAATATTGAAGAACAGGTAAAAGGTTTTGTAGCTAAATTAAGGGTTATTTTTACTCTATTTAAATCAGTCTCATCCCCTTTGGCATTATGCTTGTGTTTCCACAGCTCATGCACGTGTAGTAAACAAACCTCTCATCCTCGAACATGTGGGTGAATTTTCCGCTACCACAGTTTGTACAGCTCATTTTTATCACCTTTTGAAATGATAAATAATTGGGTTTTAAAAATCTTTCGTTATAAATCATGAAAATTTTATCCGATCCTTCAAAATATTACAGGCTGACAATATCTGTCAGCGGCAACCATAAAAATGAGTTTAATTTATCGCTTCAATAAATTACACATCAATCAAAATCAAACAAACATCTGTTTCGGGGGTTGTTTTGAGGGTTTCAGAACTCTGTTAACTGATGCAAGAAAGTCCTCTGTTGTCAGCTCGTCCCTACCTTCAACAATTGCCTTGTGAAGTGATGCCTTGATCACCTTTTCAACAATATCTCTGCCCGAAAAGCCCTCAGTTATTTTTGCAATCTCATCAAGATCCGCCTTCACATTAACTGGAAAATCTTCAAGATTCTTTTTCATAATCTGAAATCTCTCCTCGGAATTTGGTAATCTGAACTCGATCTCCTCCTCGAACCGGCTTCTTATTGATGAGTCGAGCATGTCAACTCTGTTTGTTGCAGCTATGGTGCATATCCCGTCATTCAGCTCAATTCCATCCAGTTCTGTGAGCAATGCATTAACAACTTCGCTCACATCTCCTCTCAGGTCCTGAAAGCTTCTGTCCAGAGCTATGCTGTCAAACTCATCAAGAAAAACTATACACGGAGCAATCTGTCTTGCTCTCTCGTACAGCTCATGTATCCTTCTTGCACCATCTCCAACATGCTCGCCAATGAGCTTGGTTGATTTGACTGACAGGAATGGAACATGGGCTTCGTTGGCCAGAGCCTTGGCCATCATTGTCTTTCCTGTGCCAGGAGGTCCGAAGAAAAGAATGTTTTTTGGAGCCCACTTCCCGAATTTTTCAGGATTTTTAAGGTACTCAAGCACAATCCTTGCTTTTCGCTTTGCATCCTCCTGACCCACAACATCTTCAAGGCTTATATCCACAACTATCTCGGTTTCAATTTCTCTGTTGGGACTTTCAACAAGAAATATGGTTGAGTCACTTACGTACCCGCTCTCTGGATCACACGCCGTAATCTCAAAAGCAAAATCAGGAAACATCCTCATGTCAAAAAGCATCTTACCTTTCTGGATAAACTCCCCTCTCCACTGGTCCTTGGCGTATCTGTCAAATACCTTCAGGTTGTCAACCTTCGGATATTCGTGATAGCTCGCCTTAAGCGGATAACCGAGAGGTTTCATGACAACGAATCTCACTTCTCCTCTGATCTGTCCTCTGCCTCTTCCACTCATTCAGACCAAAAAACTATTTGAACTTATTAATATTCTTTGCCCTTATGAGATTGTTTGTAGCAGTGGATATTGACGAGAGGTTCAGGCAGAAGTTCATTCCCCTGCTCAAACTGCTTTCCTCATTTAAGGGTATAAAACCTGTTGAACCTGAAAACCTGCACATAACACTCAGGTTTCTTGGAGAGGTGGACCAATCGAAAGCTGAAAGAATAAAAGAAGAACTTAAAAAGATAGAATTCAGTCCATTTCAGATCAGGTTCAGCGGAATTGGATTTTTCCCGAATTCAAGATACATGAGGGTGATATGGGTAGGTGCAGAAAGCGATGGGATATACAGACTGGCAGATGAAGTTGAAAAGAGAATGAAAAAACTCGGGTTCAGGAAGGATAAAGATTTCAAAGCACATCTAACTGTTGGAAGGGTTAAGAGAATTGATCAGTCCCAAAAATCCAGACTTCTCAGAGAACTCGAAGAATACAGCAGGGACTATGGGAGCATGACTGTAAAAAATTTCAGGCTTAAGAAATCCACACTCACCCCAAAAGGGCCTGTGTACGAGGATATTGCCATTTACGGTGAGGAAGTATGAGGGATGTTGAATTGATCATTGAAGAGGCTCGGAAGCTTGTTGAACCGGATCCCGAAACAGCAGATAAGGCCAGAAAAGCAGAAAAAATTATAAAAGAAAGACTGGATAAGCTTTTGAAGGATTATCCTGAACTTGAATACCGATTTCTGGGAAGCTACGCAAGAAACACATGGCTTCCTGAAAATCTTGAGATTGATGTTTTCATTCTCTTTCCTGAATCATATTCATTTGATGGACTTGAAAAGCTTGCAATTGAACTGGGAAAAAAAGCCGTTGATATGTATGAGCTGAGATATGCTGCACATCCGTATGTTCATGGTACTGTGGGAGATGTGGAGGTGGATATCGTTCCATGCTACAGGCTTTCCAGTGCTGAAAGAATAAAAAGTGCCGTTGACAGAACTCCATTCCATCATGAATGGGTTATAAAAAGAGTAAAAGGGCTTGAAAACGATGTGAGACTTCTTAAAAGATTTCTGAAGTCCATAAACGTTTATGGTGCTGAATACAGGATTAAGGGGTTCTCCGGTTATCTGTGCGAGCTTCTTGTAATTCACTACAGATCGTTTCTGAGTACCATTGAAAAAGCAGCCAGATGGAAAAGGAATCTGGTTATAGATCCCGGGAGGGGAAGCGAATACGTGAAAAAAGACATAGAAAAGCTGCATGTGGTAGATCCCGTGGATCCAAAAAGAAACGTCGCAGCCAATCTGAGTATTGACAGTCTTGCAAAATTTGTTGAGGCCAGCAGAATTTTTCTCAGAGAACCATCCATCGACTTCTTTATTCCAAAAACATTTTCGGTTAATGAGGAAAGGATGAAGAAAGAAATTCATGGTAGATTCGTTTACGGGGTGATTTTTGAAAGACCGCCTGTTGTCGAGGACAACCTGTACACCCAGCTTGAAAAAGCTGAAAGGAGAATTGCTGACCTTCTGGAAAATAATGAATTTACCGTGCTTAGAAGCGGACATCATGCAGATGAGAAGTGCTGTTTGGTATTTGAACTGCTCTCAGGATCTCTCTCTAAAGTCAGAAAGCATTACGGACCGAATTTTGAGAGCTATGCAAACAGCATGAAATTCATTGAGAAGAACAGGGAATACTCAAGGTTTTTTGAAAACGGAAGGTATGTTACGTTTCGTACCAGAAAAATCACAGACGCCAGAGAATTGATCAGGCACGCAATAACAGTCCACCATGCATCCATGGGCAAAGATCTCTCAGAGTTCATAAGAAAAGGGAGAGTTATTGAGGGACAGGAACTGTTAGAGCATAAAGATCTCAGACCCTTCCTTTCAGAGTTTCTGGGGGTGAACAGGTGAAGATTGTTTTTCTCGGCACAGGTGTTGCTGTTAATGTTGAAAACAGAGCCCAGCAATCCATTCTGATAGATGGTGAGAAGATCATAATGGTTGATTGTGGATACGGAACAATGCTGAGACTCGGTCAGGCGGGATACGGGGTGGAGGATATAGATTCGATGGTCATCACCCACTTTCACCTTGACCACTGTGGAGAACTTATGGGATTATTGAAGGCAAGATGGCTTCTTAATGCTGGAAAACTGGACATATACGCTCCTCATGGATGCAAAAGTTTTATAGAGAGTTTTTTGCAATCATCACCCTATCTGAGGGGGAAGTTGAAATACAGACTTCATGAGGTCAGTGAGGGGGATGTATTCACACCTTCAGGACTGAAATTCCAGGCAAGAAAAACAGTTCATTCCATGGAGAGTCTTGGATATATTGTTGAAGATGTCCTGATCTCGGGTGATACATCTGCATTTCCGGAACTCTATGAAGATGCTGAAATTGCAGTACACGAGATGTCTCTGAGCTTTGGTGGAAAAGCAGATTTTCATACCTCTCCTGAAAACTTCGCAAAAAATGCTCAGAACATAAGAAAAGCCCATCTCGTACACCTGTATCCTCCAGCATTTAGCAATAGGGGGGAAATTAAAAAATATCTTGAAAAGAAAGGAATCAAAGTGGATTTTCCTGAAGATCTTCAAATTCTGGAAATTTAGTGCTGTGCAGAAATTTCGGAAGCAGATAATGTCAGGCTGAATGGTATGAGATGTGGGAGATCTCTATTCAAACTTGATTTAGTAAATCCAAGTTCTCTGCTATCCTGCTTCAATTAAATTCATAAGTTCGAATCAGATCATCTTCCGTCTCTGCAAAACCGTAAACCTTTATCTTAATTCTGGAAGGTGTTAGTTCCTCAGCACCACTTTCAAGGGATGGAAGTTAGTGCAACTTCCTAAAATTATTTTCCCAGAATTTCCTGCTAAAAATTCGCTTCCATTCTGCTCTATCAAAAAGGGAATCAACGGATTGTCGAAAACTTTAAAGCCCTCCCGTTTTCTTTGGCTCTATGAAGATACTTCTGCTTCACTCAGACTACATGGAATACGAGGTTAAAAAGAAAACAAGGTTTGCCGAACCATTTGAAGGAAAGGGAGAAAGGGTGGAGGAGGTTCTTGTTGTTTTCGTCTCGGTGGAGAAGGGTGACACAGAGGAAACGGCATCAAGGGCTGTTGACGAGATAAGGGATGTTGCAGAAAAGGTAAAATCTGATAGAATCGTGCTCTACCCTTATGCTCACCTCTCATCAGAGCTTGCTGATGCTGAAACTGCTGTCAATCTCCTGAAATTTATGGAAAAGGAACTCTCGAATGAATTTGATGTTCATCGCTCGCCATTTGGATGGTACAAGGCCTTCAAAATTTCATGCAAAGGACATCCGCTGAGCGAGCTTTCAAGAGAAATCAAAGGTGAGGACATTGAGCTGACTCAGGCATTAAAGGATGAGGAAAGGGCAGTGAGCTACTGGTACATCCTCACTCCTGAAAAGGAGCTTGTTGAAGTTGATAGATTTGACTTCAGCAGATATGACAATCTCAGAAAGTTTGTTGATTACGAAATATCAAAGAGAAGGGCAGCTGATCGCACACCACCCCATGTCGAGCTCATGAAACGGCTTGAAATCGCCGATTATGAGGAGGCCTCCGACAGCGGTCACATGCGATACTACCCTAACGGAAGGCTCATCAAAAGCCTGCTTGAGATGTTTGTCACGGAAAAGTGCATTGAGTACGGGGCCATGGAGGTTGAGACGCCGATAATGTACGACAGAGGGCATCCAACCCTGAGAAAATACCTTGAAAGATTTCCGGCAAGACAGTACATAATTAAAGGTGATAAGAGAGACTTTTTCCTGAGATTCGCAGCATGTTTTGGACAGTTTCTAATGAATGCTCAGGCCACAATGACATACAAACATCTGCCCCTGAGAATGTATGAGCTCACAAGGTACTCCTTCAGGAAGGAACAGAGAGGGGAGCTTGTGGGCTTGAGGAGACTGAGGGCCTTCACAATGCCTGATATGCATACGGTTGTAAGGGACATGGAAGAGGCAAAGCAGGAGTTTTACAACCAGTACAGACTTTCAGTCGATGTTTTGAGGGAAATAGGTCTTGAACCAGAGGATTATGAGGTTGCAATAAGGATAACAAAAGATTTTTACAAAGAAAACAGGGATTTCATTCATTCAATAGCAGAAATACTGAAAAAACCCATACTCATCGAAATGTGGGACAGAAGATTCTTTTACTTCGTTCTCAAATTTGAATTCAATTTTGTTGATGCCCTCGACAAAGCTTCAGCTCTTTCAACTGTCCAGATAGATGTGGAGAATGCTGAGCGATATGGAATAAGGTATGTTGATTCAGATGGAAAAGAAAGGTATCCGTATATACTTCACTGCTCTGCCAGCGGTGCCATTGAAAGAGTGATCTATGCACTGCTTGAAAAGGCATTTCTCAGCTCAAAAAATGGAATGCTTCCAATGCTTCCTGTGTGGCTTTCACCAACCCAGGTCAGGATAATCCCGATTGCGGAGCGGCATCTTGAAAAAGCCATTGAAATCGCCAATGAGCTGAACAGAAACAGGATAAGAGCAGATGTTGATGATCGAGATGAGACCACAGCCAAGAAGGTCAGAGATGCCTCAACAAGCTGGATACCATACATTGCCGTAATTGGGGACAGAGAGATGGAAGAAAATCTGCTTTCAGTCACTGTCAGAAAGGAATCAACAATTAAAAATCAGAAAAAGATTAAAATGAGTTTGAAAGAGCTGATAGATGTGATCAAAAAAGAGACAGAAGGAAAGCCATATAAGCCGCTGCCCATGCATTTCATGTTATCAAGGCGACCTTCAATGAGGTGATGAAATGGACAGGGAAATATTAAAAACAGTAATCCCGCTTCTTATGGGCATTGTGGCAGGAGCGGTCTCATACACAGTAACGGGAGATTTCAGGGCGAGAGATCCGTTTGGCATCATTGTCCTTGCTTTTTTCATCTATCTTCACAAATTCATTCTGTCCAGGTTTGAGATCAGTATCGAAAACAAGGACTGGATTGGAATTGGATTTCTGACCCTTTCAGCATGGTACATTTCCTGGACGCTCCTTTTAAATCAGTGATGCCGGAAACGCGCTGCATCAATCCCATCCGGAAGCCTTATATTACGAATTCTTTCCCTTCAGCAGGAATGAGCATCAGAATAGCTGTTGTCGATAAAGAGAGATGTCAGCCAAAGAAGTGCAGTCAGGAATGCTACAAGTACTGTCCTGTTGTCAGGACAGGAGGAGAGGCAATTGTGATAGAAGAGAAGGCAGTTATCAGCGAGGAACTCTGTCAGGGATGCGGAATCTGCGTCAAAAAATGTCCCTTCAACGCCATTTCAATTGTTGGGCTGCCTTCACAGCTTGAGGGACATGAGATTCATCGCTATGGCAGGAACGGCTTCATTCTTTACAATCTCCCCATTCCAAGGAAAGGCAGTGTCGTTGGCATTCTTGGCCCCAACGGAACGGGAAAGAGCACGGCTGTGAAAATACTTTCGGGACAGATGAGGCCAAATCTTGGAAAAGACAGCGCAGAGTGGGATGAGATACTTGACAGATTTCAGGGAACTGAGCTTTTTGATTACATGAAGGCAGTTGCTGACGGGAGCATAAAGGCAAGCATAAAACCCCAGTATGTTGAGGCAATACCGAAAGTTTACAGGGGGAATGCAAAGGAGTTACTTCAGAATGTTGATGAAAGAGGAGAGATGGATATTTACGTTGAGAAACTCGGTCTTGAGAATTCTCTTAACAGAAACATAGACGAGCTGAGCGGAGGTGAGCTTCAGAGGGTTGCCATTCTTGCATGCATTCTGAGAGATGCGGATTTCTACTTTCTTGATGAGGTGACATCTTACTTGGACATACACCAGAGGATTGAGTGTGCCAGGGTGATCAGAGAGGTGGCAGAAAGAAAGCCTGTGCTGATAGTTGAGCATGATCTGGCAATTCTTGACATGCTGGCAGACTACGTGCACATAAGTTACGGAGAACCTGCAGTTTACGGTGTTATAACCAATGCAAAGGGTGTTAGAGTTGGAATAAACCAGTACCTGAGAGGATATCTGGCTGAGGAAAACATAAGAATCAGAGAAAAAGAAATTGAGTTCGAGATATTCCAGCCTTCAGAATCTGAAATTGATGAGGTTCTGCTTGAATATCCAGCATTCACCAAGACCTTTTCAGGATTCAGGCTGAAAGCAGAAGATGGAGAATTCAGAAAAGGGGAAGTAATCGGAGTTCTCGGCCCCAATGCAACGGGAAAGAGCACCTTTGTTAAGGTTCTGGCCGGTGTGCTGAGTGATGATGGGAAAAAAATAAAGCTCGACGTCAGGGTCTCGTACAAACCCCAGTATGTCAGGGGAGATGTATCTGTGTCTGTGATCTCCTTTCTGAGAAGCATAAATCCCATGATAGACTCATCTTACCACAAAACAGAGTACATCAGACCCCTGAATCTTGAAAAGATTCTGGACAAAAACATAGACGAGCTGAGCGGAGGTGAGCTTCAGAGGGTTGCCATTCTTGCATGCATTCTGAGAGATGCGGACCTCTATCTTCTGGATGAGCCATCAGCACATCTTGATGTTGAGCAGAGAACAGAGATTGCGAGAATTCTTAAGAGGTTTGCCATGAACAACAGCAAAACCGTTCTTGTGGTCGATCATGACATCTATCTGATCGACATGATCTCTGACAGAATTATGGTTTTTGAGGGAACACCCGGAAAGGAAGGCAGGGCAGGTAAGCCATCAGGTATCAGGGAAGGAATGAACAGATTTCTCAGAAATCTTGACATAACCTTCAGAAGGGACGAGGAGACAAAAAGACCGAGAGTGAACAAACCTGACTCAAGGCTTGACAGGGAGCAGAAAATGGCAGGAGAGTACTACTACTACACTCGGGAGTAATCTGCAGTGCTCCCTCTGAAAGAGAGTACACACATCAAATTGATTAAAGGATCGAAAAATCAGGCTTCAGCCTTAACCTTTTCAGAAGCTTTTGACAGAGCCTTTTCCTCAACAATCTGCTTTGGCTCCTTTATAACCTCAATTTTCCTTATTTCAACCCTCCTTAGCGGGTAGATTTTCTTTGCATTTCTGTAGATCTCTGCCGGAATTTTACCCAGTATCGATTCCTGAAGGAACTGGACAAAACCGTTCCTGTCTGCATTTGCCTTAACGATTTCGTTCATAACCCTCCTTATGCTTCTCTTCTGGGAACTCTGGCATCTTTTGACAGTGAACGCAACGCTTTTTACCCTGAGAACGTATCCATCGGCTGTTTTCACATCCACTATGTCCTCTATCTTGCTTGTCCTTCTCCTCGTGAGACTGTTGAGGTAGTCCCTTGTCATCTCATATCTGTGGAATTTGGTGTAGGCATTCTCCCCTGCAACCCTGAATACCTTGAACACCAGCTTCTTGTAGGGATTCTGATTTGAATAGTCATTTGTCAGCTCGGCAAGCGTTATCTCAACAGTTCTGTCAACGACCTTTTTCTCATCATCTGCAGGGGTGTACCCAATTACCGACATCCCAAAGTACTCAGGAGCGATGAGAGTGAACCATTTTTTCATCGTCCACTTATCCTTGACCCTTGTCTGTCTTTTTCTTCTTGCCATTTCAACACCACCTACTCTCAGGGAATTGATGCTATTAATAAAGTTTTTGTGCTCCTTCCCACCACTCCATCTTCATGCTTTTGCAGGTTGTCAAGGCATGGAGCTTTTGAATTCGGGAAATGGATGAGGTCTCCTGAAAGCTCCCATTATGCGGTATTGGCCAAAAAATTGTGCACTCGATGTTGTGGCAGTTCTGCCACTTCTTCCAACCGGATTCTGATGATCAGCGTTTAGCACAAAATTATTCTAAAAACCAGGTGCCAAAGACAATTTGATGCAAAGGGTTATTGAGGCAATCTACGAGAATGGAGTCTTCAAACCACTTGATAAGGTGAATTTGAAGAAAGGGGGAAAAATCAGGATAAAGATCCAGTGGGACAGGAAGATTGCAACTTTTGATGAGGATTTCAAAAGAGTGGATTTTCTCGAGATAATCCGGGCTTAGCACAAAACTATTTTAAAAATCAGCTGCAAAACATAATCTGATGCCGAAGGTTATTGAAGCAATTTACGAAAATGGTGTGCTTAAACCTCTTGAAGAGGTTGAGCTGAAAGATGGAGAGAAGGTCAGGATACGAATAGAGAGTCTGGAATCTGTTTTAGACGAGGTTTTTGGGATTCTGAAAGGGGATGATACCATCAGAACGCTCAGGGAGATTGAAGATGAATGGGGTGTTCACTGATACGACTCTTTTTCTTAAGGTTCTTGAAGGAGACAGGGTAGCAAGAGAACTTTTCCGTGAGCTATACAGGAAGGAAAGGCTTTACAGAAATGCTGTTGTTTTCAGCGAGCTGATGTTTGTCTGGCTCAAGTCCATCACAGGAAAGAAGAGCTACGAGCTGAGAAAATCACCAGATATTCTGAAATCTGCCATTCTCAGCTTCAAAAAAATTGAACCATTCCTCAACCTCTCGCACTCTCTGCCAATCACCCAGGAGATAGAATTTCTGGCTATGGAAATCTCAGCCCAGTACGGTTTGCTGCCAAATGATGCTTTGATT
>WAMS01000032.1 GCA_015522195.1 Geoglobus sp. | reverse complement strand
GTACACACTCAGCATTGGGATTTACGATAAGGTTACCCAGACCGGCACACTTTTCAATCTCAGCATATTTCTTTCGATTGTCGTAGGGGGAGCATCAGGACTTATCACAGCATATCAAATCGATTACAGATGAAAATCCCTCACACCTTTCAGTGCCATTGCAACATTGGCTTTCAGAGTGAGCTCAAAATAATTCCTGTCAGGCTCAAAAACCGCAAATCTTTTTGGTACAGGGATTGCTATGAATTCTCCAAAGTCTTTGTTGTTTTTACCAATATAGATGTCAATAAAATTCCTGTCTTCCCTGTGCATCAAAAGATAAACATCATCAGAGCTGTTTCTGGCAAGGTCCATGAGGTATTCCACCGGAAATCTCTCAAATATGCAGCAGTATACATCATCTACATGCTGCGAGGACTCGTCATCAAGTATCATCATTCACAGAAAATAATCAAGGGATGTATTTATCCTTTTCTGGTTTTTGCCTTATCTGAAATCAAATACCCACAAGATTTAAAATAGCAGTGATAAAGGCAGGGTAAAATGATCGCCATAATCGACTACGGGGCAGGAAATCTAAAGAGCATTTACAAAGCAGTTGAAAAAACAGGTGGCAAAGCTGTCATAACCACAGAAAGAGATGTCATTGAATCTGCAGATGCAATAATTCTTCCCGGTGTTGGAGCATTTGAAACTGCAATAAAAAATCTCGGATCAGTATCTGATTATCTGACAAGGACTGATGTTCCTGTTCTTGGAATATGTCTCGGGATGCAACTCTTTGCAGATGAAAGCGAGGAAGGGGGCTTGCATAAAGGACTTGGGGTTATAGAGGGAAGGGTAATCAGATTTCCGGATTGGGTTGGCAAAATACCCCACATGGGATGGAATCTTGTAAGTGCAGCAGATCATCCGCTCTTCGAAGGGGTGAGAAAAGAATACTTTTACTTTGTCCATTCCTATTACTTCAAAACAGATGAAAGATATGTAATCGGTACGGCAGAGTATGGTATTGTATTCCCGGCAGCTGTTGCAAGGGATAATATAATGGGTGTTCAGTTTCATCCAGAAAAAAGCGGTAAAAACGGGCTCAAAGTTCTTGAAAACTTTGAAGACATGATTTAGTTTCCAAAAATTTTAATAATCTACCTGATTCAGAGGTTTTTGGCTGCTGCCGAGGTAGCCTAGCTGGCGGGGCGACGGACTCATAATCCGTAGGTCGCGGGTTCAAATCCCGCCCTCGGCACATTTTTTGTGGTTCAGTTCAGGTCAACCCCTGTATGAGGTTCGACAGGCTTGTCATCTGAAGGGAGTGATGGAACGTCCGGACAGAGCCATCACAATCTCAAACCGGTTCGTTTTGTGAACTTTGAGAAGAACACTTTCAGAATCAGACCATCAAATCTCACTCAGTTCGCAGTTCACCTGAACTCAAGGTTGAAGCTCATGAATCATCCAAAGCTTGCAGAGGTTGGAGGCAAACTCAATGAACTTCTGGAATAAGGTAAAAATGTTAATGTCGAGTTATGAATAACACAGGGAATGGCTCAGAAACAACGGCCATTTGCTCAGAAATTGACCCTGCATCATATCTCAACAACAGCATCTCACCAAACCTTTAAATTGTTCTAAACTCAAAATTAACCATGACTGATTTACCGGAATTCGAATATCTCTGGCAGTATCTGGACTACTGGGCAGATAAGGACGAGAATTACCCGGCAATAAAATACGGAGAGAATGAAATAACCTACGGAGAGTTTAAGAGAAATGCTGACGCTCTTGCTGGCGCTTTGGTTGAGATGGGTGTGAAAAATGGAGATAGAGTGGCAACTGTTCTGCCGATGAGGCCCGAGTATGCATACACACTTCTTGCATGCAGTAAATCAGGATGCATTACAGTTCCAATGGATGTTAGGTACAGGAAGGCTGAGCTCAGCAGATTTCTGGGTCATGCTGAGCCGGAAGTTGTCGTAGCAATTGACAGCTTTGCAGACAACGACATAAAATCCACCCTAAACGAGATTAAAGGAGACATAGGCAATCCGGAATTGGTATTCCTGAATTCGGAACCAAATTTCAGCGAGCTGCTGAAGCATGAGCCAATTGAGAAGCCCCTGAGCAAGTCGCCCGATGAGGACATGCTGATAATCTTCACAGGCGGCACAACAGGCGTGCCGAAAGCAACACTGCTCTCCCACAGAAACGTAATATCCATGTGCATGGGGGAGCTCAGCAGCATACTGGCATACCTCGGTAGATTTGAGAGGTATCCAACTCTTGTCCACCTCCCACCCAGTCACGTTGGAGGTACTACCGAATTGCTTTCAGTTGGCCTGCTGAACGGTTCAAAGATGGTGTTCATAGACCACTGGAGGCCGGATGCTGTGCTTCAGGCCATTCAGGATGAAAAGATACCGTACTTTGGAGCCGTCCCGACCATGTTCGCCATGATTCTCTCAATGAAGGGTCTTGAAAACTACGATTTATCTTCCCTGAAACTTCTTGTAACCGCCGGAGAAAGGCTGAATCCAGAGCTGATAAAGAGGATGCAGAAGCTCTGCGAAAAAATAGCTGTTGGATACG
>WAMS01000031.1 GCA_015522195.1 Geoglobus sp. | reverse complement strand
TGAAAAATCTGAAAGCAAATGCCGAATACAAGGGTCTCGAGCTAAACAGGCTGATAATAACTCACGCTCAGGCAAAGAAGGGGAGGGTGATTAAGAGATACATGCCGAGAGCCTACGGAAGGGCCACTCCAAAATTCAGAATCCTGACTACAGTTGAGTTTGTTGCAGAGGTGCGTTAAATGGCGGTGGAAAGAAAGTTTGTTGAGGAAAGAGTGAGGAAGCTCAGGGTCAAGGAGTGGGTTGTTGATGAAGTCAGAAATGCCGGCTTTGGAGGTATTGACATAGTCAGAACCCCTCTCGGCACTCAGGTTACGCTATTTGTTGAAAGACCGGGGCTTGTGATCGGAAGAGGTGGGAGGAGAATAAAGAAGCTCACAGACAGGCTCAAGGAATTTGGTCTTGATAACCCTCAGGTCGCTGTTGATGAGATTGAGAAACCAGAATTCAATGCTCAACTCATGGCTTCACTGCTCGCAAGAGCCCTTGAGAGAGGATGGTACTTCAGGAAAGCTGGTTACAGATTCCTTTACAGGATAATGGAAGCTGGAGCCAAGGGATGTGAGATTGAGATAAGCGGAAAACTCACAAGCGAGAGGGCAAGGACAGAGAAATTTGTTTCCGGGACGATAGTGCATACGGGAGAGCCTGCAGAGAGCATGGTTAACGAGGGATTTGACATAGCGATAAAGAAGCTTGGAGTTTATGGAGTCAAGGTCAGGGTAATTCCACCCGACGCAGAGCTGCCAGATGAGATCCACATCAGAGACGTGAAGCTGGAAAAAGAAGAGAATATACCTGAATCTGAGTCAGAGGAGGTGGCTAAGAGTGAGAATGGAGGAGATCAGGGAAATGAGTAGGGAGGAGAAGCTAAAAAAATTGACAGAGCTGGAAAACGAACTGCTGAGACTGAGAACAATGGTGAGGAGCGGAGGAGCCTTGGAAAATCCGGGAATGCTGAGGGCTGTAAGAAAGGACATAGCAAGGATAAAGCTCGCATTAAGAGAAGAAGGCTACAGAGCATAAGAGTGCTTGCAAGGGACTGGATAGGGCTTAGAATTGAGGTGGTTGACAGTCCGAATTCATCTGAAATCGGTCTGAAGGGTATGGTGGTTGATGAGACGATGAAAACCCTCAAAATTGAGACCGGGAGAGGAATGAGAGTGGTGGCAAAAAGCAGGAGAGTGTTTGAGGTTGAGGTGGAGGACGAAAAATTCAGGGTTAACGGTGATCTGATCACCTTCAGACCTGAGGATAGAATAATGAGGGGTTTGATGATGGCAAACAGGATGAAAGGGTGATGCTGATGAGGGATATTGGAATTAATGTTAAAGCACCTGAAAAGGAGTGTCAGGATAAAAACTGCCCCTTTCACGGAAAATTGTCTGTGAGAGGCCAGATATTCAGGGGCAGAGTTGTGAAGGCTTATGAGAAGTCTGCTGTGATTGAAAGAGAGCTGATAAGGTATATGCCAAAGTATGAGAGGTATTTGAAGAAGAGGAGCAAGATGCACGCTCACAATCCTCCATGTATTGATGCGAAGCCAGGTGATTTTGTCACAGTAGCCGAGTGCAGGCCCATAAGCAAGACAAAGAGCTTTGTTATTGTTGAGAGGGTGGTGGAAGAATGAGGGCAAGGAAGGCAAGAATTCCCAGGGCCCTGCCAACAGGAGCAAGACTGGTTTGTGCTGACAACACCGGTGCGAGAGAGCTTGAGATCATAGCAGTCAGGGGATACAAGGGAGTAAGAAGAAGGTACCCATCTGCGGGAATTGGGGATATAGTTGTGGTGAGTGTTAAGAAAGGGAGTCCTGACATAAGAAAGCAGGTTCACTATGCTGTAATTGTGAGACAGAGAAAGGAGTACAGAAGGCCTGATGGTACAAGAGTCAGATTTGACGACAATGCTGCGGTGATAACAGATCCAAGTGGAAATCCAAAGGGGAGTGAAATAAGAGGGCCTGTGGCGAGAGAGGCAGCTGAGAGGTTCAGCAAGATTGGTTCAATTGCTACAATAATTGTGTGAGGTGAATGTCATGTCAAAACAGCCAAGAAAGCAGAGGAAAAGAGTGTATGACGCAAAGCTCCATCAGAGGCATAAATTCCTGCATGCAACTCTCTCAAAGGAACTGCGAGAGAAGTATGGAAAGAGGGCGATAAGGGTAAGGAAGGGAGATAAGGTGAAGGTGATGAGAGGTAACTATGCAGGCCACACAGGCAAGGTTCTTGAGGTTGACATGAAAAAGCTTGTGATTTACGTTGACGGCGTTACCGTAAAGAAGGCAAATGGTGAGGAGGTCGCGAAACCAGTCCACCCCTCAAACGTGATGATTGTTGAGATTGGTGAAGAGGATGCGGTTAGAGAGAAAATACTCAAGAGGTGATTGATTTGCATCAAAAGAGATTGAGCGCTCCGAAAACATACAGGATCCCAAGAAAGATCAAGAGATGGGTTGTGAAGCCATCCCCAGGGCCACACGACAGGGAAGCCATACCCCTGCTTGTCATGGTCAGGGACTTTCTTGAGCTTGCAGATACAGCCAGAGAGGCAAGAAAAGTAATTGGCAGAGGAGAAATTTACGTTGACGGCATACCAAGAAAGAACTACAAGTTCCCGGTTGGACTGTTTGATGTGGTTTCAATTCCCAAAATGGAGCTCAACTACAGGATTGTTTTCGATGAGAAGGGCAGATACATTCCAATTGAAATTGATGACTTTGACAGAAAGCTCTACAGAATAAACGGCAAAACAACTCTCAAGGGAGCAAAGGTCCAGCTCAACCTCTTTGATGGAACAAACGTTCCTGGCTCTGATGATTTCAAAACCAAAGACAGCATTCTGCTTAAAATACCTGAAAAGGAGATGATCCAGCACCTAAGATTCGAGGAGGGCGCACTGGTTATGGTTACAGGAGGTCAGCATGCAGGTGAGATCGGGAGGGTCAAAACCTACAAGATTGTGAGAGGATCGGCACCTAATCTTGTCACAATTGAGATTGAGGGAAGAGATTACACAACAATTGAGGATTACATCTTTGTCATAGGTTCTAAGGACGATGAAAAACCCGTGATCGATCTGGGGGTGTGATCAATGAACGCAATGAGGGAGGTTCTCATTGACAAGGTTGTCATAAACATTGGCATAGGAGAAAGCGGAGAGAGGCAGAAAAAAGCTCTGAAATTACTTGAGGAAATAACAGGAAAGGCACCCACATCCACTTATGCAAAGAAAACAATCAGGAACTTTGGGATAAGAAAAGGGGAAGCGATAGGTGCCAAGGTAACTCTGAGGGGAAGTGATGCCCTCGAATTTTTGAAAAAAGCCCTTACAGTCAATGAGAACAGATTGAGTGCGAGGCAGATAGGAGATGGCTACTTCTCGTTTGGCATTCACGAGCATATAGACCTGCCTGGAGTTGATTACGATCCCGACATGGGCATTTTCGGTATGGATGTGAGTGTTTCGTTAAAAAGAAGGGGATACAGAGTTGCAAGAAGGAAGATTGCAAGAAGCAAGGTTGGAAAGAATCATCGGGTCACAAGGCACGACACCGTTGAATTTCTGAAATCCATTGGAGTGGAGGTTGAATGATTATGGTGAAAGAAAGAACAAAGATGTTTGGTAGAAATGCAAATCCCTGCAGAAGATGCGGAAGAAAAAGAGGAGTTGTGAGGAAATACGGGCTTTATCTCTGTCGACAGTGCTTCAGAGAGGTCGCGAGGGAGCTTGGATTCAAGAAATACTGGTGAGGTGGTACTGTGCAGAGCGATACACTGGCAAATGCCATGATTGCAATAAAGAACGCCGAACTGGTCGGTAAGTCGAGGGTAGAGATAAGACCTGCATCAAAGCTTGTTGGAAAAGTGCTGAATGTGATGAAGGAGTACGGTTACATAAAGGGATTCGAGGTACTCGATGATCACAAGGGCGGGATGATCATCGTAGAACTGGGTGGAAACATAAACGATTGCGGTGCTGTGAGGCCGAGGTTTTCCGTAAGGAGAACAGATTACGAGATGTTTGAAAAGAGATATCTGCCTGCGAGAGATTTCGGAATACTCATAGTTTCAACAACTCAGGGTGTGATGTCACAGAAAGATGCTGTTGAAAGGGGATTGGGTGGAGTGCTGCTTGCGTATGTTTACTGAGGTGTATGGAGATGGAAGAGAGGTTTGTTGACATCCCTGAGAATGTGAACCTTGAAATACAGGGAGACAGCGTTAATGGATACACGATAAGAGTTTCAGGACCAAAAGGGGAAAATGAAAGATTTCTGAAGTTCATGGGTGTTTGCATTGAGAGGGTTGATGGAAGGGTCAGGGTTTACACTGAGGAGAAAAAGTCAAAGATAAGGTCGATGGTTGGGACATTTGCGTCACACATTAACAACCTCATTAAAGGTGTCACGGAGGGGTTCGAGTACAGATTGAAGATTCTCTATTCCCACTTCCCGATGAAGGTCAGGGTTGAGGGCAGGGAGGTCGTCATTGAGAATTTTCTTGGAGAGAAGCACCCCAGAAAGGCCAGAATATTTGGAAGGGCTGAGGTTAAGGTTTCAGGGAACGAGATAATTGTAACGGGGATAGACAAGGAGGAATGCGGTCAGACTGCTGCCAATCTTGAGCAGGCAACAAAGAAGAAAAACCTTGATGTCAGGGTGTTTCAGGATGGAATCTATATTGTGGAGAAACCGTGAGGTGATCTGAATGAACCCAAATCTTTCCAAAGATAAAATCAGGATGATGAGGGTCAGAAGGAGGATTAAAACAAGAAAACCTGAGTTCAGACATTTTGAGGCCCACAAAAAATTAAAACTCAGAGATCTTGGATGGAGAAGGCCCAGAGGAAGACACAGCAAATGGAGAGAGAGATATGGTGGAAAGTGGAGTGGAAGAATTCTTCCAAATCCAGGTTTCTCATCTCCAAAAGCTGTGAGAGGTTTGCATCCTTCTGGCTATCAGGAAGTTCTTGTTCACACACCGAAGGAGCTTGAAACTGTAAATCCTGAAATTCAGGCTGTCAGAATAGCATCAGCTGTTGGTCTGAAGAAAAGACTGGCAATTGAGGAAAAGGCCAGAGAACTTGGGATTAAGGTGCTTAATCCATACAGCAAGGGTGATTGAGATGAATTTAAGATTTCAGAGGGAGATGGCAGCAAAAATACTTAAGTGTGGAGTTCACAGGGTGTGGATAGATCCAAACGCCCTTGATGAAATAGCCGGAGCAGCAACAAAGGATGATATTAGAGAACTAATTGAAAGAGGAGTGATAAGGCGAAAGTCTGTTAAGGGGATAAGCAGGGCAAGGATAAACAGAAGAAAGGCCCAGAGAAAGAAAGGCAGGAGAAGGGGGCATGGAAGAAGAAAAGGAAGAGCAACAGCAAGAATGCCAAGGAAAAGAGCATGGATCATGAGAATAAGAGCTTTGAGAAAGAGACTCAGACAGCTAAAAGGCGATGGAGTCATTGACTCAAGAACATACAGGATTCTTTACAGAAAGGCGAAGGGTGGAGAGTTCAGAAGTGTGGCTCATCTGAATCAGTATCTTGAAACTCAGGGGATATTGGGGTGATGTTAATGGCAAGGGGACCGAGATACAGAGTACCGTACAGAAGGAGGAGAGAGGGAAAAACAAATTACAGGAAAAGACTGAAGCTCCTTCTATCAAGAAAGCCAAGACTTGTTGTTAGAATAACCAACAGGAGAGTTATAGCCCAGATAGTCCAGTACAGTCCTGAAGGAGACAGGGTTCTGATTTCAGCAGACTCAAAGGAGCTTGAAAGATTTGGATGGAAGGGAGATCTGAACAACACACCTGCATGCTATCTGACAGGATTGCTTACAGGAAAGAAGGCCCTTGAAGCCGGAATAGAATATGCTATCCTGGATATAGGGCTAAGGACGCCATCAAAGGGGGCAAGAGTTTTTGCAGTGCTGAAAGGAGCTGTCGATTCAGGACTTGATGTCCCGCATGGCGAAGAAATTCTACCTGATGAATCGAGGATAAGAGGAGAGCACATAGCAGAATACTACAGAATGAAACCAGAGGTGTTTTCTGATTATGAGAAGAGAGGATTGAAACCGTCTGAACTGCCTGATCATGTTGATGAAGTCAAATCCAGAATATTGGGGTGATTGAATGGAATGGACACCCAGAACAAGGCTCGGAAAGCTTGTGGCCGAAGGAAAAATCAAGACAGTAGATGAGGCAATAGCAAGTGGACTGCCGGTAAAGGAGGCGGAAATCATAGATGTTCTCTTACCGGATCTTGAGGATGAGGTTCTCGAAATAAATCTTGTGCAGAGAATGACAGACAGTGGGAGACGACTCAAGTTCAGGGTCACTGCTGTCGTCGGCAACAAAAATGGATACGTGGGAATCGGAGTTGGTAAGGCAAGTCAGGTTGCCCCTGCAATACAGAAAGCAATCAGAAATGCAAAGATAAATATATTCAGGGTTAACATGGGGTGCGGTTCATGGGAGTGCGGATGTGGTGGAAACCACAGCATCCCTGCAAAGGTTTCAGGTTCAGCAGGAAGCGTGAGGATAACTCTAATCCCAGGCCCAAAAGGACTGGGTCTTGTGGCAGGAGATGTCGCAAAAAAGGTTCTTGAGCTTGCGGGAGTCAGGGACGTGTGGACATTTACAAGAGGGCAGACGAAGACGACCATCAACTTCGCGAAGGCCACATTTGAGGCATTGAAGCAGACAGTCTATCTCAAGAGGTGATTTAAATGTTCGCTGTGATAAGGCTCAGAGGAGAGATTGATGTTCACAGGAAGATAAAGGAGACTCTAAGGCTTTTGAGACTCCATAAGAGGTATCACTGTGTTGTTGTTCCGGATACACCTTCATACAGAGGAATGCTTCAGATTGTTAAAGATTATGTTGCCTACGGGGAGATTGATGCTGAAACTCTTGCCCTGCTTCTCAGGAAACGGGGCAGGCTTGCAGGAAACAGAAGGCTTACTGATGAGTATGTGAGGGAAAAAACCGGATACGAAAGTATTGAGGAGTTTGCAAAAGCTGTTGCCGAAGGAAATGCAAGTCTGAAAGATATTCCTGAACTCAAACCCGTTTTCAGACTTCACCCACCAAGGGGCGGTCTCAAGAGTATAAAATGGCATCACGGACATGGAGGCGATCTGGGATACCACGGAAAACATATTTCAAGGCTTATTTACAAAATGAGGTGATTTCAATGGGAAAAAAGAAGGTCAAAAGGTTTAGAGGGTCGAGAACATGCGGCAAGGGCAGGGAAAACAGGCACAGAGGAGGGGGAAACAGAGGAGGCAGGGGCAATGCAGGAATGCGGAAACACAAGTACATCAGGACGGTGAAGCTTGCAAAAAAGGGTCTTTACCAGATTGGAAAGAGCGGATTCACAAGACCGAAAAATCTCACAGCATATTATCTGATGGAAAAAGATCTGAAGGAGAGATTGTTTGAACTCAAGGCAGTTGGTGCAATAGACGAGTATCTCTACAACTACCTGAAATCCAGACCAGAGCTCAATGTTGGAGATCTTGATGAAATAGCAGAGAAGCTTGTTGAGAACGGTCTGGCAGAAAAAGGGGAAGACGGGTACAGAATAAACCTCTCTGACTTGGGATACTACAAGCTGCTTGGATCAGGAAACGTAAAGAAAAAACTGTTTGTGAGTGTTGGTTATGCAACGCAGAAAGCCATTGAAAAAATTGAGAATGCAGGGGGTAAAATTGAGATTGAAGAGTGATCTCAGTTTTCCGGGGGGTAAAAATGGTAGAGCAGGCACTTAGAGCTTTGCAACCATATTTTGAGAGGATACCAAGTGTGGCGAGACCTACGGGTCATGTCCCCTTCAATCAGAAACTAACATGGACACTGGCAGTGCTTTTACTTTATTTTGTTCTCTCAAACGTACCTGTTTTCGGTCTGGATCCCAGCTCAATAGACATTTTCGAGCAGTACAGAGCTCTTTTTGCAGGGGCAACAGGGTCCATAATTGCCCTTGGCATTGGGCCAATTGTTACAGCCAGCATCATTCTGCAGCTTCTTGTTGGTGCAGGAATAATAAAGCTTGATCTAACAAACCCGGAGGATAGAGCAGCCTATCAGGACTTTCAGAGGTTTCTCGTGTTTGTGATGATTGTCGTCGAGGCGCTGCCTCAAATTCTTGGTGGATTTTTAAAGCCAAATCCGGTTATAGCTGAGCAACTTGGAGTAAGTCTTGGATTTATTGCATTTCTCATTTTCATTCAGCTGTTCATCGGTGGAACCCTGATTGTTTACATGGATGAAGTTGTATCGAAATGGGGAATTGGAAGCGGTGTGTCACTTTTCATTCTTGCAGGAATTGCCCAGTCCATAATCACCGGTTTGTTCAACTGGGTAACACCTCCAAATCAGGTGATGCCCGCAGGTATAGTTCCGAGATGGTTCTGGATCTCTCAGAATTATGGCATAGATGCTCTGCTTTCTGGAGATGGGCTTGCATTCTTGCTCATAGATGGTGGTCTGCTTGCTCTCATCACAACTGTCGCCATAATACTTCTTGTTGTGTATGCAGAGGGTACAAGGGTGGAGATACCGCTGGCTCACACTGCTGTGAGGGGGGCGAGAGGCAGATTTCCCATAAAGCTGATATATGCGAGCGTCCTTCCAATGATCTTCGTGAGAGCATTGCAGGCAAACTTTCAGATAATCGGAATGGTTCTTTACAACAGAGGGATCACAGTCTTCGGAGAGTATGTTGGGACCCAGCCAATAAACGGAATCATGTACCTCATTTCCCCTGTAAACAGCCCGTATGACTGGGTACCATCTTTAGTCAGGTCCAATCCATATTACGCAGATCTGCCCACCTGGATGATCGGGCTTCACTTGCTAATTGACGCTCTCATTCTGGTTGCCGGAGGTATTCTATTTGCTGTATTCTGGGTTGAGACGAGCGGTATGGATGCAAAAACAGTGGCGGGACAGATTGCCAGAAGCGGGATGCAGATACCCGGATTCAGAAGAAGTCCTCAGGTTCTTGAAAGACTGCTCGAAAGATACATACCAAGGGTAACAATAGTTGGAGGTGCACTCATAGGAATTCTGACTCTCGTTGCAAACATGCTTGGCACAATTGGAAATGTAAGCGGTACGGGACTTTTACTTGCTGTAAGCATTGCATACCGATTCTATCAGGATCTTGCCAAGGAACAGCTCACTGAGATGCACCCCATGATCAGAAGGATGCTCGGTGAAGAGTGATGAGGGACGTGGCAAAAAATTTTCTGAGAGCTCTGGGAATAACATTCTTCATAGGTATCTTTATCAGTTCGGAATTTAGAGATGCTCTTGGAAATCTTCTGGCTCCATTTTTTGATCCTCTTTACAATGACATAGGGGTCCTCTACACGATAATAGTTCTGTCAGCCATAACAGCAGGATACAGCACAGTAATTCAGAAGCTCACGGTTGATTACAAAAAGCTGAAAGAGATCCAGCAGAAGGTTATGGAGTTCCAGAAGGAGTACAACGATGCCGTAAAGAAAAACAACAAGGAAAAGCTGAAAAGGCTTGAAAAGGAGAGGGAAGAGGTTATGAGGCTTCAGTCCCAGCTGATGAGCATGCAGTTCGACCCGATGTTTTATACAGTTATCGTAACAATTCCAATTTTCATGTGGATGTATCGCATATCAACCTTCAATCCCATTGTAAACGTCCCGTTTGCAGGTGAGATACACGTGGGACAGTTTTACCTGATTTTTCCCTGGTGGGTCTGGTGGTACATGTTCAACTCAATTGCCATCGGTCAGATTGTAAGAAAGGTTCTTAAAGTGGGAGTCTGAATTGTTGGGAAATGAGAGTAACAATATCTGGACCCCCCGGAAGCGGTACAACAACCGTTGCAAGGAAAGTTGCTGAAATTCTCGGCTATCCTGTTATCTCTGCAGGAGAGGTTTTCAGAAAGCTCGCAAAAGAAAAGGGAATGTCTCTCGAGGATTTTGGAAGATATGCAGAGACAAATCCCGAGATTGATAATATTGTAGACAGAAGGCAGAGGGAAGAGGCATTAAAGCATGAGAATGCTGTTGTTGAAGGCAGACTTTCAGGCTGGATGGTTCCAGCTGAACTGAAGGTCTGGATTTACTGTGACAGGGAGATAAGAGTTCAGAGAATTGCGAAAAGAGAGGAAAAACCTGTTGAGGAGGTAAGGAGAGAGACAGTTGAAAGAGAGGAGATTGAGAAAAGGAGATACATGAAGATATACGGTCTCGACATTGAGGACAGGAGCCTCTATCATCTGATGATAAACTCGGGAAAATTCAGTGCAGATGAAATTGCAGGAATAATCGTCAAGGCTGTGGAGATGATTGCAGATGAAAGAAAAAATAATTCCGAATAAAAACTTTGAAGAGGTCTTCTTTATTAAAGAAGAGGGAGTTGCAGGAGAAAACGGTACGTATCCATACAGCAGACCCATCAGAGATTACATAACAAAGGGAATGGTCTGCATAGACAAACCAATGGGGCCCAGCAGTCATGAGGTTGTTGTATGGGTAAGAAAGATCCTTGAGGTTGAAAAAACAGGACATACAGGAACTCTCGATCCGAGGGTTACGGGAGTTCTGCCTGTGATGATAGAACACGGAACAAAGCTTGTGAAATATCTGCAGGAGTCAGATAAGGAATACATTGCCCTGATGCATCTCCATGGAAATGCAAGACAGGAAGATGTTGAAAGGGTGATGAAAAGCTTTGTTGGCAGGATATACCAGAGACCTCCACTGAAATCCGCTGTGAAAAAAAGGCTCAGGACCAGAGAGGTGAAGGAAATTGAAATCCTTGAAATGGATGGAAGGGATGTGCTTTTCAGAGTTGTGTGTGAGGCAGGCACATACATAAGAAAACTCTGCATCGATATCGGGGAGGTTCTGGGAGTTGGTGCCCACATGCAGGAGCTGAGAAGAACAAAGACAGGTACGTTTGATGAAACCAGAACTCACACTCTCCACGATCTTCTTGATGCGTATCTTCTCTGGAAGGAGGACGGCGAGGAAAGGTATCTCAGAGAGATAATTATGCCGATGGAAGAAGCATGCAGGGTGATGAAGAAGATAGTGATAAAGGACACAGCAGTTGATGCCATCTGCCACGGTGCCGATCTCACAGCGAGAGGAATCCATTATGTAGAAAAAAGCATCAGAGAGGGGGATGGCGTTGCCCTTTTCACTCTAAAGAACGAGCTTGTGGCAGTTGCAAGGGCACTAACAGATGCAGAATCAATTGTGGACATGAAAAAAGGAGTCGTGGCAAAAACACTGAGAGTTCTGATGGAAAGAGGAACCTACCCTCCATACTGGAAGGGGAGGGCTGGGAATGAGGATTGAAGAAAAATATAAATAGTATTCGGCCAGAATCTCTCAGGAAGGTGGTAATGATGATCGATGTGATCATGGATGGTGATATTCTGAAATCCATTACGAGAGCCATGGTTGCTCTTGTGAGTGAGGCGAGATTTCATTTTACGGACGATAAAATTCATTCAAGAGCTGTCGATCCTGCAAATGTTGCCATGGTAATATTTGATGTTTCAAGAGAGAATCTTGAGGCCTACAGCATTGATGAGGAAAAGATGGTTGGTGTCGACGTTAACAGAGTTTATGACATTGCCAAGAGCATAAGAAAAAATGAGCTTGTGGAGCTAAAGATTGAAAATGAGGCAACCCTCATGGTTAAATTTGGAAGTGTTGAGTACTCTGTGTCCCTCATAGACCCATCTGCAATCAGAAAGGAGCCCAAAATTCCGAATTTAGAGCTTCCTGCAAGGATCGTTCTCGATGCCGGAGAGTTCAAGAAGGCAATAGCAGCAGCTGACAGAATAAGCGATCATGTTGTTTTCAGAAGCGACTCCACCGGATTCTACATTGAGGCTGAGGGAGATGTTGACAGAATAGTTTTTCACATGAGTGAGGCAGAACTGATTGAGTTCAACAGATCTGAAGCGAGAAGCATGTTCAGCATAGAATATCTAAAGGAGTTCATAAAGGTTGCAGGAACTGGAGATCTGCTCACAATTCACTTAGGCACGAACTATCCTGTGAAACTTGTTTTTGATGTTTCAGGTGGTAAGGCGAGGGTTGAGTACATTCTCGCACCGAGAATAGAGGCAGAATGAAATTTCTTCCAGTCCTCCCTTTTCTGAAAGATTATCCTTTTTTGAAACCCTCAAAACATATTATTGGCAGAATGGAACGGGGGGTTGTATTTGATTTTGCTCTCAAAAGTGCCGAAAACATGCTTAGAAATCTGCTTGAAAAGGGATATGTGAGAATTGAGCCTGAAGAGAAGTCTCTTTTGTGTTTTGGCTGTGAAATGCCGTGTCGGGAGTTCTGCAGGGAAAATGCAATGACCGACAGAATAGACTGGAGGAGATGCACGCTATGTTCTGAATGCTTCAGAAACTGCAGATTTCACATGTCACCTGAAATTTACAGAGAATACGAGCTCAGTGCCAGAATTTCTGCTCTGTCGTACATCATGATGAGATCCGCCGTGTCCCGGTTCAGTGATGCTGTTAGAAGGAGGTTTGCAACATCCCTCGCAAGATCCTACAGAATTGCAATGGAAAATGACAGCAGCGAAATCCTCCCTGAAATTCTCGCCTCAAACTTCGGAATAAGGATGGAGAGAAATGATGAATTGCTGGTTCACATTGCCCATTACCTGAAGGCAGCATCAAGAATAAAAAGTCCTGAATGGAAACTCTACAACAGAAATCTGAGAAACGGGTTTGTTGAGCTTTCAGTTTACGAATTTTACAGAATTGTTGAGGAACATCTGAGAGATCTGCTCTTTGAAAAAATGCCTGAAATTGATGGGATAGAACCTCTTAAAACGATTGTACGTAGCTATGAAGGAAAGAGGAAGTTTCAGAGAATGAGAGGTGTGAAGCACTTCGGCCTTTTTCCACCGTGTATCCTGAAAATTCTTTCAGATCTTGAAAATTCTGCCAATGTTTCTCACACTGCAAGATTTGCCCTCACGTCATTTCTGCTGAATGTTGGATACAGTGTTGATGAAATTCTCCTGATATTCAGAAATGCACCTGATTTTGATGAGGAAAAGGCGAGGTATCAGATAGAACACATAGCAGGAATAAAGGGTGCGGGAAAGGAGTATGAGGTGCCATCATGCTCAACAATGAAAACCTACCACAACTGTGTTGCTGAATGCAGGGTCAGACACCCTCTGGAATATTACAGGAGGAAAGTTCATGAAGGTTCTGGAAGAGAAACTGAAGGGGAATGAAGGAGAGATAAAACTGATTCCTGAATCTATTGAGGACCTCTGGCACCTTAAGTACATAATTCAGCCCGGTGACATCGTTTTTGCTTTGACAAAGAGAGCAAGCGAAAGCAACGACAAACTGAGAAGTGACAAGCAGATGGTAACTGTCAGGCTCGGTGTAAGGGTTGAGAGAGTTGACTTTCACAAGTTTGCAAACAGACTGAGAATTTCCGGCAGAATTGTTGCCGGAATTGATGATTCGGGACACCACACCATAAGTATTACTGTGGGAAAGGAGCTGAGCATTATAAAAGAGAAATGGGCAAAGGAACATTTTGAAAGAATAAAAAGCGCGGTTGAGAACTCCAACAGACCTGAAGTGCTGATTGTGACGATAGAGGAGGGCGAGGCAGCAATCGGAATTCTCAGACAGTGGGGTGTTGATGAGGTCGCCACTGTGAAGGGAAGCTATGGAAAGGACAGGGGTAACAGCAGAAAAGAGTTCTTTGGAGATGTGTATTCGACCCTTAAGAATTACGAATTCCAGTACCTTATTCTGGCAGGACCGGGATTCACAAAAAACGACCTTTATGAATTTTTAAAAGAGAAGGATGCTGAGATGGCTGAGAAGGCAATACTGTCAGATACATCATCCATAGGTGTGAGGGGCTTCATTGAGGTGCTGAAAAGAGGTGTGGTGGACAGAATTGCAGGTGATCTTAAAATAAAGAGGGATGCAGAATTCATGGATATCCTGCTTGAAGAGATAGCCAGGGACGGAAAGGCCGTTTACGGCATTGATGAGGTCAGGAAAGCCTTTGAATATGGAGCAATTGAGACCTTGCTTGTTGCAGATGAGTTTTTGAGAGAAGAAAGAGAGAAGTGGGACATCGACAGCTTTTTAAGAGATGTAGAGAACTTAGGGGCGAAGGTTGTTATAATGAGCTGTGAATTTGAACCTGGGAGGCGGCTCATGGCTCTTGGCGGAATTGCAGGCCTGCTGAGATTCAGAATCTGATTGCACTGGTTGAACCGTACACGGATTATCTTCTCTGTACCATCACCATATCGTACGTGAACGCCAGAAATGCTCCGAAAAGTAGTATACCTCCGACCATTTTTGTCCCGGGAACAAGAAGCAGAACCGTTCCAAGAACAGACAGAACAAGGATAACCTCTCCCAGTTTCAAATTAAACAGATCGGCTATCATCGGAACGTCCTCTGCTCCGAGTTTCATTGAGTACTTCTCCATCCAGGTTATCATGGGTATGATATGGTATGCTGCACCTATTATTGTCAGGGTTATCCAGCCAACAAGCATCAGATGTGAATGTGTAAAGCTATCAGCATTCAACAACCCGGCAAATACCCCTGCCATTCCAAAAAGAAGAGCAGGAACAAAGAATTTCACGCTAATATCAAGTGGAGCAGGAGTTTCAGATTCCCTTGCAAGTGTTAGCATCAGGTTTGCCGAGAGAAGCAGGAAAGCCAGCGCATACCCCGCTCCTCCGTAGGTGACCATAGCGCTGGCAGAGTTCTGGAATCCGTACAGCATGATGGGGAGGGATATCAGGAGTATGATGAACGTGATGTATGCAAGTTTCACACTTCTCAGCTTTCTAAGTGAGAGCATTGGAAACAGCTCGTAAAGTCCTCCGAATGTTGTCACCCCAACCCATCCAGCGGTGAGTAGGTGATTGTGGACAGAAATTCTGAAGGGAATTTTTCCACTCATCCCGAGAATGCCGTAGACGGTTCCGGCCATGTAGAGTGCTATTGCCAGACCGAAAAAAGGTACTGCTATACTTTTGAGCTTCATGTCGGTTAAGGTGACAAACACAACCATCCCAAAGGCCAGAGTTCCAAGAAGGTATGCCGGTCCTGATATGTAAAAGGGAATCATTCCGAAGAAAGAGGCGATTAACAGCAAAACACCCAGATTGGTTAAATAGAAACTCAGTTCTGCCAGATTTTTCAGTTTGAGCTCTGTACCGGTAACTGTGGGGACAAGCTGATACATTGAGCCAATTATGACAAGGCTGACAAAACCTGCAAGCATGAGATGGGAGTGAACGGGTTTCAGAGAGTAGCCGGCAAGATTCAGGAGTCCGATAGCAGATGCGATAATAAGGTAAAAAAGCCCGGAATAGATAAATCTTAGGGGAAGTGATTTCCAGACGACCGGTACCATATTACTCCTTCCAGATTTTCACAATC
The DNA here is from genome assembly GCA_015522195.1 of Geoglobus sp. Classification (GTDB taxonomy): domain Archaea; phylum Halobacteriota; class Archaeoglobi; order Archaeoglobales; family Archaeoglobaceae; genus Geoglobus. The sequence continues at coordinate 457 of WAMS01000031.1, read as the reverse complement.
CACTTCTCCCCATCAAATTTTGAATCTATGCTGTATCCCTGCTGCTTGAGCATTGACATCAGCGGTTTCGGTTCAATTTCAACCAGGATCTGAATTTCACCCTTTTCTCTCAGCTTCTGCATTATCAGAGGGGGTCTTTCAGGATGTGGCAGGCCCCTGACATCTATCGTCTCCATTTAAATCACCTGCATAGCATTTCAGTCAGCTCTTTTTCCTTCACATATCCTGTTACCTTTACCTTTGCCTTGATTCCAAGCTCTTCAACACTCCTTTTAATTGCCATTGCGAGCTGCTGACCAATCGGGCAGAATGGAGAGGAAGGGCGAAAGACAAGACTGACCTCGTTCTCCGATACCTCAAGATCTTCAATAAGGCCCATGTCCCACACATTCTGTCTTGTGTGAGGATCAACAACTTTCTTCAGTTTTTCAATCACTTCACCTTCACTTACCATATC
>WAMS01000030.1 GCA_015522195.1 Geoglobus sp. | reverse complement strand
GGTGTTGACATCATAAAATACCATGTACGTGGGAAAGCGGTAGAACATGTAGAACATGCTGAGAATGCTTAGACCTATCAGCAACCAGTCGTAAATCTGCACGTTCTTCAGATATTTCTCCTTATCTCTGACCGGATATCTGAGAAAGGCTATCACCAAAATCATTGCAAGGATGAAAGCCTGCCCCTGCTTATCCTGAAAATCCAGTCGCAGCAGTGAAATTTTCAATCCGAGTCTTGAGAAAATATCGTAAATTGAGTAGGTGAAGTTGAAAATGAACAGGACCTCGTAAACTCCAATAAGGATGGCAGCTATTTTAACAATAAGAAGAAGTTTTCTGGAGAGTGTTCGCGTTCTTTCAAGTGCGATGTACTTTTCAACCTCTTCCATTATGTCACCTGCCATTACATCACCTCAATGAAGGGGCAATCAGCATGTAATTTGGGATCTGCTTTATTTGGAAATTCAGAGTTCCATCTTCATCTGGCTGCACAAATACTGTTCTGTCATCAACCACAATCTCAAATTCGTTTTCACCTATGAACCAGTATCTCCATTCAGTACCCAGGTTCTTTCCCATCCTCTTAACAAAATATCCGTTTTTTATCTCACCATTTAGAGGTTGCCCGGCCATTGAATCCTTCCATCTTTCCTCTACAGCATATATTCCGGTTTTGTTGATCCGGTAAACATCCACAACCTCGGTTAGCGATACACTGTGAGTGTACTGGACCGAAAGAACGAGGGTGGATGCAAGAGGAATAAGCACAGAATGATTGTTGAAGGAGATTTCAAGAACGTAAACAGGTCGAAAAATCACGTAAAGAACAGAGACGGATAAAAACAAAAATAAAAAATATTTTTTTTTACTCAACCAGAAGCACCTCACTGTTTTAGATCTGCGGGAACTGAGATTCCTTTTTCCTCGTAATACTTCACAGCACCTGGATGCAGTGGAATCATCAATCCCTCAAATGCTCCGTTCATATCTATCTGCTTCGCAACCTGATGTGCCTTTGCAAGTTCATCTGTGTTCTCATAGAGAACCCTGGTCATCTCATAAACAACTTCATCCGGCAGATCTCTGTGTACAGCAAAGGTGGACTTGACAGCTATGGTCTGCACATCCTCATCCTGTCCGTTGTATGTCCCGGCAGGAACTACAACCTTAACGTAAAACGGATATCCTTCATCGTGTAGCTTCTGAACAACCTCATCCGGAACGGGCAGGAGTCTCACAGGCACCTTGACGGCTATCTGATCAATTGCAGGAGCTGGATAGGCGATAACCGTAAACTCTGCATCCACCTGCCCGAGAACAAGACTCTGAGCGGCCTCGCTGAATGTCTGGTACACAGGATCGATATCATCCCATATTCCGGCAGCTTTCAGAACCCTTTCTGCGGTTGCCGCCACACCGCTTCCTGCAGCACCGACAACAACTTTCTTGCCCCTCAAATCATCGAGAGTGTATATGTCACTGTCAGCTCTCACAACGATCTGCACAGGCTCGGGGTAGAGTGTTCCGATTCCTCTCAGCTCTTTGACAGGCTTTCCTTCAAACTGAAACTTTCCGTTCCATGCGTAATATGTTACATCATTCTGGATTATTGCTGCCAAAGCCTCTCCCTTGCCTATTGCCTTGGCATTGGCAACGCTTGCACCGCTTGTAACACCCTTGGCATAGATCATGTCACTCTTTTTGTTCAGCACCTTTGCGAACATCGATCCAACGGCAAAATAAACACTACCGGGTCCGGATCCGGTATATATTGTTACAACATATTTTCCATCCTCTGTTTTGGGAATCTTTACACCCTCTGTCTTTTCAGGTGCCGGTGTGGGTGTTGCTTCCGGTTTCTTCTCTTCCTGGGCACAGCCAGAAACTGCAACGACAATGGCAAGAACCAAAAACACTGCTACATACGCTTTTAATCTCATCGAATCACCTCAGACGTGCTCATCCAAACTCTTACCGACTCCAAAAAATCAAAACTTCCAGCCACACCAATCATCGAAAACACCGCATTGATTTAAAAATATTGAAACCATTGAAGGTATATAAAATTTGCGATAATAAATCAGGAGAGAAAAGGACCTTAGATCGCATCCTCGATATTTTGAAGCCTGCCAAACTTCTCAAAGGAAGCGAGAATCCTTATATCTATATTAAAGCCTTTTTCAAGCAGATATGCAAGTGGTGTGGAGCCGGCTATCACAACAACACCTGACCTGTAGTTGCTCACAGGTATTCCGAGAGCATCATTTTCGGCTCCGCTCACATATACAGCTCCATTTATGCCTATCTTATCCAGCCTGTCAAGAACTTCCACAGCTTTATTTCTGAGTATGAGCGGTATTTCCCTCACATCTGCTGGAATTGTCCCGTAACCCTTTTCCACAGCGTCTCTGACGTTACACATTCCACTTTTGATAAACAGATCTACAGGGTCCAAGGTTGATCCGTAGTAAGATATTGCATGAACAAATCTCGCAGGCCTGTAACTGAGATACTGCAGAATCCCTGCAAAGGTTGGTGTGGTGCTTATTCTGCTCCCTATGAGCGCAGCATCAATAACAGATGTGCTTACAAGACCTATTCCAACCTTCCCATCAGGAACATCCACCCTTCCATTTCCGGATTCGTATATTTTCACAAGCGGACTTATTGCAAATCCGGCATCAATGCATTTTTTGACAAGCTTTAGCGATCTGGTAAGATCTTCCTCCTTTACAATACCTACGTTTAGGCTCACCAAACCCTCTCCCATGTTTGGGTCAAAGTTGGCGTTGTAGGCATATTCTTCTCTGATTTCTATAAAAGATCCTATTCTCTCCCTTATCATTCCTTTTCTCAGCTCTTCAATTCCTCTTTCCGAAATAATCCTTCCTGCAAGTCCTTTCTTATGTGTCATCCCGAGTTCATCGAGCATTCTCAAATAGTACTGTACTGTCTCCTTTTTAACGCTGAATCCCCTTTTGTAGAGTTTTTCCGATATACTTTTTGCTCCGAGAGGCATATCTGAATTCGCAAGAATTTTCAGGATATTGTACAGAATCGGGTTGTCAATGACTGATTTCATCGCATTAAAATCTGAGATGTTGGAGTATATAAACACTTGTGATATTGAATGTCATACCGAGAATGGTTGCCGATCTGAAAAACGATCCTATAAAAAATTCAAAGTGGACTCGCCGGGATTTGAACCCGGGGCCTCCGCATTGCGAATGCGGCGCTCTGCCTCTGAGCTACGAGCCCCCGATTTTGAGAACGGAGTTTTGGTTAATATATATTATGGGTAGCCAATATTACTGTTGTTTTTTGAGGCTGGACAGATTGAAAGACGCAACCGTTCTCTGAACAAATTCAGATGACCGGGGTTGTGCTTCTGGAACTGAGAACCTCATGTTAAAACCCTGACTATCAGAATGCTTATCTCAAAAAACAGAATCATTGGCAGACCAACCATGAGCTGCGTGAAAACATCAGGAGGTGTTATTATCGCACCAACCGTAAAAAAAGCAACATAAAAATGTCTTCTGTAGAATTTGAACACATCAAGGCTTGCTATTTCATTCTTAACCAGAATGTACATGAACAGAGGCATCTGGAATATCACGCCGAATATCGCCAGCATCAGCACAATAAAATTGATGAAATCAGAGAGTGAGTAGAGGGCAAGAACCCCCTGGCTTCTTGCTGACTCGTAAAGAAACTGGAGGAATATTGGAAGCATGAGTTTGTAACCATAAGTAATTCCGAGAACAAATAGAATTGCAGATACAGTTCCGTAAATTACTGCCTGTGACTTTGAAAGTTCAAAGTTTGAGAGGATCTCTGTTCTGTCTTTAAGGGTTCTGTAAACCAGATATACAATGTATGGGAGAGCCACAAGAAAACCGATAATCAGCGATATTTTGAGCTTTAGAATCATCCCCTCCAGAGGTGCTCTGTAGATCACCTCTGCTCCCTCTGGAAGCAGGTCAATTTTTATTCTTTCAATTATCAAATTGGAAATTGAGAAAAACGAAACTGACCATGCAACAGCTATGATTATGAAAATTCTAATAAGCTTGACCCTGATTGCCACAAGAATTTCAGCAAGCTCTTTCAGCGTGAAATCAGACATCGGTCATGATTGTTATAAAGGGGTTAATAAGTTTGTGCTGACCTTCAACAAATTTATATCTGCCTCAACTCAATAATTTTTCATGAATGAACTGGATTCGATTTTTGATGAGGTTGAGAGGCATGATCTTGATTCAGCATCCGGAAAGCTGTTTGCTTACATATACGAAACAGGAGACAAAAAGCTTCGTGAAATGGCCCTTGACGCCCTGAAAAGATTCTACAACAAAAACATACTTGACTTTACAGTTTTCAGAAGTGCCATATTCTTTGAGAAGGAAGTTATTGAATTTTGCAAGAGACTGCTCAATGCAGACAGCGGTGCTGCGGGAACATTCACATATGGTGGGACAGAGAGCATTTTGCTTGCTGTTCTGGCTGCAAGAGATAATTTCAGAAAAATTCATGGAAATGAAACTCCTGAGATGGTTGTTCCCTTCACAATACACCCGTCATTTCTGAAGGCAGCCCATTACTTCAATCTCAGGGTCAGAATGGTTGATGTTGATGAGAACATGAAAGCTGATGCTGATGCTGTCAGTTCAGCTGTAAGCAAAAAAACAGCTTTAATCGCTGTTTCAGCTCCAAACTGGCCCTTTGGCACGATAGATCCAGTTAAAGAGATGGCCGAGATTGCAATGGATAACGGCATTCTGTGTCATGTTGATGCCTGTCTTGGAGGTTTCATCCTTCCGTTCTTTGAAAGGCTCGGTGAGAGGGTAGAGAGATTTGACTTCAGTGTTGACGGGGTTACTTCAATTTCCATAGATGCCCACAAATATGGCTATGCTCCAAAAGGCGCATCTGCAGTTATTTTCAGAGATGCTGAGCTCAAAAAGCAGTCAATGTTTGTTGATACCTCAAATCCAGGCTATGTCTTTGTGAATCCTGCAGTTCTTTCATCAAGATCCGTCGGGCCACTTGCATCAGCTTACGCGGTAATAAAATATCTGGGTGAGGATGGATACCTCAATCTCGCGAGAAAGGTTCTTTCAGCCAGAAACAGAATTTATGAAGGGATGAGAGAGCTCGGATTTGAGAGCATCGCAAGTGTGGAGTCACAGGTTCTTTCTCTCTACAATGAAAGCATTGACATCATAGGTTTCATGGAGGGAATGAGAAGGAAAGGCTGGCACTTCCATCTGCAGAAGGGGGTTGAGAAATACAGCATACCTCCAAACATACACCTGACAGTATCCCCCATCCATCATGATGTTGCAGATGAGTTTCTCAGAGACGCAGGAGAGGCTGTGAATGAGAAAGCATCAATAAATCCCGATGAGCTTTTGAAAAGACTTGCAGAAGGAAGACTTGAGGAGCTGCTGAAGGAGTTTGAGGCGGGCAGAATAGACTCAAGTCTTGCACCTCTCCTGCTTGAACAGCTTGATGTGAGCATTGCAAATGAAATAGTCAAGGAGATGGTTGTGAGGTGGTACGGCTGAAAAAGCACGTCATTCTGGTTGGTTTCATCCTGATAACCTTTGCATCCCAGGCAGTGTGGGTCACATTCTCTCCAGCAGTCACCCTGGTTGCATCGGATATCGGAGTTAGGGCTGAATACATCGGGTATCTTGCAGTCACGTATCCACTCTTCTTTCTGATACTGACAGTTCCATCAGGCATACTTCTCGACAGGAACTTCAGGTTCTGGCTGTTCTTTGGTGCTTTAATGACCCTGCTTGGAGGTGCAGGAAGGCTGATTACCTTTTCCAGCTACTACTGGCTTCTTGTATGCCAGCTTTTGGCTGCTGTTGGTCAGCCTTTTTTGCTAAATGGCTTTGTTCCCTTTGCCTCAAGACTCTATGAAGAAAGAAGATCTGTTATCATTTCTGTGCTGAGCCTGTCCATGTATCTCGGCACAGTTTTTGCTCTCCTGACAGGCTACGAGCTTTACAGCTCAGGTGGGATATTCAGTCTAATTCTGCCATCTGCAATACTCTCACTTATGGGATTTCTGATGTTCATCTCAGGAGTTAAATACCTCAGGTCTGAGGGTGGAGAGATAGGCAGAATAAGCCTTTCAGATGTTGTTGGAAGGAGAGACCTCTGGCTCATAGGCATTATACTTGGTCTCGGTGTTGCAGCTTTTGACAACCTCGCAACATGGCTTCAGCCTGCCTTGGAAACAGTCAACCTCGGTGAAATTGCTGGAGATGCTGTTGCCATCTCCATTGTGCTTGGATTGGCAGGAGTGGCATTTATTCCCGGAATTATTGCAGGAAGAAATGCGAGAACAAGATATATGAGGAGCATAGTTCCTTTAATTGCAGTATTCTTTGGTATTCTGATCTTCATACAGTCAAAGATCCTTGTATTTCTGTTTCTCGCGCTATCTGGACTTTTAATGCTTCCAGCATATCCACTTATAATGGACTGGATAGGGAAGTTTCATGAGAAAAATATTCAGGGAAGCGCAACAGGATTTGTAGGGCTTGTAAGCAGGGCAATTTCAGTTTTTCTCATGTTCATGGCTCCATACTTCATCTACAGTGCAAAGGCTTACTTTGCCTTCTTAACTGCGGTTGTGCTCTCTGCGTTTATCTTCACGTTGATTCTTCCAGACGATGGGAAAATGGAAAAGACTTACTCATAAACCTTTTCAAATTCTTTATACCAGTCCATTGCATCTTTTTCATAATCCCTTTCATTTGATGGAAGATCCAGCATCCTGTAGGCTTCATGCTGAATCAGTAACTTCATTATCTCATTGCTTCCTGTCCATATCGGGGCTAAACGCATGTCCCTAAGCATTCTTTCAATCGGGTAAACCTGAGTATAGCCAATCCCGCCAAGAATCTGCATCGCATTGTTGACAATCTCCCAGCCAAAGTCTGTTGCAATCATCTTTGCCTCGCTGACAAGCCTTCTTGGATCCATCTTGCTCTTTCCTTCATCGTATTCATCAACAGCCCTTGCTGCCGTGTAAACCAGAGCTCTCGCAGAATCGAGTTTTGCTATGCTCTCTGCAACCTTAAAGCTGACACCCTGAAACTCCCTTATCTTCCTTCCGAAAGCCTTCCTCTTTGCTGAATATCTCATTGCAGTCTCTATCGCAGCCCTTGCCAGTCCAACAGCTCCAGCTGCAGAGGTGAGCCTTTCAGGAACCATCATTCTGTTAAAAATCACTCTCGCACCATTTACCTCTCCAACCCTGTACTCATCCGGCACTTCAAGATTGTTGAAAGCGATTCTTGCGGTTCCCATGCCTCTAAATCCCATCAGATTGTGCAAATCTTCTATTTCAACCCCCATGTCTCTCTCAACAAGAAATGCTGTCATGGCTTTGTGACCCGGGGCCTTTGGGTCGGTTCTTGCGTAAATAAGATAGAAGTCCGCAACCTTTCCGCCAGCAATGAACCTCTTGACTCCATTGAGAACCCACTTATTCCCCTTCTTCTCAGCCCTCGTTGTTGTTCCAAAGAAGTCGCTCCCTCCTCTTGGCTCAGTAAGCCCTTCAGCAGAGATCTTTTTGCCTTTTATCATTGGCTTTAAAAACTCCTCTCTCTGCCACTCCTGTCCAAAGCTGTAAATTGCCTCACCAACAATGCTCACCATTGAGTAAGCACATCCCAGCCCCATTCCAAGCACTCCAACTTCTTCAACCGCCACACTTTCAGCAAGCCAGCTCAGATCTCTGCCGCCATACTCCTCAGAAAATCTCAGACCGAGCAATCCCCTTTTTCCTGCATCTCTAACAAACTCAAAGGGGTAGTCGATTTCATTTCTGTCCATTTTTCTCAGAAGCTCGGGATTAACAGAGTTCACGAAATCCTTTACCTCGTTTCTGAGCTCAGCTATTTCATCATCCAGAAGAAAGTCATTCTCAATCACAGATTCACCTCCATGAAACTGTTAAGATTCTTGAGAATGTATTCAATTATTTACTTTTCCGTCAGCTTCAAGCTGTGAAACTATTCTCTCAACAATTCGCTTACCTATGAGTCCTTCTGCAGTTTTTCTGTTGTTTAATAAATCTTCCACCGTTTTTATTCCTGCATTGTAGAGCTTTCTTGCCCTCTTTCTTCCAACCCATCTGAGCCTGACAAGTTCGACAAGCTCATCCCTTATTCCAAATCTTATTCTCTCCTCAAGCTTTCCGCACTGTGCTGCCAAAGGATTGCCGTAAAATTCGAAAATTCTTGTTAAAGCATGCATCAGCCATTCTGCCGTTTCAACAATCCTTCTCAAATCTCCGGGAGCGATGCTGTACTTGGAGCATATAACATCCTCATCCCTCTCATTTATCCAGTCGTAGAGCATCAGAGCTGTTTTGAACTCCCTCAGAAACCAGTCGTACTCTGAGGAATAATGGGATGGAAAGTAAGTCAGCTCATCTCTGAAATGCTCAGCTTCCTCCTCAATCCACGTATCGCTTTTTCTGAGGTAGAGATGTTCCATGTCCGGAGTCCTGCACAGAAGATGAAGCACTGCCATATCTGAGAGCTGTGAATATCTGTTAGCGGTTTCCTTGAAGATGAATCCAGAAAGGGGATCTATGTATAGCTTTGACACCATCTTTCCGATTTCTGTTGCTGCATAAACTTCATCTCCATTCACAAATCCCCAGTTGCTCAGCTGGATTACGATTCTCTGTATCTCCCACCTCAGCGTGAATTCATTCTGGTATGCGAAGAAGGTCGATGAAAAGAACTCCTCAATTTCATTCATTGTGTTTGCTATTTCCTCTGAAATTACTGAGAGGGTGTGAAACCTGAGATGGTTCTCTGCCCCAAGCTTTGATGTTATCCTCTCAGGCTCTCCAAGAATGTACCTGTCAATGAAATTCAGCGCTTCAGTCTTTGACTTGCAGAATATAATTGACTCTCCGAAATCATCAAGTCCAGGCCTTCCTGCTCTGCCTGCCATCTGCTTGTACTCTCCAACTCCAATCAGGACGTTCCCCATTCCCGATTCGTACCTTCTCATTCCCCTGATGATGACCCTTCTTGCCGG